>DASYSA010000541.1:0-9358 GCA_036003885.1 Blastocatellia bacterium | reverse complement strand
AGAATCGCAGAATCGAGGGCCTGACCCCGCGCGAGAGTACGGTGGCGCTCTGTATTAAGCGCGTGCTAGTATCAGCTTCGCCCGTCCTCATAGATTTTTCGGAGGTCTGTTCACGGGATGGTCCGCCCTTCAACGCTCTCGATCGCACTGAGTGCGTTCGTCCTCACATTGCTACTCTCGCAATCATCCTTCTCGTCGACCGCGTCGTTGTCCTGTTACACCCGCGATCAACAGCCGGAGCAGGATCAAGTCAAGAAGGGTAAGAAAGAGAAGAAGCGCGCCCGGAGAGTCGACGAGAAGGGCGGCAAGCAAAAGGAACCGCAAGAGGCAGAGGGCACAGATGCGAACGCGCCGGCCGGCTCCGAAGAAGAAGTAAATCTGGTTTCGGACAGCCAGTCCGCGGCCGGCGACGTTGTTCTGTGTGAGGGCTACGTCAACGCAACCCAGGGGGAGACTCGGCTCCAGGCGGACCGAGTGACGTTCAACAAAACAACCGGCGATATGGTCGCCGAAGGGAACGTCATCTTCGATCAGGGCACCGACCAGCGGGTGACCGCCAAACGAGCGGAGATCAATTGGAAGTCAAAGAGGGGTGTCTTCTGGGATACCACCGGCTTCACCAATCGAACTCAGACTGGAGACTACATCTTCTTCACGGCCGAGCGTGTAGAAAAGACCGGCCCCGACACCTACGAGCTGTTCAATGCCAGGGTCACTGCTTGCGAAGACGTCATACCGAAGTGGGTCTTCACAACAAGGCGGGCTGAGTTGAAGATGAACGATCGATTGAAGCTGTACCGATCAGTCTTTCGCGTAAAAGACGTGCCGGCTTTCGTTCTGCCATATGCCTGGATACCGGCAACTCGAACCCAGCGCAAGTCGGGCTTCCTGATTCCGACCTCGGGAACGTCGAACGCCAAAGGGCGCACGTTCAAGGTCGCCTACTACCAGACGCTCGGTCAATCGGCTGACATCACATTTCGGAGCGACGTCTACACCAGTCGCGGGATCGGAACAGGAGCGGAGTTTCGCGCCCAGACTTCCGATGACTCGTTCATGCGGTTAGGAGTGTTTACTGTTAAGGATCGGTTGTTCGGTCCCCCCGGCGAGAACCAGGGTGGCACTGCCTTCGTAGCCGAGGGCGTTCAGTACCTGCCTCACGGCTGGCTGGCTGTCGGGAACGTCTCACTGGTGACCAGCCTGGCGTTCCGCCAGGTCTTTTCCGATGACATCAGCCAGGTTGTCGATCCCCGGCGCGAGTCGAGCTTCTACGCTACCAACAACGCTCGATACTTCAGCTTCAATCTTCTTGCATCGAACGAGACGACGACGCTCCATCGCCCGAGCGCTTCGTCCTCAGAGGCCGGAACCGACTTCGATGTCAAAATCCGCCAGGCACCTCAAATAGACATGCTCGTATACCCGCATCGGATCTCCAGCAGGTTGCCGATCTACTTTTCGTTGGATACGAGCCTGGGAGCCCTAAAGCGCGAGGAGACGGTCGCGGGCAGCCCTGTTCTGAACACGCCTGCGGCGGTGCAGCGTTTCGATCTCCAGCCGAAGATAACGGTAGCTCTTGCGACTTTCGCGGGGATCGCGGTCACGCCCAGCCTTGCGCTGCGTGAAACTTTCTATACCAGCAGCTTCGACCCCCGCGTTCCCGTGTTCGATCCGGACCGGTTCTCCCTTGCGGCCGCGGACCCCAGGCTGGATCCAACGAGTCCGATTTTTAAACCGGGGCTGACCTTCTTCGATATCAGTTTGCTGAATCCGATCGTGCCCGTGAACGTGTCACGCCATTATGCGGAGCTCGCGGTTGACGTGAGACCCCCGTCACTCGAAAGAGAGTTTTTGAACGACGACGGCTCGCGCAGATTCAAGCACGTCATAGAGCCCTATTTCACCTATCGCACGATAAGGGGCATCGGAGACGAATTCAACAACATCATCCGCTTCGACGATCGTGACGCGGTTGCGAACACGAACGAGTTTGAATACGCGATCGTCAATCGCTTTTTCACTAATCGTCGAGTCTCTGATTTCGACCGCAAACGTTCACGCAATCGGCAGAATCAACCATCTGAAATGGAACCGCTCAGCCCTGAAGGCCGGAAAGGTGATCGCTCAGGGGCCCCTGATGGTAAGGGTGTTGATCCCGGCGGAAAGGCTGCGGCTGGGACGCCCGAAAAACCTTCGTCAACGGAAAACACTCAACCCGTAGGAGATCAGCAAGAGAAGAAACAGAAACTGGAATCCGGGAAGCAGGCAGACATGGCGAGGGAGGACGAACGGCGACAGCGCTCCCAATCCCGAGCCCGCGGCGATAAGACGCGCGACACCGAAAGCCGCGAGGCGGACGATGCTCAAGAGGCCGCAACGAACGAGGACTCGCCGGCCCAGCCTTATGAGCTGTTGAGCATCAAGGTCGCCCAGAAGTATTTCTTTGATCGCAAGTTCGGAGGCGCGCTTGTCGAGGGACAGCGCAACCAGTTCTATCCGATCAACACCTTATCCGGTTTTACCTATGGCGGGCAGGTTCGTAGTTTTTCCCCTGCCAATATACAGGTGCGATATCGCCCTCTCTCATCGATCTATGGTGACGTACGGATGGACATCGGCGCGGGCAACGAGGTGGTGCGCAACGTGACGGTCTCTGCCGGACTGGACACGGACAAGGTATCGGTGAAGACGAGATGGTATTTTTCGCGACGCATCGATGTGGATGCGACCCGGTTTGAGGCGGGTACCTTTCCAGGCAACCAGCTGGTCACAATAGTACAGTTTGGCAACGAAGCCGAAGGTGTCTACGCCGGGACGCGAATCGACTACGACTTCACGGACCGATTCGTCACCACGGAACAGATATCGAGAGGGCGGTTGAGGCATTCGCGGAGCTACATCGGTTATGGGTGGGACTGCTGCGGAGTGCAGTTCAACTACAACACTTTCAAGGCGGGATTGCGCAACGAAAGCGCTTTCTCGTTTACGTTCACGCTGGCGGGTCTCGGGAGCTTCGGTTCGGATCAATTTTCCCAGCTTGGCGGGGGCCAGGGCGGTCGCAAGCGTGGCAAAAAAATGCGCCGCGACCGTTACGACGATTATTAGGGTGCGGATGGCCACGACAGCGAAGCGGGAAGGCGTTTTGACCGGCTTGCTCATTAGTAGCCCGACAGGGCAATATTGATGTCGCGGCGGGCGAACGAGGCAATATTATTGACAGCCCGATACTTTGATGTTAAGTTACGCTCGATACTCCAGATGGGCGTGCCCCCCAAAGATTAACCTATGCTAAAGAAAGGCGGGTTCAGCTTCGACGACCGCGAAAAGGAGATCCTCTACTCTATTGTGAGGACTCACATCGCCACCGGCGAGCCGGTCGGATCGTTTGCGTTAGCGAAGCAGTCGAGCGAGCGCCTGTCGTCGGCCACGATGCGAAGCATCTGTGCCGAGCTCGAAGACGAAGGCTACCTGACGCACCCCCACACGTCTGCCGGCCGCGTGCCGACGGACAAGGGCTACCGGTACTACGTTGACAATTTGATGGGATCCACTAAGATCTCGCGCTCGGATGTTGCCCGGATCAACGAGCGGCTGCTTGGCGATGACTGCCTGGCGATTCCCGGGCGATTGATGGAGCGCACGAGCCAGTTGCTATCGCAGTTGTCTGACAATGTCGGTATAGTTGTACCGCCGCCGATCACTCAGGACATATTGCATCATATCGAGTTCGTGCGGCTGACAGATTCGCGGATCCTGGTGATCACCGTTTCGAGCGCGGGCCGCGTACAGGACCGAGTCATAAGGTCGGATGAGGAATTCTCTCAAGACGAGTTGAATTCGACCTCACGGTATCTGGTCGAGAACTTTCAGGGCTGTACGCTGACCGATATGCGCGACGAGCTGGTTCGCCGGATGAGTGAAGAGAAAGCGCTGTATGACAGGCTTCTGCGGAACGCGGTAGCGCTTTGCAGTCAGAGTCTTCAGGAGGGTGATCAGCCTGACGTTTTCATCGAAGGCGCTTCGAATATGATTGCGAAGCGGGACTTCCCTGATACGGAACGAATGCGAGCGCTTTTCAAGATGTTCGAGCAGAAGAACCGGATAGTGAAGATTTTGAACGAGTGCATAGCCAACGCTCAAAGCGAAGCTGTTGCGGCGGTGGCAGTGCGGATCGGAAGTGAGAACCGGTTCATTGATCTGCGAGGGTGCACAGTGATTGCTTCTCCCTGTTTCTATTCGGGTGGAACTGCGGTAGGGAGCATCGGGGTGGTCGGACCCACGCGAATCGAATATGACAGGCTCATCAGCATAGTGGACTACATCGCGAAGCTGTTTGAGCGCGTTTTCGATCCGGAGAACCCGGCACACAAGAATCGGACGGCGCGCGCGCTGTGAGTCGCAAGTGGGATCGCGGAACTGTAAGGACGTTTGAGAGAAGATGCCAAAGAAGAAAGACCAGCTACGGGAGATACCCATAGAGTTTGATGACAGCGGAGGGAGCGCAGAAGAGGGCGAACCACAGCCCGCGATGAAGGTACAAGAGAATGTGGAGGAGGCTGACGAGCAGCCGAAGGTTGCAGCTCGCAGTGAAAAGGCTCAACCGAGCGATGCTTTCGATCCTGACTTGCCGCCAGGCGGGGGCGTAGAAAACTCGGACCTCCAGGTACAGATAGAATCTCTTACCGCGGAAAGGTCTATTCTCTACGACCAGTTGCTGAGACGGCAGGCAGAGTTCGAGAATTACCGGAAACGCATCGAGCGCGAGAGAGCCGAGACCTTTCAACGCTCCCGGGCCGATGTGCTATTGGAAATGATTCCGATCCTTGATAATCTTGAGCGTGCGTTGCTTAGCCTCGAAGAGAGCGAAGGCGACCCGGAGGCAACGCGACACGGCGTCGAGTTGATCCATAAGCAGTTCAAGGATGCGTTGACGAAATTCGGGCTGCGACCGGTCGAGTCACTGGGATGTACATTTGATCCTCACGTTCATGAGGCCGTGACGATAGAACCGACCGATGAGCACAAGGAGAACACGATAATCGAGGAGTTTCAAAGAGGATACAAGATAGGTGACCGGCTCCTGCGCCCCGCGAAGGTGAAGGTGGCCTCTCAACCCGAACGCTGATTACCACCTGGTTTCAGGTTCTCAGGCAAGAACCTAGCATCAGATCATCGATCCTGCCCCCAAGACTCGGATCAAGACCCCTGGTACCTTCTCGCTTTGACAAGGTAGGAGGAGAAGCCTTATGGGCAAAGTAATCGGAATAGATCTGGGCACGACCAACTCTTGTGTCGCAATTCTCGAAGGGGGCGTGACACAGATAGTTCCCAATAAAGAGGGCGGACGCACCACGCCGTCCGTCGTGGCTTTTACCGAAAAAGGGGAACGGTTGATCGGCCAGATTGCCAAGCGTCAGGCCATAACGAACTCAGCAAACACCATCTATGCGGTAAAGCGCCTGATGGGCCGTAAATTCAGTTCTCCGGAAGTCCAGCGCGCACGACAGGTCTGTTCGTACGAAATAACAGACGCTCCAAACGGAGACTGCCGGGTTCGAGTACGCGGACGCGATTACTCGCCACCAGAGGTGTCCGCCATACTTCTACAACGACTCAAGCTCGCTGCCGAAGAGTTTCTCGGCGACGAACTCACGGAAGCGATCGTCACCGTACCCGCCTACTTCGACGATATCCAACGGCAGGCTACCAAGGACGCCGGGAAGATCGCCGGACTTAATGTCCAGCGCATCATCAATGAGCCCACGGCGGCAGCGCTGGCCTACGGACTCGGCAAGCGCGATAGCGAAAAAGTCGCGGTGTACGATCTGGGCGGAGGGACTTTCGACGTCTCCATTATGGAGATGTGCAATGGCGTGTTCGAAGTCCTGTCGACCTGCGGCGACTCGTTCCTGGGCGGCGAAGACTTCGACCAGCGCATCGTCGATTGGATGATCGAAACCTTCCAGCAGGAGACCAGCATCGATCTCCACGCCGACCGCCTCGCTCTTCAGCGCCTCAAGGAGGCCGCCGAGCGGGCCAAGTGCGAGTTGTCGACTGCAAATGAGTCTCAGCTCAACCTCCCATTCATAGCGGCCGACTCGACAGGACCCAAGCACTTCAACAGGACGCTCACTCGGGCGAAGTTCGAAGAGCTCGTGATGGATCTCGTCGAACGCACCATAGATCCCTGCCAGAAGGCGCTGACAGATGCCAAGCTCCGCCCGACCGACATCACCAAGGTGCTGCTTGTCGGGGGCCAGACCCGCTCGCCGATAATCATCGAGCGCGTCCGTGACATCTTCCAACGCGAACCGTCGATCGAAATCAATCCCGATGAGGTTGTTGCCATCGGCGCCGCCATCCAGGCAGGAGTCCTGACCGGAGACGTCAAGGACCTGATACTGCTCGACGTCATCCCTCTGTCGCTGGGTATAGAAACACGGGGTGGACTCTTCACCAAGATTCTCGACCGTAACTCGACCATCCCAACGAAGAAGAGCCTTGTGTTCACGACCGTTGCCGATAGCCAGCAGGTCGTCGAAGTCCACGTTCTGCAGGGCGAGCGCGAGATCGCTTCAGGCAATCGCAGCCTTGCGAGGTTCGAGTTGGTGGGTATTCCTCCCGCGCCGCGCGGCGTTCCTCAAGTCGAAGTTACTTTCGAGGTCGATGCTGATGGAATCGTTTCGGTGTCCGCCCGCGATAAGATGACCGGCCTGGAACAGGCTATGCGCATCACGCCATCGTCGGGCCTGTCTGCCTCCGAGATCTATGACCTGATCGAGAAGGCCGGCCACAACGCCGAGACAGACCGTCGAATGAAGGAAGTGATTATTGCCCGCAACCGCCTCGAAGGGCTCCTGCAAAACAGCATGCGCTCCTTCAGTGAGTTCGGTTGGATGCTTCCATCCGAGGACCAGAACTACGTGCGCGAGTCGCTGGAACGAGCCCGTAAAGCGGCAATGTCGGACGACGCCACCGAGGTTAGAAGCGCGCTCGAAGAACTGGAGAATGCCGCCCGCATGATCACCGAAGCCATGTTCCGTCCGACGGGTATGGCAGGTTCAGCGTCAACCAGCGAAGAGGAGGTCACATTTCCAGAAGCATCCTAGACTTGCTATAATCTCGCCTTCGGTAGGTTAGCTTGGGGACTCAGTTGCCGGCTCTTCAATTTGGGCCCCGACTCTGAGACGAGAAGCGAGAACTGCCTGACTTCTTTTCGAGGTGACAGCGGACTTGAGCAGTAAACGTGACTACTATGACCTGCTTGGCGTCTCTCGTGGCGCGACAGATCAAGAGTTGAAGCAGGCCTATCGGCGCCTGGCCATCAAGTATCATCCGGACAAAAATCCCGGCGACAAAGACGCAGAAGATCGGTTTAAGGAGATAGCAGAAGCCTACCAGGTTCTCTCCTCCACCGAGATGCGCGCGCGATACGATCGTTTCGGACACGCGGGTGTTGGAGCGGGAGCCGGCGCCGGTGCAGGCTTCGGACAGGGCTTCCCGGGATTCGAAGACATCCTCAGCGACCTTTTCGGCTTCGGCGAAATCTTCGGCGCAAGAACCGGCAGACGCGGCGGACCACGACGCGGCGCCGACCTGAGATACGATATTGAGATCACCCTCGAAGAAGCTGCAGCCGGGCTCAAGACAAAGATTCGTATTCCACGCCTCGAGACCTGTGAAACCTGTCACGGTAATGGTGCCGCTGAAGGCAGCGCTCCCGTGCGCTGCTCCACTTGCGGAGGGGCCGGCCAGGTCCGCTACCAACAGGGGTTCTTTTCCGTCAGCCGCACGTGCTCGGCCTGTCGGGGCGCCGGGCGGGTGATTCGCGATGCGTGCCGACAGTGCCGGGGCGAGGGTCGCATCGAGCACGATAAGACGCTCGAGATCAAGATACCGGCGGGAGTTGATACCGGCTCGCGCCTGCGTATCGCAGGCGAAGGAGAGGCCGGCGAAGTCGGCGGCGGACAGGGTGACCTGTATGTGATCGTTCACGTTAAGGAACATGACTTCTTCGAGCGCCGCGATTCACACCTCTATTGCGCGGTCCCGATCTCATTTACCCAGGCCTCGCTTGGGGCGGAGATTACCGTCAGGACGCTCGACGGCCAGGAGACCCTTCGAATTCCGGAAGGCACACAGCCCGCGGCGGTCTATCGCCTCAAGGGTAAAGGCATGCCGGTCCTTGGCGCTCGAGGACGCGGAGATCAGTTCGTATCCGTCAACATCATCACACCCACTAACCTCACCCGCGAGCAGCGGCGGCTGCTGGAAGAGTTCGCCAAACTCGAGAGCCCAAATGGCCAGGCGGACGATCGCGGAATCATCGATAAGGTCAAAGATATTTTTGGATGATCCTCTCGACCTTTCTCGCAACCGACAGACACTACGCACCGCTTGCGATCTTGCCTGGGATCTAACGGAGCACTAGAATGGAGACCCTCAAGGAAAACGCAATGTCCGTATCTCCTGAAATCATCGCCGCCCCAGATAAGGAATACGAAATTGTCGATGGTCACCCAGAGGAGAAAGAGATGGGTGGGGCGAGACATAGCGGGGTTGGCGTGCGACTCATTACGAGACTCGGGTTACACGTTGAAGCGCATCGCCTTGGTGGAGTCTACGGACCAGATGCAACCTTTAAGATCGGCCAAAACGAGCGATTGCCGGATGTCGCGTTCGTCTCTGCGTCTCGTATCGGGCCAGAGGGCGAACCCGAGGGCATTTGGCAGATAGCTCCCGATCTGGCCGTCGAAATCGTATCGCCAAACGACCTCTTCGAGAAAGTGATAAGCAAGGTCCACGAGTACTTCGCGGCAGGCGTGCGGCAGGTGTGGCTCATCTCGCCCGAGCACAGAACCATCATCATTTATCACTCGCCCACGAAGACTACCATCCTTTCCGAAGCTGACTATCTCGTAAGCGAGGACATCCTTCCGGGATTCCGCTGTCACATCGCCGAACTCTTCCGCCAACCGCTAAAAGCGTAGGATTTAGGATTGATCCAGAATTCTACATTCGGCATCTCCGCTTGATCCTAGTGCTCCTGGATGCTAAATCCTAGATCCTAAATCCTAAATCCTACCTGAACGATTCATAGTCCTTCTTGTATGAGAGAGTCAACTTTCCAAGGCTCCTCGGTCCCTTGATTCGAAGCCGTACCTTGTGCCACTTCGCTGGGCTCGCCGTATTCGTCGGATAGAAGCCGATAACATACTGGTGACGAAGATAGATTGCTATCTGTTTGAAGGTATCCCAGGTCGGGTCGCCGCCCCCTACTTCGAACGCTCTGCCTCCAGTCAATTCAGCCATCTGGCCGAGAACGCCGCCGCCAATCGCGTAAATCTGAACTCCTGCC
>DASYSA010000540.1:0-24223 GCA_036003885.1 Blastocatellia bacterium | reverse complement strand
TTTGCTCTCCCCTGCGGACGCAGGGAAGCCCGGCAGCGCCAAAGCACCCGACCCGCTCGCGGCGGGTCCATTCCCGGTCGGCGTCACTCGAACCGTCTTCGTCGACTCGAGTCGCACCGACAACTTTACTAAAGGGCCGCGCACACTCGTGACCGAGATCTGGTATCCCGCTGACGATAGCGCGCTCAAGATGCCGAAGAACAAGTACTCCGACTTCCTTCCCGGCGGCGTCACCCCTGAACTGGACAAGGTTCTCAAGCTGGGTTACGGAATCAGTGTCGCGGAGATGGATAAACTCTATTGGAATGAGGCTGTTCGGGACGCAAAGGTTCACAAGGGACGATTTCCTCTCATTGTCTTTTCGCACGGAAACGGAGGCACGCGACATCAGAACACATTCTGGTGCGATTATCTGGCAAGCCACGGCTACATCATCGTCTCCGCGGATCACACCGGCAACGCCATAATGACGATCCTCAACGGCAAGGTGATCACCTATCAAAACTCCGAGCGCCTGAAGTCGGCTGAAGACCGTCCGCTGGACATGAGCTTCCTGCTCGACAAGATGATCGCCTGGGACAAGGGCGAAGATAAGAGGTTCGCGGGACACATCGACACCGCTCGCGCTGCCGCGACCGGGATGTCGTTCGGCTCGATGACTTCGATCTGGGTGGCGGACAAGGACCCTCGGTTCAAGGCTGTGATTGCGATGTCGGGCGCTCGCGGCGAGCACACAAACCTGACCATCCCCTCGTTAAGAATGATCGGCTCTGAGGACACGACGATTGGAGAGGCGGGCAACGCAGCGGTTCGCGATCATCACGCTAAACACACCGGCCCCTCTTACCTGCTCGAGCTCAAGAATGGCGGACACTTCTCTTTTACCGATATGTTCAAGATCAAGAAGAACCACGGCGACGGCGTGGGCCAGGGCAAGAGGCGGAATACAAAAGAGCCCTTCGAGTTCACGCCGATGGAGCTGACCTACAAAATCATCAACTCTTACAGCGTTGCGTTCCTGGGTTACTACTTGAAAGGGCACAGGGAGTACATGGGCTTCCTGCGTGAGAACCACTGGCCGGATGTCTTGATCTGGGACCCGAAGACTGGAGAGCAGGTGGCAGGGACGAGTACGCAAAAGGCGGTGGCCGGCAAACAGAAATAGTGAGTATTGATGAGCTACGCTGCATCGCTGACCTCCGCCGGTTGATCTCCTTGATTCTTGAATGCGCTCAGGCCCTCGATTTTGCGATTCTGATTTCAGAGTTGACTGGGAGGTGGGGCTCCCATAGCGGAGCCTGGTTGAAAGAGGACAGTGAGGAACGAATGTTGAAGGTTTGCACTGGAGGGGACAGGTACACGATCTCGCAGGAGCGTCTTCGGGTCCTGGAGTTCAGTTTTCGATCTACCTTCGGCACGCGGCCGAGTCGCTCGGTTTCCCGTCCAATAGCTCCGATGCCGCACACGCCCAGGCCGGCGCAAGCAACGAGCTTGCGGAGTTGGTTTCGTGGTAATGATCCGGCACTTTGTTGGCCTTGCACGGGTCCTTGGCCCGGCGCAGTCCCTCCGCCGCATCAACGGCCGGAGCAAGGAAATCATAGCCCGGTACGATGTAGCCGAACTCGTCGGGGCACAGGCCAAGCACAAACTTGTACTTCCTCGTCATCCGGTCTCGCACACTCGGCTCGGCGGGGCGCCGGGTGTCTGCCTCGGGGCAATCACGGCGGCGGTTTGTGTCAACCCCGTAGAACACTTCGGGAAACAGCTCGCCCGGCGTTGTGATCATCTGCGCATCGCCAATCGCTATGGCGTACACCCATGCTTCGACTTTCGGGCTGCTACCCGCGGCCGGCAGCGTCATCGTGTCGAGAACTCCCTGGCTGGTCAGAAACACGTAACCCTTGTTGTCCATCGGCACGCTGATCCAGGCCTTCTTCAAATCCAGACCAGTCACCGCGCTCGATTCGCCGCGTTCAAGCGCATCGAAGACCGCTTTTGCAACGTCTCGACCGATTGCTTCCGTTCGCTGGTGGGTGAAGGCGGGCCTGTTGCCTTGAGGGTTCAGCGGGAAGTCTCTTCCATCAAATAATGTGCGGTCTCCGCTCCTGGTATTAGTATCGCCTATTATCTCGACCGCGCCGATGTCGCCGCTGACGTAGACCGCCGTGCCGCCGTATTTCTTCTCGACGCTTTCGCGCACAGCGTGAGGAAAGTCCGACGTTAACTCGGTATTGCGGTCCTCCATCGACTCAGGATGTGTGTTCCAGTTAATCAGAGTGGCAATGACCTTATCGCGCAATCTGCCTTCGGTAGCGAAGAACTGCATCACCCGCAGCTCTTCGTCAAAAAAGCGTGGGGGGCGGCCCCCTGTGCGAGTTTGCATTCCGGCAATCGAGGGCGACGCCTGAGGGTCAGTCCGGCCGAGCTTCATCCGCGCGGGCGCGGCGGATGCAGCGGCTCCATTGATGGCCCTGGCGATCTGGCGGTCCAGGAATCGAAGAAACCTTGGATACTTACCATCGCTCAGCCCGTTTGTTCCCCAGGGACCGATTGTGTCGGGGGCTTCGTGATTGTGAGTGCTCGCGATCAGGATCTCACCGATGCCGAGCTTTGGATCGACCAGCTTTTGAATCTCGGCAAGGCCGTAGTAGTTGGCCCTGGAGTAATATCCGATCACATCGATCGAAACAATAGCGAACCTGGTCGCGCCATATTCGAGGACCAGCACTCGAGCCCATAAGTCGTCATGCATACCCGTCGCCAGTCGATTGTTGCCGAAGCCCGCAAGGTAGATCCCGTCATACTTATCCTTTGAGCTCGGGTCGAGTTTGGTGTTTACCGGATCATCTTCGAAGGGTTCGCCCTTGTCCCAGCGCCCGTTGTGATTGGAATCGGTGAAGTGTTCGCCCCACACGCCTGATTCAGTGATGGTCCCATCCCAATCAGGATTTTTGCCGAAAGGAGTGATCGGAATCGCCGCGACTCCGACTCTCAATCCTTTTTTTGAGGTGTCAGCGGTTCGACCGCGTGAACCCCACAGAGGCAGAACGAACGCAACAGCAGCTACCCAAACGAGCAGTCTGGACATTGTTCCTCCGGCCATTGCGCGGTAACCACCAGCCGTGCGCAAACAGAATCCCTGCGTTTGACAACCGCACGGGGCGATTCCAGGCCTGGCCGCGCCATCATAGCTTTTAGTTGCGGGCGGCTCAAGCAGAGCCGGAAGGGGCGTTTGTGTGGAGCCCCTTCGGTCAGGATGGCGTTTGTCGATGCTTTTTGATCGCTGGTAAACAGGTTGTCATAAGTCACTGGAAGCGAGAATCATGACCGCATCAAATACGGAGTGGAAAACTCTCTCAGTTTTTTCCAAAGTAGAATCAGACTTCCATCCGTATCCTGTCTGACGACCCGAAACGCAACCAACACATCAAAGCGATCATAGCTTATGCTGCGAAGGATGTAGGACCCACCAACCATCACAGGTAAGCGACCCTTGTACCTGGTACGTCCGATCTCGAACCCGCTGCCACTTCTACGTTGTTGAACTCGCGCTTCGGGTTCTACCGTAGGCGGATCAAATGTAGCGAGATACTTAACGGCCTCGTGATCGAGGCCTACGCTTTCAAGCGGGATGTCGCCCAGCGATGCAAGGAAACCAAAATCCGCTCCGGCAAATCCGGTGTTAAGGTACTCTTGTTCGAGGCCGATTTGCGGCTCACGATCGTAACTGTTGCTCAGCTTTGTAAACGAATAGTAGGCGCCGCCTTCTCGCAAAGTCAGCTTGTCGCGGTATTTCTCCCTCGGAAGCAGTCGAGCCAATCCGGTATCGCGCTGGAGGAGAAACTCCGCGAATTGAGCGCGATCTTCCGCGGACGGACTCAGAAATTCAAGTTCTTTCTGCTTCAATTGTTCACGCAAAGCTTCGATGTCTTTTTCAATCTTGCCGCGATCCTGCGACTGCGCAACACCGGCAATCGAGATCAGCAAAACGAGCGCGAAGGTCTGAACGGCTAGAGACACTAATCGTCTTGTCATTGGAACCTCCTGTCGAGCGGTGAGTAAGATCGATCTTACTGCAGCGGACATCAGCGCGGTCCAGGCGTACCCTCGAGCCGCACCCTCTGCTGATCGATGCTCGTAAGCTTAAACCCGCGTTGCACAACTTGGTTCAACTTTCGTCCAGGAGCTACACCCTGTTGCCAATCACGGGCTCATCTGTTTTATAATCGTTTTGCGTCTTGCGTTTTGTGTTTCGCGTTCCTCATTACAGGAGTCTGCCGACAAGTCGTTCGCCGAACGCTAACCCCAAAACCCGAAACGCCAAACGTTTTCAGTCGGTCAGTGGACTCCGCCAGCCAGCAAACATCCCGAGGTCTTATGTCGAAAGTAATCGAGCTCCGAATCAACTCAACGAGACACCGCGTCGATACGGACGGGGATCGCAGCCTGCTCAGTGTTCTAAGGGACGATCTGGACCTGACGGGTGCAAAGTATGGATGCGGTGAAGGGCAGTGCGGCGCCTGCACGGTTTTGATCGATGGTAAGGCTACGCGCTCCTGCATAACCCTGGTGAGTGCGGCTGCGGGTAAACAGATCACCACGATCGAAGGACTCGAAAAAAGCGGCCGCCTTCATCCTCTTCAAGAAGCCTTCCTCGAAGCGGGCGCTCTCCAGTGTGGCTACTGCACGCCCGGAATGATCATGTCGGGAGTAGCGCTGCTCGCCAGGACGCCCGATCCCAGCGCCGAAGAGATCATTCGCCTTATGGAAGGGAATGTCTGCCGGTGCGGGACGTATCCGCGAATCGTCGCCGCGGTAGGCAAAGCCGCGAAGGTAATGAAAGGGGGTGCAAAATGAGCGACAAGCTAATCGACGAATTGCCGTTTGAGCCCGAACGCTATGAGCTTCAAGCCGCCCCCGCCTTTCATTTCGAACTCGACCGGCGTGAATTCTTTAAAGCCCTTGGCGGCGGAGTGTTCGTCTTCATTCTTCTCGACAGCGTCCTTGCACAGGAGTCAGGCCAGGGGCGCCGGCGCGGGACAGGGGATCGAACGCCCCAGGAACTTGGCGCGTGGCTGCACATCGCAGAAGATGGCCGGGTCGCCGTCTATACCGGCAAGGTCGAAGTTGGCCAGGGCAGCCGTACGTCGCTAACTCAGGCCGTTGCAGAGGAGCTTCGCATCCCGGTGTCTTCTATTACACTGACAATGGGCGACACCGATCTCACTCCATTTGATATGGGAACTTTCGGCAGTATGACCACCCCGGTTATGGGACGGCAGCTTCGAAGAGCCGCCGCAACGGCTCGCGAGCTGTTGATCGATCTCGCCGCCGAACAATTGAAGGCCGACCGCGCGGGGCTCACCGTTTCGGCCGGAAAGATCGTTAACACAGCAACGAAACAATCATTGGATTTCGGCCGTCTCACCAAAGGTCAAAAGCTCATGAAGGCGCTCGGCGAGAACGCGCCGATGACACCAGCCGATCAGTGGAAGATCGCGGGCACCTCAGTGCCGAAGATCGACGGACGCGCGAATGTGACCGGGGCGCACAAGTACACTTCAGACGTTAAGCGACCTGGGATGCTCCATGGGAAGGTGCTTCGGGCTTCGGCTTTCAGCGCAACGCTTGCCTCCGTCGACACGAAAGCCGCCGAAGCGATGTCCGGCGTAACTGTAGTTCGGGATGGCGACTTCGTCGGAGTCGCGGCCGCCACGGAGCACGCCGCATCGCAGGCGTTGAGTTCGGTTCGCGCCGAGTGGAAAAGCTCGCCTCAGCCTTCGAGCCGCGAGCTGTTCGAATACTTGAAGAAGAATCCGACAGAAGGACAAGGGGGGCAGGGGTTTGAAGGGCGTTCAGCGAATGCAGCCGGCTCCATCGAGCAAGGATTGGCCGCCGCTCAGGTCAAGCTCGAGCGCTCCTACACCATTGCCTACATAGCGCACATTCCCCTGGAGCCGCGCGCGGCGGTCGCCGAATGGAATGAGGGCAAGCTGACGGTGTGGACCGGAACTCAGCGCCCGTTCGGAGTTCGAAGCGAGTTGGCGCAGGTCTTCCACCTGCCCGAAGATAAAGTACGCGTGATCGTGCCGGACACCGGTTCGGGCTACGGCGGCAAACACACAGGCGAGGCGGCGATCGAAGCCTCTCGCATCGCGAAGGCGACGGGCAAACCGGTGAAGCTCGTATGGACTCGCGAGGAGGAGTTCACGTGGGCATACTTCCGGCCGGCCGGCGTCATCGATGTGAAGAGCGGAGCCTCGGCTGAAGGAAAGATAACCGCGTGGGAGTTTCACAACTACAACTCGGGCGCCTCCGGGATTCGAACGCTCTACGACATTCCGAATCAGAAGATCGAGTTTCATCCTGTCCGCTCGCCGCTGAGACAAGGCTCCTATCGGGCGCTTGCGGCTACGGCAAATCACTTTGCTCGCGAGAGTAACATGGATGAGCTGGCTCACGAGTTGAAGATGGACCCGCTCGAGTTTCGATTGAAGAACCTGAAGGATCCTCGCCTGCGCGCGGTCTTTGAAAGTGCGGCGGCCCGATTCGGTTGGGGAAAGGCGAAACCGTCAACGGGTTGCGGGTTCGGCATCGCCGGCGGCTTTGAGAAAGGCGCCTATGTTGCGTCATGCGCCGAAGTCAGGGCCGGCGTTTCGGGCTCAGTCAAAATCGTGCGAGTAGTCACGGCTTTTGAGTGCGGGGCCATAGTCAATCCGGACAATCTGAAGAATCAGATCGAAGGCTCGATGTTGATGGGCATTGGCGGCGCCTTGTTTGAAGCCATCGAGTTCGAGAACGGAAAGATTCTCAATGCACGGTTGTCGCGCTATCGAGTGCCGCGATTCAGTGATGCTCCAGTGCTGGAAACCGTATTGGTGGACCGCAAGGACCTGCCCTCGGCCGGATGCGGAGAGACTCCAATAGTCAGCCTTGCGCCGGCGGTCGGAAACGCAATCTTCGACGCGAGCGGCGTTCGGCATCGGTCGATGCCCATGTTGCCGGGCACGCAAAAGCAACCGCCGCTGTCAGAACCACCGAGCCGATCCAGGATTTGAGTGAGCCCCGGTCCGGTTGTTTGATTGAATCTGCCGGAGCGTCAAGTGAAACAGATGACGTCTGATCTTGCAGTGGGAAGCGATGTTCAGACCAGCCGGATATTCCTCGGCACCTCAGGGTTCTCCTATGCCGAGTGGCGTGGGATCTTCTACCCACCAGACGTGCCTTCGAAAAAGTTCCTCTCATACTACTCCCAACACTTCAACACCACGGAGATCAACAACACCTTCTACCGCCTTCCGACGCTGAAGCTCACTGAAGGCTGGTACGCGGAAGTGCCTGAAGACTTCTCGTTCACGTTGAAGCTCAGCCAGAAGATCACTCACATCAAGCGACTCAAGAACGCCGAAGAGGAGATGGGGGTATTCTTTAACGCCGCGGCTGGACTGAAAGAGAAGCTCGGCCCGGTGCTCGTCCAGCTCCCGCCCAACCTGAAGAAGAATGTCGAGGTGCTTACGGATTTTCTGAACAAGTATGCGACGAAGGGCAAGCTTGCCTTTGAGTTTCGGCACGACTCCTGGTTCGACCAGGAGGTGTTTGACCTGTTGCGCACACACAACTGCGCGTTCGGCGTGGTCGAAAAAGAAGACGGCACTGAGCCAGTGCGAGAGGTGACGGGACCATTCGTCTACATGCGGCTGAGGAAGGGAGACTACTCCACTGGCGATCTACAGGAGTGGGCGAGCTGGATTCTCAAACAGACGGTTGATGTCTACTGCTACCTGAAGCACGACCAGAAGGCGCCCATTTTCGCTACTCAGTTGCTTGAGGTTTTGAAGACCGGGTAATAGTCGTTTCGCGTTCCGCGTTCCACGTTCCGCGTTTCAGAGTCTCCAGTTGTTCGCAGAACCGATACGATCACGCGGAACGAGAAACACGGAACACGGAACACGGAACGCAAAACGCGGAACGCAAAACGATCCCTATGATTAGAACACTTCTCACGTCGATGCTGGTGGCAGGTTGTATATTCGCCGCCAATTTAGCCATCAAGCGATCGGCGTCGGTCGGGCCGTTTGAGAGCTCAGAACGCGAAACGCGGAACGCGAAACGCGAAACGCGAATCCCAGAACGCGAAACGCGGAACGCAGAACGCGAAACGCTCAATCCGTCGCAGCCCGCGTTAGGCCCTGGGCGGAAATACTCGAGCGTCGAGCGAATGCAACTCCAGCGGTTGAGCGCGGTGCACCAGGATCGGCTCCGGATTGCGTCTGAACGTCACAAGGTTGCGCTGGGAATGGGTCTCGTGGATTATCGCGGGATTCTGCATGCCCACGCCGAAGACTCCTCTCATACAGGAGGCACGCGACCCGAACTCCTCGCAGCGGCCAGGCTCGCGGGGGTCCAGATAATAATGCTGAGCGACCACGTCCGGCCCGAGCGCGATTTCATCGACGACAGTTGGAGAGGCCTGAAAGAGGGAGTCCTCTTCATTCCGGGGGCTGAAAGCGAGGGATTCCTGGCTTACCCGATGACATCAGTTAGGAATAAGAAGTGGGACTCGCGCGACGGTTATGTGCGGCTGATCAAAGAAGGGGGCGGGAATATTTTTTTGTCGCACGTCGAGGAGAAACTCGACTGGCCGACCGGCGAGTTGGACGGCCTCGAGATCTACAACCATCACACAGACGTCAAGGACGAAGCTGCTTTCAGTCTTTGGCTGCGCGGGGCGTTTACTGATCCGGCTCGGCTCGCTCAAATGCAACAGTCACTGTCTGAGTATCCTCAGGAGGTGTTCGGGGCTCAACAAGACTATCTCGCGTCGATAATCGCCAAGTGGGACCGTGACGCTCAAAGGCACCGGCTGACCGGCGTTGCCGCCAATGACTGCCATCACAATCAGGTCTTCACTGTCTCAGTGGTCGACGATAGTACGGTTGAGGTGGGCTACATAACCAGCCGGCCGACTTCGACCCGAGTGAACGCCGGTCAGGCGGCGGGCGTTTCAGAGCTGGTGAAGGGGCGCAAGCCCGGGGATCTAATAGCCAGAATCGACCTCGATCCATACGAACGGAGCCTGCGCTATGTGACCACTCACATCCTGGCGGCGCAGCTGACCGAGCCTGACGTAAGGGAGGCGCTGCGGCGAGGACACGCGTACGTCGCGCACGATTGGCTGTGTGACCCGAGCGGATTTGCGTTCGGGGAGGGGGAAGGAGGAAAGCTGCGCGCGGTCATGGGAGATGTTGTCTCGCTCGGCAAGGGCATGAAGTTGAGGGCTGAAACACCCGTTCGATGCACGCTCAAGCTCTTTCACAATGGAATTGAGATCAAGACAGCTATCTCGGATCGTATCGAGTTTGAACCTAAGATCGCCGGGGTTTACCGGTTGGAGGCCTGGTTGACGCTGGATGGGGAGCAGCGTCCCTGGATCTACGCCGACCCGATCTATGTCCGCTGAATGGCGATTCATTTTTTGACGGAATGGGCTTGACAATGTTTAGTAAAAAAAAAGATGATATCACGTTCACAGACTCTCTTAGATTTTTAATCATTGTAATTTTCATGTTTGTGTCGGTGTTTCGACCCTTATCCGACGATTCGCCCCTGGCTTCATAAAAGCCGGCTTATGCCACAGACGCCGACCCTGGCGCTCTGATCCTGCAAGCCGAGTTTGCGCGGAAAGTACGCAAGGAGACCCCTACCGCTCACAGGAATTGAAAGGAGAAGAAGGTATGCTCAACAAGTTCAAATACCTGCTGCTGACAGTCACAGTACTGACGTTGGCCGCACGAATGACCATTCCAGTCGGGGCGCAGCAAAGCCCGACAGGTTCGATTCGCGGCACGGTAACAGACCCGCAGGGAGCCGTGATTCAAAATGCTTCCGTCACTGTTACCAACAAGAACAATGGCAGCGTCACGACCATCAGCGCCGGCAGCGACGGCATCTACTCGATCAGCACACTGCCGCCCGGCGAGTATGAGGTCAAGATCGAAGCTCAGGGCTTCGCCACTCAGCTCATCAGGGTCACTGTACAGGTGGGCAACACGACTTCGGGTGACGCTCAGCTGCGTGTCGGAGGGAAGGACGAAATCGTCGACGTCACGTCCGACGCTCCGCTCATCAACAGACAGGATTACAAACTTGACGGGGTTATCAGCCGGCAGAAGATAGACGCCCTGCCGCTGAACGGGCGCAATTTCTTACAGCTTGCTCAACTCGAGCCCGGCGTGAGCGTTTCGACTTCCAACCCCGGAGATGCCAACAATCTCTTCAATGTATCGATCGGCGGGGCCAGTTCGGCCAACACCAGAATCACGGTCGACGGCGGCAGCGTGCTCGACTACGTCACGGGTGGGGCCGCACAGAACTTCTCGACCGAGACGATTCAGGAGTTCCAGATTTCGACGTTCAACTTCGACCTTTCCACAGGGGTTACGTCGGTCGGAGCGGTGAACATCGTCTCGCGAACCGGAGGCAACCAGTTCCACGGAGCCGCGTTCGCTTTTTGGCGCGGCGACCAGTTTGCCGCGGTTCCAACGCTGCAGCAGGGAGCGCCTGATTTCAACCGTTACCAGTACGGTGGGTCTTTCGGCGGTCCAATTAAGAAAGACAAAGCGCTCTTCTTTGGAAACGTCGAGTGGCTGAAGCAGGATTCGATCTTCTCGACAGTCAGCAAGGGATTTCTCAACATCAACCAGTTCGATGCGAACGCCAAGAGTCCCTATGACGGGTTCGTGGCTAATGTGCGTTTGGACCTGCCGCAGCTCAGTAAGAACAATCGTATGTTCGCCCGCTACAGTCACGATGGTAACGATACCTTCGCACCCGTCACCGGCAACACACTGCCTTCATACTGGCGCAGTAACGTAAACAAGGACCATAACGCTCAGGTCGGCCTGACGTCAGCATGGGCGAAGAAGGTCAACGACCTTCGCTTCAACTATCAGCGCATTGACAACAACAGCATACTTCCGAGTGCAAGCCAGTGCCCCTCTGCCGACCCGGGGTGCCTCGGCGTTGGCGGTCCGCAACTCAGAGTCAATGGCAGCACCTTCATCATCGGTAACAACGAGAACGCTCCTCAGCAACGAATACTCGACCGCTACCAGTTCAGCGACAATCTCGTGTGGAGCAAAGGCGCCCACAATGTGAGATTCGGCGGCGAGTTCGAGCACGACTATGGCAAGGGGCTCTGGGCATTCCTCGACCCGGCGCTGGTCGTCTTGCACGACCCCAACACTGTATTGGGCGTAAACGCTACGATCAATTCGATTCCCGACGCTCTTCTGCCGCCCTCTCTGAAGGCTGCTCTGCGAATTCCTATTCCGGCAGCGTTCTCGACCCCGGGGGCCAAGATCACAGTAAACGATATCCTTCAGCTCCCGATCGCAGTCGCATTCGTCGGCATCGGCGATCCGTCTCAGCCGCCTCCGTTCAATGTGAATAAGGCTCGGCAGAGCAATCGCTTTCGCTTCTACGGACAGGACTCGTGGCAGGTGAAGCAGAACCTGACGGTCCATTACGGAGCTTCTTATCTGTTTGAGACCAACCTGTTCAACCACGATCTCGCGAAGCCGCCTATCCTGAAGCCTCTGCTCGGAAAGCTCGAACCGTCGGGCAAGGACAAGAACAATATCGCTCCTTCGGTAGGATTTAACTGGGCGGTCAACAACAAGACCGTCATCAGCGGCGGAGCGGGCATTTACTACGACACGGCCCTTTTCGTGACGCGATTACGCGAACGTGCCAACATAGGACCGTTGGGGAATGGCCGGGTCCAGGTGCCGGGAGACTTCTTCCAGACCAACGTAGACTTCGTGACGGGACTGCCGACATTGCCTGGCGCGCTGGCAGCCTTCAACCTGATCAACGTTCGAAGGGGCACGCCTGTCAACTTCACGACGATTCCGACCAAATTCACGGGCCAGAACTTCCTGAACCTTCTTGCTTCCCAGTCACCAATCATTCAGGCGCAGCTTCAGGCTCTCGGCAGTTCCGGACTAACCGGTGTCGATTTCTTCAAGACAGGGTCAGACTTTCTGGATCCACAGAATGTAACTCCCTACACTGAGCAATTCACGATCGGCGTGCAACGCGAACTGCCGCACAACATGTCGATCAAGGCTGACTTTGCCTTCCGGCAGTTCATGCATACGCTGTTTCAAACCGACTACAACCTGACCAACCGTGTGGCCTCGCGAGGCGGACCAGTCATCCGGAAGTGCGTGGGAGCGGAAGCAGGCAATCCCGCCGTGCAGTGCTCCAACGGTGCGCTAAGCGTATTCCAGAGCAGCGGTCGCGGTTCGTATAGAGCATTGCTGGTAAAGCTGGACAAGCGGGTCTCCAGCAAGTACCAATTCACGGCTGCCTACACCCTTCAACAACAGATCGCTTTCAGCACGGGTGAGGACCTGACCGACTGGTTCGGTAACCACTCTTCAGTCGGGGCTCGTCACCGTTTCGTGTTTAGCGGTATCATGGACCTTCCGGCGGGCTTCCAGGCCTCGTTGATCTCCGTCTTTTCGACCAGGGGTCCTGGCAATGCTCGCGTTCCGGCCGACCTGAACGGGGATGGCACCACGAGCGATACTCTCCCCGGACTTAAGCTGAACTCTCTGGGCCGCGGCACCTCCAAGGCCGAACTGAGGGAACTGGTCAGCGCGTACAATACGAACTTCGCCGGCAAGACCGATGCACGCGGAGCGATTATCCAGCCCGTGTTCCTTCCTCCCACCTTTGAGTTCGGTGACAGCTTCCAGTCACACGACGTTCGGTTGACCAAGGAGTTCAAGTTCGCGGAACGCCACTCGATCCAGGCGATTTTTGAGGTCTTCAATCTCTTCAACAACGCCAACCTCGGGGGGTTCAGCGGCAACCTGGATCAGGGCACCAGGAATGCAACCACTGGAGTGCTCACACAACCGTTAACATTTAACTTTGGACAGCCGACATCAAGGGCTGGGCAGGCCTTTGGTACGGGCGGCCCGCGAGCCATGCAGTTCGGAGCCAAATTCAGCTTCTAGTTCTCCTCTCACAGCGTGCGAGGGAAATCTTCTCCCTCGCACGCTGTTCTTCTTTTGGGCTCGACAACCCGCACCTGTCCAAAGTTTGAGCTTAAATACGCTTCGACGTCCTTGCTTCGTCGTTCAAGACCCGGAAAGGAGTGACCTATGTGGATTCGAAAGTGCTATCTGGATGCGAACTCGGATATCCAGTCGCCTATCCCCAATCGCATCTCGTCCAATGAGGAGTTCATCCCTCCTCCGCAGTCTGCCAAACAGCGCGAGGTCGAGAATCGACTGAGAGTGATGGCCGACCGAAACGCAAAACTGTTGGGCCTGTCTCGCCGTCAATTCCTTCAGACCTCCTGCGGAATGGCGGCAGCCATGATCTGCTTCAACGAAGTGTTCGGCAAGACCTACGAAGTGAATGCGGCCGAAGCGCTTGATCCTGCCGCCTACCAGGAGGGCTGGCCCAAGAAAGAATTCATCTTCGACAATCAGACTCATCACATCGACGTCGAGTCGGGCTGGTTCGAAAAGACCGACACCGGGCGCCAGGCAGCCGCCTTCCTTCGCCGCTTCCGCCCCGCAAAGGAGACAACGGTCGCAACCCTCGAACAACTAAACCAGGCCCACTACGTCAAAGAGCTCTTCTTCGATTCCGACACCGTCATGGCCATCATCAGCGGCGTGCCGACCTCGGAATGGACGGAGAATATCCTGCCGCCCGACAAGATGGTAAAGACGCGCAACGACATCAACTCATGGGCGAACTCACAGCGCATGCTCTCGCACGGTCTGCTCCGGCCGAACATGGCCAGCGCCAAAGAGATGGAAGAGATGGATCGGCAGGCGAAGACGCTCAAGATCAATTCGTGGAAGATGTACCCCGGCTCGGAGATAGGCGGCGGAGCCTATTGGCTCGACGACGAGAAGGTCAGCTACCCGTTTTGGGAGAAGACTCGCAAGATGGGCATTAAGAATCTCTGCATCCATAAGGGGCTTCCGCTGGGACTGTTCAACGAAGAGCACTGCCATCCGAAGGACCTCGAGAAAGTCGCAAAGGACTTCCCGGACCTCAACTTCATCATCTATCACTCTGCCTGGCATCCGACCGCCAAAGTCAAAGAAGGCACTGCCGGCAATCCGCAGTACATCCCCTGGATCTCGGACCTGATCGACATCGTGAAGCGCGGCAATCTCAAGAACGTCTACTTCGAGTTGGGATCGACGTGGGCGGGGACCTCAGCAAGCCGGCCCGAAGTTGCGATGCACCTGTTCGGACAGCTGCTCAATCTGCCCGGCGGCGAAGACCACATAATCTGGGGTACGGACTCGATATGGGGCGGCAGCCCGAAGGGTCAGATCGAGTTGTTCCGCCGCTTCCAGATTCGCGCAGATATCGCGGAGAAGTTCGGCTATAAGCAACTGACGCCTGAGATCAAGGCGAAGGTCTTCGGATTGAACGCAGCGCGGCTCTACAAGATCGACGTGAACCAGAAGCGCAACGCGATCAAGAACGATAAGATCATGGCCTTGAAGCAGGAGTACGAGCAGAATCCGCAGCCGTCCAATACCCAGTTTGGATGGGTCTGGGCATAACCAGAAACGATAAAGCACGAGAGATCGAAGATGAACGATGAACGGTCCGGCTTTCCAGTTCATCGTTCATCTTTTCGTCTGGAGGAGTCCCGCCATGCGTAAACTCAGAGTCGCCCTTTTTCTGGCTCTGGCAGCCTGTTTCGTAGCTTTCCCTCTTGCGTCGTTGCAGCCGCGTGTTTCGGCACAAGCCACGACAGCCGGCCAGCGGACCGAAGCGATGGCGCCAATGCGCGACGGCGTCAAGCTCGCAACCAGCATCTTCCTGCCCGAAGGCAGTGGGCCCTGGCCCGCCGTTCTCGTGCGAACGCCTTACGGAAAAGATACGCAAGGCGGAGGGGCTTCGGCATGGACCAAACGCGGATTTGCGTTCGTGATTCAGGACTGCCGCGGGCTGCACAAGAGCGAGGGCAAGTACCGGCCGTTTTATGACGACGGTGAGGACGGCTACGACACCGTCGAATGGGTTGCGAAACAATCATGGTCCAACGGGAAGGTCGGCATGTTCGGAGCTTCGGCAATGGGCATAACGGCAAACCTGGCCTCGATGATGAACCCGCCTCACCTGGTCGCAAATTTCGTCATGGTCGCGCGCTCGAGTATCTACAATCAGTCGGCGTTCATGGGCGGCGTCTTCAGACGAGAGCTCAACGAACGTTGGCTCAAGGGTATGAACGCAATCGATACCCTGAATGAAACCTTCAAGCACGGTGTCTACGACGGCTTCTATGATTCGAACGAGATGTCGCTGCACTGGGGGGAGATTCACGTGCCGGTCTACAACTACGGCGGCTGGTACGACATCTTCTCAGACGGCAACATCGAGAACTTCGCCGGCCTGCAATCGAAGGGAGGAAAGGGTGCGCGCGGAAATCAAAAGTTGATCATGGGCCCGTGGGGTCACGGCGGCCTCGACGAAGTGAAATATCCAGCCAACTCTGCCATAAACGTCAACGAAGAGGCGATGCGCTGGTTCGACTTTTGGCTTAAAGGCGTCGACAACGGAATTATGAAGGAACCGCCGATCAAGTATTACCTCATGGGCGATGTCACCGACCCGCAGGCGCCAGGCAATGAATGGCATACTGCGGCCGCGTGGCCCGTCCCCGCTAAGTCCGCCTCATACTTTCTCGCATCTAACGGAAGACTCGCGGACAACGTGCTCGATCAGAAAGAGAGCACAGACAGCTACAGCTACGATCCTAATAACCCCGTGCCGACCATCGGAGGCGGGAACCTCTATTTGAAGAAGGGACCGATGGACCAGCGGGCGACGGGCGATCGGAAAGACATTCTGAAATTCTCGACAGGGCCGCTTCAAGCGCCGGTCGGAATAACGGGCAAGGTGAAGGTCGAGCTGTGGGCCGAAAGCGACGCGCCCGATACCGACTTCATGGCGAAACTGGTGGACGTCTATCCGGATGGCAAAGAGCGATTGGTCCTGGACTCGGCAGTGAGGGCTCGCTTCCGCGAGGGCTCTAATCGCGAAGTGATGATGAAGAAGGGGCAGGTGTATAAGTTCGCGATCGATATGTGGTGCACGAGCCTGGTCTTCAACAAGGGACACCGGATTGCGATTCACGTAACCAGTTCCAACAACGAACGCTTCGACCCGAATCCCAACACGGGGAAGCCGTTGCGAGCAGACAGCGAGACCCGAGTCGCGATGAACACGATTCATCATGACCGGGCGCACCCATCGAGAGCGTTGCTGCCGGTGGTGCCGGTCGAGAATGATAAGAGACCTTAGACTCTCATCTGATTAACACCTCACTTCAGTGAGGTGGCTTTCCCGCGGGCGACGACGGGAACCGTTTTAACGGTTTCCCCCGTTGTGGTGGCCACCGGCTTTCGCGAAGAATTCTGTACGCTGACGTTGGGCGGAGCGGAAACCGTTAAAGCGGTTCCGTCAGCACTGTCCGCCACCAGACACCCACTGAAGTGGGGGGTTAATGAGAACCGACGCTGCCGGAACATTGATCCCCGGTCTTAATTGCACCCGAAGCCATACTCACCCAAACTCTTTTGCGTCTTTTGTCGCCGCGAGAGAAAATAAGCTCAAAAATTGGAGCAGGGCGAAGAGGCGGAGGAAGAATGGATAGCAAGAATACGCTGACGATAACCGACAACCGCACGGGTAAGCAGTACGAGATTCCCATAGAGCAGGACACCATAAGAGCCCTGGACCTGAAGCAGATCAAGGTTTCACCGGACGACTTTGGGCTTATGACTTACGACCCGGCGTTTATGAACACGGCATCGTGCATCAGCCGGATCACGTTCATAGATGGCGACCGCGGCATCCTCCGCTATCGCGGCTACCCGATCGAACAGCTCGCCGAACGGAGCAACTACCTGGAAGTCGCCTACTTGATCCTGTATGGAGAGCTCCCCAGGCAAGCCGAACTGGACCAGTGGGAGTGGGATATCACGCACCATACCTTCATCCACGAGAACATCAAGAAGTTTATCGACGGCTTCCACTACGATGCTCACCCGATGGGAATGCTGATAGCGACGATCGCGGCGCTCTCAACCTTCTATCCCGAAGCCAAGAATATTCTCGACGCCGGCGCGCGTAAGAAGGAGGCCCACCGGTTGATCGCGAAGGTCCCGACCATCGCCGCCGTTGCGTACCGCCACAGCGTCGGCATGCCCTACGTGTATCCGGACAACGACCTGAGCTATACCGGCAATTTTCTGAACATGATGTTCAAGATGACCGAGGTGAAGTATCAGCCCAATCCAGTTCTGGAACGCGCGCTCAACGTCCTGTTCATCCTGCACGCGGACCACGAACAGAATTGCAGCACGAACGCTATGCGCAGCATTGGCAGTTCGCACGTCGATCCCTTCTCGGCTGTCGCGGGGGCTGCGGCCGCACTTTATGGGCCCCTGCATGGAGGCGCCAATGAACAAGTGCTCAGAATGCTGAACGAAATCAAAACGAAGGATCGAGTGCCGGCCTATATCAAGCGGGTTAAGGACGGCGAGGTCAGGCTGATGGGGTTCGGGCACCGAATCTACAAGAACTACGACCCGCGCGCCCTGATCATCAAGAAGATTGCCTATGATGTATTCGAAGTGACGGGCACCAATCCGATCCTCGACATAGCGCTCGAACTCGAACGCATCGCGCTCGAGGATGACTACTTCGTTAAGAGAAAACTCTATCCGAACGTCGATTTCTATTCGGGTATCATCTATCAGGCAATGAGCTTTCCGGTCGATATGTTCCCCGTGTTGTTCGCGATTCCGCGAACTTCGGGCTGGCTGGCTCAGTGGCAGGAGATGCTCGAAGATCCGGAGCAGAAGATCGCCCGTCCAAGACAGATATACCTGGGCGCAAGTGAACGCGACTACCTGCCGATAGACAAGAGATAACGGGATTTTGGATTTTAGATTTTGGATGATCCAAAATCTAAAATCCAAAATCCTCTATTGCGTCTGCGATCGACACATCGGCCTCGAGGGCATTTGCATTGCGGAGATTCGCGGTCATCGTCTCTCGGGCTCCGCTGGCGAAGTAGTGAATGAGTCTCTCGCCAAGGGCATCCGAGTCTCCGGGCGGGAACAAAAGACCGGTCACGCCTTCCTTAACCACCTCAGAAAGCCCGCCTGTTCGCGAAGCGATAATCGGCAATCCATTCACCAGGGCTATCCCGGCAACCGCGCTCTGAGTAGCGCTCAGGTACGGCAAGACCAGAACATCAGCCCGATCGAACAGCGCCGGCACCTCTTCGTTGGGCATATAAAGGTTTTCGATTCTCACGTGAGCCGCGATGCCCAGCTCGTCGACCAGGCGTTCATATTCTTCTACAGGCTCGTAAAACTCACCGGAGACAATGAGGTTGCATTCGACTTCAGACAGGACCTTCGGCATCGCTCGCAACAACACGTCCAGGCCCTTGTACTTGCGCACGATGCCGAAGAAGAGGATTGTTCGCCCCTTTCGCTCGGGGCGGCTGGCCGCGGAGAACTCCTGGAGAATTGGAAGGGAGGCGACCTCGACCTCTTTCTCCGGAAGAATGCTCAGTAAGTCATCGCGGTCGGATTTCGAGTGGGTGATGAAATGAGTTACCGGCGAGAAGGCGAACTTCAAAAGAGGACGGTCGATCCTTCTCTGCTCGTGCGGCAGCACGTTGTGACACTCGATGAGGCACTTCATCCCGGCCATAACGAACATCCTCGCAAGCACTCCGACAAGCGGCGCGAAGAAGGGGTTCCACCATTCTATGACCACAACATCAGGTGCAAACTCTTTGACTGCTTCGAAGCATTGAATCCACGAAAGGGGGTTCATCGGGTTGAGGATTGCGCGCGCGTCGGCGTCGAGTTTCAGTTGGCTTGTGTCAAAGACGGAACTGCCGGGAAAAAGGAACCTGGGGTAGAGTCTTCGGTAGGAGATCACTTGAACTTCGTGGCCGCGCGACGTGAGTTCCCGGTGCAACCAGTAGACGTGGTGAGCGATGCCTCCGCGCAACGGGTACGCCGGCCCGACTATCGCGAGCCTCACCGGTCGCTTTCTCCGCGGCTGAGCGCCAGGTCACCAGCCTCGCTCGTCTCCACAATCGAGTAGTCGCTTTCGCGCCGATACGAGAACGCTATCATCTCGGCCAGCAATCCGAACAAGACAAACTGGACGCCGACGATTACAAACAACGTCCCTATGATTAACAGAGGTCGATTGCTCAACCACTCTTTGAAGAGCACTCGGGCCATAATCAGATACAGATCGATCGCAGTCCCAATCGAGAACAAGCCGGCCCCCATCAAACCAAAGAAGTGCAGCGGCCTGTTCGAGTATCGTGTCAGCAGTATCACGGTCAGCAAGCTGAAAATACCTCCGATAACTCGATTGAAACCATATCGTGACCGTCCGTGATCTCGCGGAGCGTGCTCGATCTTGACCTCACCCAATCGAAAACCCCGATAGCTGGCCAGCACGGGAATGTAGCGATGGCGCTCTCCGTAAATCATCACTTCATCGAGCACCTCGCGTCGATAGCATTTGAACCCGCAGTTAATGTCGTGAAGCCGCACGCCGGTGAGTTTCGCCGTGGTCCAGTTGTAGAGCCTCGACCCGAGCCTCCGGGTCAGCTTATCGTGACGCTGATGTCGCCAACCCGAAACGAGGTCGAAACCCTCTCCCAGCTTGCTCATTAGCACCGGCAGTTGCTCAGGGAGGTCCTGAAGGTCCGCGTCCATCGTCACAATTATCTCGAGGCGCGCATATCGAAAGCCTGCGGCGAGCGCAGCCGACTTGCCGAAGTTGCGGCGAAACCGAATGTACCTCACGGACGGATCGAGCACCCGCAGCCGCTGAATTGTCTGGATCGAACCGTCGATGCTTCCGTCGTCAACGAAAATGATCTCGTGCTCGGCGTCCATCTCACGCAGGACAGCCGCCAGCCGACGATGGAGTCTCTCGAGGACCGGCTCCTCATTGAGCAACGGTATTACTATCGAGATCGAGGGCGAGCCGGCCGTGTTTCCTGTTCCTGGATCCAGCATGATGATTGATCTTCGAAGCAGCGGGTATAAAAATATGCCAGATATCAGTTGAATACAAATGAATAGTCACCCGCGGCGTCGAGTGCCGGGCTTATTTTCCGGAGTGCATCAGATCTTTTGAGCTTGAAAGGCCTCCACCGCGGAACAGGCGGGCCGTTGCGCAGAGGCGGCTTCTTCGCGCAACACTCTCGGGCCTGCTACCCGGTGCAGCAGCTTATGTAAATGAGGAGAATGATGAGCACGGCAGCGGCGCCAATCCCGATCCCGATGGCGATCTTGGCTCCGGTTGAGAGGTTATTTCCCTTCGCCTGCGCTACATCGGCATAGTTGACCGAGGTGACCGTGCCAAACTTGGGATGGACGACAACAAATGAGTCTGCGTGTACTTCGCTGATGTAGCCCGCCACCTTCGTCTTGTCTTTCAACTTGAGCGCGATGAGCGCATTGTTGCCAGTGCCCAACTTTGCAATATTGACCCTGACCTTCTCGGTAAACCGGGCCTGCCGTTCCGTTTTCGAGTTGGCGGATGCCGTCCCTGCGCTGAGTACCGTGGTAATCAGCAGACCGGAGAGAACCATCGCTAACGGTTTCTTGAACATTGAGTTCCTCCTCACTTAATCATTACAGGGGATGACTGTGTGACTATGAGAAAGTCACATGAAACTACTGTCTCCAGCGTGAATCTGTCAATCACGCCTTGCCGCTTCTGCAGGCGTCCGCCCTGAAGCCGGGAACCCCAAAACGTCTAAGGAACCGGCAGATCTATCTTCTCTAATCTCTGCGGAAGGACCTTCTTCGTCACCTTGGCGTGGCGACCTGTGCCTCCAGGGTCAGCGCTAAACGTCGATGCTCGGAGATTGCCTTCAGGGTGAGGACCACGTCGTCATAGGATAGTTCAGCTGTTGTCTTGCGGACATCAAGCTTTTCGGAGTGCCGCGCCAGGTCGTTTAGCGACAGGATTCCCTCGATCGCGCCATTACTGTTCACCACGGCAAGACGCCGCACCTTCTCTTTCCGCATTGTCTCCAGGGCAGCGTGTATGTCGTCGTCGGGAGCACAGTCATGAACGTCTTTGGACATGGCCTCACCGACCTGAATATCTGAGGGAATTCTGTTCGTGGTTCCCACAGCCATTGCGAGGTCGCGATCGGTGATCATCCCGATCACCTTTCCGCCATCGCCAATCACCGGAAGTATCCCGCAGTCGCCTTCCCACAAAATGCTTGCAGCTTCAGCAAGATTCGTTTCGGGCCGGCAACTCTTCACTGCTTTACTCATAATGTCCTGAACTCTCATAGTGAACCTCCCTTGGTTAAGCCGTCGGTCGACTTGTACACGAGACGAGGAGCACTCGTCCCGGTGTCTGCTATCTGGAAATGCGGGCGCATACAGGCGACCGCAGGCTTGGTCTCTCCCGGACGTTCATAGCGAACTTCCAGGGATAGTCTCATAGCTCGAAGGAGTGGCCGCCTGCTCGGGCAGCCACGCGAAGAGCGTGGTTGGCGGTGCGGCCGCTTGCCGTGGAATCAACGTCATGTTCCGTCTCGCTGACAACTCGCTCGTCCTCGATACGCACCGTAGTGATTACGCGTCGGGACACCGCGCGGACCGCATCGTGGCAACAGGTGGCGAAGGCCATCACTGCATTCCAGTCGACGTGGCCACCGGCGGTAGATCGCTCAGAGAAATCAGCGTACCGGTCGTCGCGAACTGTTCTTAGTATCTGGGCGATCTCCTGGCTAGAGGGGGTTTCCCCGCCAACCGGATTAATACTCAACTCGATCAGTATCCTGCGCGGCTGGTCGAAGCGAAGGACCGCACGCACGCGCCCTAGCGGTGTAGCCTGAAGGTCAACTAGCATAAGAGCCTCTCGCCGGTGTCCACCGGGATGTTGAGGGACCGGCCACGCCCTCAACTGCCTACCTGGACAGGACTGTCTGTTCTGTTGATCGAGATGTGGGGACATCGCTTGCCACTTCTGTACTCCAGAGTTTGCCTGATACACGTATGCCGACCGCTTCGGTCCGACACGCAATATTTATGCCGGGCAGTCAATATGCGATTTCATTGCCGATCGTGTTGTTGACTTAGCAAATCCGGGCAAAGTTACCCACTGCTTTGTGCAAAATTGCCCATGTGCTGTCGCACTTTTCCCTGACCGGGATGGGCGCCGAGCGAGTGGAGAAGGCCCGACGGACGGACTGGAAAGCGGAACTCAAAACTACTCCTGTGGTATCGGCACTTCCCCCCGAATCACATCGACGGAGCAGGGCGCGTGCATCGCCACAGCTTCCGAGACGCTCCCCATCAGTATCCGATTCAACCCGTGCCTGCCGTGGGATCCTAATACAACGAGATCGGCGCCCCAGTCCCTGGCCTCGTCCACGATCGACGCCTTTGCCCCATCAGTCAATACCGCACTGGAGGCGTTCAACCCCGCTTCACGCATCATTTTCTCGCCTGCCTCAAGATATTCACGCGCTTGCCGCGAGTGTTCTTCGAGTAGGGGGCGCGCGTCTCCGGCCGCGAACCAGGGGTCTGCTGCCGGCACGATAACCTTCACGGAGCAGACGACTTTCACTTCGGTACCCTCGGGCCAGGGACGTGATGCAACCGAGCGGGCGGCAGCGGCTGAATGTTCCGAGCCATCAGTTGCCAATAGGATGCGCATCCCGGTGCGCCCTTCCACGTTCCGCTGTCGTACGATTTCCACCGAACAATGTGCGCCGCGGACGACGCTCTGGGCTACGCTTCCCAGAAGGAAGCGAGAGATACCGCTGTGGCCGTGAGATCCCACGACAATGAAGTCAGCACCCCACTCCTGCGCATATGCAATTATGCTTGTCGGGGGATACCCCTCTGTGACAGTCGTTGCAACCTCGAGACCCTCGCGAGTGAGGCGTTTTGCGGCGTCCTTTACCAGGACTTCGGCTGCGCGAGCCTCCGCGTCGGTCACGGGGCCAACGCCTCCGATGCCCGAGGGGAAGGCAAACAGGTCCAGAACGTTGATAACGATAACCGAGGCATTCGGCCAGGGACGTGCCGCCACTTCCTCTAGCACCACCTCGGAGGAAGGTGAAGAATCTATCGCGATGAGTATCTTCATGGCTCCTCTCCTTTCAGCCACAACAACAGAAAACATATACGCCGTTCGCTGAAAGAGTGCCAGAGGCAAAAACGTTTCGCGTTCCGCGTTCCGCGTTTCGCGTTCGGTCTGCCTTGGTAGGCATCGCTCATCACCAGGAGCAGATAAGACGCAGAACGCAGAACGCGGAACCCGGAACGATTTTCTGGTTTCTTGCGTCTGGTCGCAATCGTGTGCAAAATTGCCGATGTTCGACAGTCGAGGGGGCGATCAATGGAACATGACCATACACCAGAGGCCATTAAGGCAAGGCTTTCGGCCGGACCGGGTCACAGTTACCTGCGCGACTTCGTATACGGGGGCATAGACGGGGCGGTCACAACCTTTGCAGTCGTGTCGGGGGTTGTAGGTGCGCAGCTGCCGGCGGGCATCATTCTGGTAATGGGGATCGCCAATCTGATAGGAGACGGCTTTTCAATGGCCGCAAGCAATTATTTGGGCACCAAGGCCGAGCGCGACGATTTCGACCACATCGAGGCGATAGAGCACCGTCATATAGATATGGATCCCGACGGAGAGCGTGAAGAGGTGCGTCAGATCTTTGCGGAGAAGGGTTTTCAGGGGCAAGACCTTACTCGAGTGGTCGAACTGATCACCTCGAACCGTAAGATATGGGTGCGAACGATGCTGACGGAGGAGTATGGCTTGCCACACCAGGTCCGGTCCGCCTGGCTTGCGGCCATCAGCACCTTTGGCGCATTCCTGATATGCGGATTGGTGCCGCTCATTCCTTTCTTGTTCAAGGTTTCGAATGCCTTTCCGCTCGCAGCCATTTTGACCGGAGCCGTCTTCTTTACGATCGGCTCGGTAAAGAGCATTTGGTCGACGATCTCGTGGTGGAGATCGGGGCTGGCGACCCTAACCGTGGGAGGGATAGCTGCCGGGCTCGCATATGTAGTCGGAGTGCTCCTCAAGGGTCTCGCTTAGGGGAAAGGATTTAGGATTTAGGATTTAGGAT
>DASYSA010000539.1:0-15705 GCA_036003885.1 Blastocatellia bacterium | reverse complement strand
TCCTAGATCCTAAATCCTAGATCCTATGGTTTTCACCCTATGCCCGCAGCTGCAAGCGCTGCCCATGCGGTGTGGGGGTGCACGATGTCACTGTGCGCGCCGGACGGAGGACCGCCGTTGATAATCACCTTGTTGGCGTCGAGGTTCGTCCATTTGCCGGCTTCGAACGGATACGCCGCCCCTGGCTTTAGAAGTTGAGTCTGCTTTGCATCTACTGCCTGAGCTCCATCGTGGCCCATCGCGCCCCAACGGAACAGAGTGTCTGCCTGGTCTGCGGCATCCTGCCCGGCAACCACCGATGCCAGCGGATAGGCAGTCCCCACTGCCAGGTCTTTGAGAGAGTGAGTCGTCAGCAGCGGCCCATCGACCCTGCTTGCCATTCCTACCAGTTCCCCTTTTCGTTTCTTGTCGAAGGGCAAGGCCTCGGCGAACGTGAAATGTGAGAATGCTCCCTGAAGGAGGAAGAGTGATTTGACCGGCGACTTGCTGCCGACTTGCGACTCCGGCAGCCCGGCCAACGCGTAGGATACCAGTCGCGCGCCAAAGGAATGACCGAGCAAATGGACTCCGAGATTCGGAGACGCTTCGTGCAAACGGGCAATCAAAAGCGCAAGACCCGTTTTGCCGACGACTCCGGCGCGCTCCTTCATCTGCCAGTATGTTGCCACTCGAAGCGCTGCCTTCGCCCCATTCCACAGTCGCTTGAACTGATCGCCAAAACCGGCCGCTCCGCCCGTCGAGTCGCCCTCCGGTTCCTGATCTGCAAGCGCTTCAAACACCTCGCGCCAGTTGTCGTCGCCGGCCAGAACTCCACGTTGTTCCAGGTTGTCAGGTGATGAGGATTTCGGACCGGGCTTGCCCACGAGCTGGCTGAGGGTAGCTTTGAATTGCTTCAGGGCGGCTTCGCTCCGTTGCTTGCGGTCGAGTAGTTGCTCCAGGTCGGCGAGGATGCGCTGCTGCTGATCGGTCTTGAATACTTTCTTTAACTCCTCGAACAGGTCGCCGCCGGAGTCGCCGGCTCCCAGGCTGACGGCTCCGCCGGCAGACTCGGCGGACTCGTCATCAGGCCACTTGATGGAGGGCCAGATGACACCCGCAGTACCGATCTTTGCGTCGCGCCTCTTTGAGATACTCGTATCATCGAGCAGCTTTCGCATTTCTCCGAAGAAGCGCTGGTAAAGGCTTAGCGCAGTCGTCGGATCATTGTTCCACCCATGGGAAAAAATGAACACGTCGGTCAGGCCCTGTGCCTTGACTTCATCCACGAACGCGTCAAGCTGCGCCGCGTCCTCCGGTTGCCCATCTTCATTGTACTCGAGCTTCCAAAATGGAAAGCCTGCCACTGTCTGCGTCATATGTTCCTCCTTTGCAAAACGAATGCTTTAGTCAGAGGTTATCAAATCGATTGAATTGCGCGCATCAGGTCGAGTAGTCCGTGTCCCTCGAAGTAGCGCTCCCTCCCGAGCGGAGTAGCGCTTTCAAGGAAAATACGCTTCACCTCTTCGGGCCGTTGAATGAACTCTCTCCGAATGGAAAGGAATGCGGCGATTGCGCCGGAGACATGAGGCGCCGCCATACTAGTGCCCGTATCATCTATATATCCGGGAGGACTATCGGGCACTTCGCCGCCGTTGCTCGCAAGCTTCTGGCCGGCGGCGCAGGAGGTAATCCGTTCTCCGGGAGCGACCAGGTCCGGCTTCAACCGGCCGTCACCGGTCGGCCCTTTGGAGGAGAAATAGGAAACCCCGTAAATGTGCGGCATATCTCTGTGCGTCGCCCCGACCGTGATCGCCAGCGCCGAATTGCCAGGGTCGTTTATGGTGTTCGACAGTCCCACTTTTGTCAGTCGCTGAAGTGCGCCGACTTTGCCATACCCGGTATTGCCCGCCGCAACGACAACAACCACGCCGCTCTTCACCAGCCGGTCAACTTCAACGCATAATGGGCTTTGTCCGCAGGCAAACATCTCGGCATCGAACTCATATCCGATGCTCAGGTTTACGCCGTGGACGCGCAGGAGCTTCGGGTCGCCGTTCAGTTCCTCTCGGATGTACTGCAAGGCGTGCATCACGTTGCTGGCCCTGCCCGCTCCATCGTTGTCCAGCACTTTCAGGCTGATGAGGTTACACTTTGGGGCTACGCCTCTGAGTTGACTCGGATCACTGATGCGGCGTGGTTCGATTCTCTCGCTCTTGTGCGCTCCATCGGGATCGGACTCAGACACTTTCTCGTACACCTGGAAGTCTTTTCCTGCCTTCCGGTTTTCGCTGAGGCCGCCGGCGATAATACCGGCCACATGAGTGCCATGCCCGAAGCCGTCTGTCAGCGCCGTCTCCTTTACCGGTTCACCATCTCCGCTGAAGTCTCTGTGGAGCTCGGCGACATCGGGGTTGAGAAGCCTGTGATTCAACAGGTCCTTCGGGTCCCCAAAATGCGCGTGCTTACCATCAATGCCGGAATCAATGACGGCCCAAACAATGCCCCCGCCGTGGGCAGCATACGCGCGCACTGCGGCGTCTCCTTTTACGGTGGCCACCGAGCGATCGATTAGCGGCTTCACCGGGAAGTCCGGCCAGATTCGATAGACCACTCGATCCCGCTTTTCCGACTTCTCATCCTCTTTCACCAGTTTGCGAAATTCGTCCACGCTGATCTTGCATCGGTAGTAGGTTCTCGAGATCAGGATGGGCGGCCGCTTGGTCGCCTGTGTCCCGAGCACCTGCGTATACAGCTCTAAGAATCTCTCGCTCGCAGCCACCAGTCCTTTGCTGTACATCAGATTGAGTTCGACCATATACGGTCCCGGAGTGCTCTCGCTCTCTGGTAGGTCCCATTCCTCTCGCTGAGCCTTGTTGTGCAATGCAGGAGGGATAGTCGCGCGCCCCATCGACGGCCTCTCGCGCTCCATCTTCTTTGCCTTTGCCGATGGCTTTGCCTTTTCCTTCGTTGCCTTCTTAGCCGCGGGCTGTGTGCGCTTAACGGTCTTTTTTTCGCTCATCGCGATCTCTCCTTGAGACTACACTCGCCAGGCTCGGATTCGAGCTGTGGGATCGCCTGCCGAGATTTCCATTCCTGACGCGCCGGGCCCGTCAGACATCTGGCACTGGTTACGCTCCTCCAATATGAACACTTCTCGCCTCTCTGGGTGGCTACTATAAGAGACGGAAAGTGCGATCCCGACAATGCCAACAATCTCGGAATGATGTCAGTTGTCCGTTGTCCGTTGAGCACGTCAGACGTTCGGAAGTCCGTCAGTTCCTCGGGTACGAGGGTAGTGTGGCAACGGACAACGGACAACGGACAATGACAACGGCAACGGACAACTGGCAACGGACTATTTTACGGCTTCGGACGCTTTCGGCAAGTCGTAATTCTTGCCATACAGAATTCCTGTGATCGAGCGGCCCATTTCGCCCAGCTTCGGCCCTTTTCGGCGACCAACACCGATCCATTGGGAGTAGTACAGCGTCATCAGCTCATCGATCTTCCTCGCCTTCGCCTGCACAGCCGCCCGGTCTGCCGCCTGGGCAAACGCAGAAGTCTGAAGCCCAAACATCATGAGGAGCGTAACGAACAGAAGTAATCCTGACGCGCGTCTTGACGTGGAGGTCATCTAACGGGACTCCTTTCGCGGCGAGGCAATGTATGGGTCAAGCGGCAGCCGGGGATTATATAGGAGAGAAGGGGAGAAGGGGAGAGGGGGAGAGGGGGAGATGGGGGAGATGGGGGAGTGGGAGTGTGGGGGTGTGGAGAGTGGGGGAGTGGGGGAGTGGGAGAGTGGGAGCAGGGGAGAAGGGGTGCTCACCCCGAAGCCCTCGTCCTACCTCGAGGGTAAATGGCACCCCCCGGAGATCTCGTCCTGCCTCGAGGGCAAATGGGTATGACTCCACGGCCGAGGACCTGCCCACCTTCTCCCTTTCTCCCTTTCTCCCTTTCTCCCACTCTCCCCTTCTGGCCGAATCTCAGCAATTTCTGTAAGCTCTACGCTCCGCTTCAGCCAGGGAGACAGCTCGTGCAAAGACTTCCAGTGGAAGCCGGCGAGTCGAAGAGTCGCCGCCGCCACTACGATCTCATCCTCTTCACCGTTCTCCTGGCAGGGTTTGTGTTCATCACTGCGCAGCGACTCGGCACAGTGCCCCTGCCTGAAACCGACGAAGCGTACACCCTCCAGGTGCCCTACGAGATGATCTTCAGGGGCAAGCTCGCACTTCCCATGCTTCGGTTTCTGGGCGGCAACGTGGAGAATGTCTGGCACTCTTACACTCCTGTCTTCTTCGTCATTCTCACCGGCTTCTTCAAGCTGGTGGGCTATGGTCTGACACAGGGACGCGCGTTCAATCTGATCACCGCCGCCTTGACGCTGGGCATGACCTACCTGGTCGGCCGCCGGTTCTTTAACTGGCGGGTGGGAATGATTGCCGCTCTATTGCTGGTCTCGGACCTTACGTTCCTGGAACGCAGCCGCATGCTGCGCAATGACTTTGCGGCTGCGTTCTTCGCGCTCCTGGCGTTTTACCTCTTCGAGGCGGCCGAGCAGCGCCGCCGCGGCTGGCTCTATGTCGCCTCAGGAGTGGCTGCAGGAGCCGGAGTCATGTCGCATACCAACATTCTCTACATGCTTGGAGCGATATGTCTGTTGATGCTTCTGAGATATGGCCTGCGAATCTTCACCTCGGCGAAGCTCTATCAGTTTCTCGGCGGCGCGCTTGCAGTGATGTCCTACGAGATCATTTATGACATCCTCGACTGGCAGAACTTTCTGCTGCAAAATCGGGCAGACTCGCTGCACTTCAGCCTGATCGAGGGCGGAGGCTGGTGGCGGAACATCGTAGGGGAGATCGGGCGCTATCAGTTATGGTATGAGGGCACGGCCAACCACTACGGCGTATTCTACGGCCAGATAATCCCGGACATTCCGCGAACCCTGATTCATGTATTTCAGGCGCTCACAGTCGTTGCGGTGGTCTACCTGATAGTAGTGTTCGCCTCATTGACCTGGCGTCACACCGCGATGAGCGATCTGCGAGTGCATCTGCTCGTCGTGACGGTCTTCACGGTTCTGTTCCACGCCGTCATAACCGGACACAAAGAGATCTACTACCTGGTCCATCTCGTTCCCTGGTTTGCATTGTGCGCGGGTGTTGCCATCAGCGATGGCCTGGCCTCCGTATTCCGCGTGCGATGGGCAATCCTGAGGCGCGCAGTGTTTGCTGTGGGCCTGGTTGCCGCTGTGGGATTTGGGTACCTCCTTGTCTCGCAGAGCGTCGCCTACTACAAGTCGCTGCGCAATCCCGATTTCGTGTCGTTCGATGAGTACGTTTCAGCACTGCGCGAGATAGTGCCGGAGGGCGTCTGCCCGGTCACGAAGAGGTCGCCGGCCATTTGGCTTGCGTTTCCCGAAATGGATCTCTGCTTTGCCAGCATCGAATCTCGCATGAAGGACGACGTGGATATCAAAGGCCAGGAGTACGTGCTGATAGTGCCGGAAAAGGCGTCGAAGAGAGTCAAAGAGCGAAAGCACTTTCACTACCTTGGAGAACTGAAGGACACCGCCTACAAACTTGCCTTGAGAGCCTACTACACTGGAAACGATCCTCGTTACCTCGCGCGTGAACCCAAAAACTTCACGTTCTTTGGTTGGAGCCGAGGGCACGTCACCGAAGAGCAGGTGTCCGCGGCTCATGAAGTGTGGTCGGCGGGCCCATCTGAAATGGGCGCGTTACGAAGCGGCGATGAGTCGGTGAACAGTCCGGAGGCGATTACGATCTACCCAACAGCGGCCGGTGGCCGCGGACAGATCGAGCTTGCATCGGTCGAGGTCAAGCCGGATACCATCTATGACGTCAACGTCGCGGTGGCGTCCACGCTTGGCGCCTGGGAGGTGGCCGTGATCGACGCCCGGACCGGGGCCAGGATTGTTCGAATGAAGGTCGCCGAGGATGCCGGCCTGCAGCACATCGCGGAACTCTTCCGGACCCCCGGTGTGGATCGGGTGAGAATAGTGGCGAAGTCGAGAGCGCAGAATTCACGAGAGCCGCTCTCCATCTCCCGCATCAGTATTCGGGAGGTCGCTCCTCTGCGATAGCGACTGGTACGCAGGCTTCCAGCCTGCTTGCTCGCAAATTGCGTCCTTAGCGGAGTAGCGCAGCCTGGAAGCCTGCGTCTGGAGTTTGGACATTCGCATTCCATACCCACCTCTCACGAGGTGGGTATAGCAACCACTTCGTGGTTGATGCGCAGGCTGGAAGCCTGCGTACCCATTTGATGAACGTCGAAAAAGTCTCCAACCGACTCGAAGCGCCGGCAGGTTCCACGCGGCTCGGCCCGTGGTCTTCGCTTGTCGTTTTGCTTTTAGTGTCGCTCGGAGTGCGGCTGGCCCTTGCGCCGGTGGTTATGAACTGGGACGATCGGCGGCACTTCATCGGTGCTTCGCACAAGACACTGCGTTACGGACTGGCCAGTGTATACGAGACGGTCCCCGAGTATGAAGGTAAGCGAAAGGTGCGACTGCCGTATCCACCCATTCCCGTCTACGTTTATGCAGCGGTGGGGCGGACCTACAGCTTTTTCGAACCCGGCTTCAAGGAGATCGCTGAGTTCACCGAACTGCCCTTTGATTCGCCTGCACTCGGCTACCTGATAAAGCTGCCGGTCTTCTTGTTTGAACTCCTGCTCACAGTAGTGATCTTTCTTTTTGTGCGTAAGAGAGAGGGAGATCGCCGGAGCCTCATCTGCGCCGCCCTTTATGCACTGAACCCGGCGGTGATCTACGACAGCGCGCTGTGGGCACAACCGGATTCGATTCACTCATGTTTCCTGGCCCTTGCGGCAATCTTCCTGATAGATAAGCGGCCCGCGCTCTGCCTCTCTGTTTTGACTCTGGCGCTGCTCTCGAAGCCTCAGGCGCTGATGGCGGCGCCGCTCATACTCATCTACCTGGTCACAAACAGCACGTTTCGTGAAAGCGTCAGCGCCTTGCTCGCTTCGGGTGCTGCCGCCGCAATCGTCTTCTTCCCGTTCCTCTTACAGAACCCGCACACGATCACTGAGATGCTACAGACCATGGCCAACAGAGACACGTATGTCTCCGGCAACGCTCACAACTTCTGGTGGCTGGTTTCCTCGATAGCCGGGTTCGATCCAAAGATGGATGATAGTTCGACGGCCCTTGCAGGGCTCTCTTATTCGGCTGTTTCGATCGTGATGGTCGTGACACTGTACGCGCTGACAGTGACGTTCCTGCTGAAGAAGAGAGCGGCTCCTTTGACGTCAGAGCCGTTGGCTTATGTTTGCATGCTGATCTTCATATTTGCAGTGCGGATGCACGAGAATCACGCCATACAGATAATTCCGCTGCTCTCGCTGACTGGCCTGATACTGCCTCACCAGCGAGCGATCTTTCTGGGGCTCACCTTGACTGTTTTCGCGAATATGCTGCTTCACAGCAGAGAGATTGTGGGAGTTGATGGTGGTACATTGCTGTTGGCCGCTCGCGCGGTGAACTCGGCGTTGAACGTGGCGATCTTTGCCTATTGGAGTTGGAAGTTGTTTCGCCGATCGGAACAGGCCGTGGTCTTTTTGAGAGCCTTCGATACAGGCCATTAGAGACGAGCACTCGGATGCAGACTCAGAACACGGAAGACGGCGCTCCCCGACGATCTCTCAGTCCGTGGGCGCAACTCGCCATTTTGCTCGTGGTGTCTCTCGGCGTGCGCCTCGCCCTCGCGCCGATCCTGATGAACACTTTCGATCGCCAGGACTACATCAGCACGGCGCACAAGGCAATGAAGTACGGCATCGCCCGCTACTACGAACCGTCCGCCGACTATCGTGGTGTCAAGAATGAGGGCGGACTGCGAGGGGTGCCGCTGCCGTATCCGCCGATACAGATCTACTCTTACGATCTCATGGGGCATGTGTATCAGCGGTTCTTCGACTCGACCTTCTACGATCACACCTTCTGGCGTGAGCTGCCCTTCGATTCGCTCGCGCTGAACTATCTGATAAAGGTCCCGCTGTTTGTGTTTGAACTTCTGCTGACCGTTGTCATTTTCATTTTCGTGCGCGGTCGGCAAGGCGACCGGGTGGCTCTGGTCTGTGCCGCTCTTTACGCCTTGAATCCAGCAGTGCTGTACGGTGGCTCATTGTGGGCGCAGCCCGACTCGATTCATTGCACGTTTCTAGCCCTGGCATTGATCTTCTTGATTGAGGGGAGGCCTGTCGCTGCGGTTCCCATGTTGGCGCTGGCCCTTCTTTCAAAGCCGCAGCCGGCCGTCTTTGTGCCTATAGCGCTGCTGCTCGTGCTGATCAGCAACCCCTTGAAACAGGTGGTGACGGCGGCGGTCGCTTCTGCAGGGACTGCGTTGCTGGTCCTGTTGCCTATGCTGCTCCAGGACAGCCGGTCGATTCTGAATATGTTGAGCGTGATGTCCAGGGTAAACCCATACGTGTCTGCGAACGCTCATAACTTCTGGTGGTTGGTTGTGTCGCTTGGCGGCGAAGACCCGGGAAGACTGAAAGACAGCGCAGTCGTATTCTGGGGAATTAGTTATTTCGCGCTGGCGATGTCGATCATCGCGCTTCTGTATGCCGGTGTAACAGCGGGCATAATCCGAAAAGCACGCGAGCACATTCGGGCCGAGCACTTCGCCTTCATAGGGTTGATGTTCTTCACGTTCGGAGTGAGGATGCATGAGAATCACGCGATGCAGGTGTTGCCGCTACTTCTGCTGTCCGGCCTCATGCTGCGGCGCCAACGGGTGATCTTCGGCGTGTTGTCGGCTACAATTCTGGCGAACATGTTGCTCCACAGCCCGGAAGTGACAGGCGAACCGGCGAGCCGTTTGATCGAAGCGGCTCGGCTGATCAATGCGGCGGCTAACGTCGCGATCTTCGGTTTCTGGAGCTATGAGATCTATCACGAGTTTCGGGAACGCGAGCAATCCGAATTTGGGCAGGGTTATGCGTGAAGGCACTTCTGTTTCGAGACTGCTCACCGCGAATGCAATCAAAAGTGCGACTCAAGGGCGCGGCAAGGTTTTTTCTCATTAACACCCCACTTCATAGTGTTAATGAGATGGGCCATCTGCGAGCCAGGGGGAGCGAAGGAGTCAACAGCATAACCTCACAGCTTGTCCGACTTCAAATTGCACCCGTTCACCGCAGACGTACTGCTTGCATTGATGAATCTGCTCGGAGGCCATGATAATATCGACGATGCGATATTGGCAGTGACAGTGGTGCGATGGATCGCGCGGTTTTCCAAAGGATGAAAGGTGCCTCAACGAAATTACAGAGACCCGCTGCATAACATGATCTCGCTCGATGATTCGGTGCCTGAAGATGCGCTGATCATCGAGTTGATAGACACCCCTGAGTTTCAGAGGCTTCGTCGCATCAAGCAACTCGGGCTCGCGATGTTCACCTACCAGGGCGCCGAGCACAGCCGCTTCGCCCATTCGCTGGGTGTTATGCACCTGATGACTCGCGCCCTTGATCTGCTCTCCTCCCATCATAGAGTCACCGACGAAGCCCGAGTGGTCGGGCGCGCGGGAGCGCTGCTGCACGACGTGGGGCACGGGCCCTTCTCTCACGTTATAGAGAGTGTCTTTCGGTTTCATCACGAGGACTGGAGCCGGGCAATCGTCCAGGACCCTGAGACTGAGGTGAACCAGACCCTTCGCCGATTCGACCCCCAGCTTCCCGACAAGATAGCCGGGCTATACAATCACACCTACGTTCCTGCCTTCGTATCGCAGCTCATCTCTTCGCAACTCGATTGCGACCGTATGGACTATCTGCTTCGCGACAGCCTCATGACAGGCGCCAAATACGGAATTTACGATCTGGAATGGGTGCTCCACGCGCTCAAGGTGGATGAGAAGGCTGATCGCGTCTATGTCGAGTCGAAAGGGCTGTACGCGGTCGAAGCCTACCTTCAGGCGCGTTACTACATGTTCAGGCAAGTCTACTTCCACCGAACCTTGCGGTCTGCCGAAGCCGTGCTGGTTTCAACGCTCAATCGCGCGCGGGAGCTCATTCAGCGCGACGCACTGGAGTTTCGTATGCGGGGCTCTGTTCTCGAGAAGATGTTGATGAACGAGCCCGTCACGGCCGTAGAGTACTCGCAACTCGATGACATCGATGTGACATTCCACCTCAAGCAATGGTCTCACGACGCCGACTCTATACTCTCGGACCTGGCCGCCCGATTCGTGCGCAGAAGGCTCTTCAAAGCTGTGGATCTCGATTTCGCCGAAGATATCTCCGACGAGTTCTGGGGGCGAGCTGAAGAGGTTGTCGCGCGCGCCGGCTTCGACCCTGAATACTACCTCGCGTGGGACCGCGCGTCCGACATCCCATACTACGGATACTATGCACCCGCCTCGATCGATCCCCGGAGTCAGATCTACATCGAGACAGGAGCTGCAGGTTCTCCAATACGCGAGATCAGTGAGATCTCTGAAGTCGTGCGGGGGATGCGCGGATACGGCATCAACCGCGTCTGCTTTCCCTCTGAAGTCGCCGGGCAAATGTCACTTCTGATCGAGGAGTGCACCGGCCAGAAGCATTCCAGCATTGCTCCTTAATTGAATGAGATGAAGAGCACCGACCTCGAAGCACAGGACCATAGTTACAGCTCGGTCATTGTGGATCGCGATAAGTTTATCGAGTTGCTGTGGGAAATAGACTCTCAGCCGGATGTAGCCGGGTTAAAGCAGAGAATTGGATTCCTGCGGGACGTGATCGTTTCGTGTGACGGGCACCGCGAAGCCTGGTTTGCCGAAGGTTCAACTGAGAGCTCCGTCAGCCTCCGAAGAGATGTGCTGGTCTCGGAGCTGAATCAGATCTTAGAGGCTCGCACGATCGAAAGAGCCAGGTACTACCTGAAACGACTCGAGCGCGGAGTCAAGAAAGTCAAGACAAGCGGCATTAACGACATAAATCTCCTGCGCTGGAAAGAGCACCCCGAAGTAATCACTGACAGCTTGTGGGTACTCGCCAGGAGAGACTCTTCAGGGTCACACCTCGGATGGTACTGGGGCAATTTCATCCCTCAAATTCCTCACCAGCTCATGCTGCGATACACAAAGAAAGGCGACTGGGTCCTCGACCCCTTCCTCGGCAGCGGGACTACTCTCATTGAATGCAAAAGACTGGGTCGAAATGGAGTTGGAATCGAGTTGAGCCCCGAGGTCGCGGGCAAGGCGGAAGACTTGATTAAAGAGGAGCCGAACCGTGAAGCGGTGACCGCCCGAGTCGTCACCGGAGATTCAAGGGTCGTCGAGCCGGCGAGCACTCTCAAAAGCGTTGGGACCGACAGCGTGCAGCTTCTAATAATGCATCCGCCCTATCACGACATCATACGGTTCTCAGCCGACGAACGAGATTTATCCAATGCGAATAGCACATCCGCATTCCTGAAGATGTTCACTGAGGTAGTCGACAACTTTACCCCGGTACTGGACCGCGGGAGATACTTTGCGCTGGTCATTGGAGACAAATACTCGAAGGGCGAATGGATACCGCTCGGCTTTCATTGTATGAACGAGGTCCTGGAGAGAGGGTATTCGTTGAAAAGTATCATCGTGAAGAATTTTGAAGAGACTCGGGCGAAGAGGGAACAGAAACAGCTCTGGCGCTACAGGGCGCTGGTCGGCGGCTTCTACATCTTCAAGCACGAATACGTCTTCTTGTTCAAAAAGAAGTGAGAGTGGTCGAACGACAACGCAAAGCCTAAAACGCGAAACGCCATCCCGGTGATGCGATTATCGCGCCCTCGCGATCCTGGCTCAAAGAAAACTTCAGGAACCATAATTCACGAGCTGAGCCGGAATCCTGCAAAAAGCGCACTTTTGGAGACCCGTTCGGGTAGCACCCACAAAACACCTGTGGTCTTTCGCCCTATCGTGCAGTAAACAATACCGTTGACAGCTGCCCTAACGGGTCCATACTGTCACAAGAATCCAGGAGTGGATCCGGAAGGAAGTAACTATGGATCACGAACCTACCGGTGAAGAGCTGACGCTGCATTTTCTTGAACTCGATAGAGTCCTGGAACGGGCAGAGCACTCGCCAACGCATTATCAGGTCCTCGGAATCGAGCGAACTGCAACCGGCCACGATATTGGTGTGGCTCACCGGCGAACGATGGCTCTTCTCAATCCACTGGACTCGAGGCATTCGTCGCTCCCGGCACACATGGCAGCTCGCATCAGAAAGGCAGTTGATAAGGTTGTCAATGCCTATATCGTGCTGAACAACTTCGGGTCGCGGGTAGAGTATGACAACTCTCTGATTCACCGGGCGCCAGTTCCCATTCCGTTCGATTTTGGCAAAGTGCCCGAGAAGAGACCCAGCGTTACGCCTCCCGTTCGGCCGCCTTCCAGTCAGCCGGTTCTACAGAATCAACCGGCACCACTGCCAATCGCTGTCCACAGGCCCGCGCCTGTAGTAACACATGCTCCAGTAACACAACCTGTTGTAACTCAGCATTCGACCTCCTACTCGAAGCCGTCAGCTGAAAACGAAGCCAGGGAGACTATAGAAATAAAGTACTCCACGAATCGATCGTTGTTTACACGGCGCGCGGATGACTCCAAGGACGGCGACAAGCGCAGGTATCAAAGGCTGAAACTCTCAATACCAACCTACGTTACCGGGTACGACCAGTCGCATGGCAAATGGACCGAAGTCGCGCATACGCTCGATGTCAGCATCGGGGGCGTCGCTCTTCAGGTGTCCAAAGAGATGCCGGAAGGGGCAGTCGTGCATCTGACGATTCCGATGCCGACGAAACTTCGCCGGCATGGTTACACGGATCCCACGTATCAGGTCTACGCGATCGTACGGCGGGTGCAGCCGGCTGACCGCGACCAGCAGGTAATAGGGCTGGAGTTTCTCGGCGCTTCTCCACCGCTGGGCTACCTCAAAAAGCCCTGGGCCAGGTTCCAGACGAAATACTGAACAGGTCCCGCAAAACTCGTGTCAAAACGCGAAGCGCGAAACGACGGTATTCCACCTCTACTGGTTATACGGTTCGGCCCATTTCCCGGCGAACGCAATCTCACCCATCGGTTTTCGTGAACGTCCGGCCAGTTCCCTGGCTCTCACCTTCTCGGGCAATGCTCCCAGATCGCCTCGATACGGATAGCCGATGGCGATCATCGCGATCGGGGTGTAGTCTCCCGGTATCCCAAATTCGGTTCTGGTCCGCTCGACGTCGAACCCCGCCATCTGATGTGCCGCCAGACCTGACGCGACTGCTTGAAGCACAAGATCCTCGCTCGCAAGCCCGACATCATGCTGGGCCGTTCGGTTCGGCGCCTCATTCTTCGAGAAGTTATTTCGAGCAACCGAGACCATCAGCACGGGGGACTTCAGCGCCCATGCATTGCCTTCCACCAAACACGCTCGAGCCCGTTCAAGTGCTTCTCGGTCTGAGCCGTCAAACACCAGATAGCGCCACGGCTGTTCGTTAAAGCAGGATGGAGCCCAACGCGCGGCCTCGAGAAGCGTCAGAATCGTGCTTCGTTCAACCTCCCGATCTTCAAAGACGCGCGGGCTCCAGCGCCGCCGCATCAGTTGGTTGATGGGGCGATCAGCCCCGGCCGACTTCTCAGGATACAGCGTCGCTGGATCGTCCGACTCCGACGGAAGCTTCGCTGCATCGAGCCCAATGTGGGAAAGGTGGCTGAGCATATGCTCGACGTAGTCATCGAACACAAAGCGAAGCGTGAGCAAATCCGAACCTCCGACGGTCAACGTCCTCCGCCACGCTGCGGCTCCCGCTGCTTCAGCGGCCGAAAGCAACTGGATGTTGCCCAAGCGCCACAATTCGATCAGGGACTGCCAGTCCCGCCTCTGATAGCCGTGCAACTCGACCCATGCATCCCCGTCGTAGCCTGGCATCGCAGGGGAGTCCTCGAGCTGTGCGCGTACAATTCGCTGATGATTGTTCGAGGCCGAATCGATCAGGTGGCCCAACTCTTCCTTGCTGGACCATTTTTCGGGCGAAGGCTTTTCGCCGGCTCGATCGGCTGAGATAGACATGAGGCGATCGGGCACAAAGGAAATGAGCGAGCGCAGCAGGGGTAGATGCTCCGGCGCTTCAATTCGGTTTGGATCGGATTGGTCGGTCATCGTGTTCCTCTCCTGGGTAAAGATCGGGCGTTCTTTTGGACGCGGCCTCGGCTGAACCTTTTTATCACGCACCTCAATCGGCGGCAAAGCTATGAAGGGATAAGTTAGCGAGTTAGCAATCTGTTAACACCGCTGTTACGAACCTGTAACGGTAGGGCGATAAACTGTACATACTCGAGACTCAGGAGATTGCGGACCATGAACCTCTTGCATACCTCTGCCGGGCTACTCCGCCCCATCCCGTGGTAGACTCTCATCGGAGCTAAAGCATGCACAGGAGATTGATCGAAGACGAACTGACACGGTTGCGAGACAGGTTGCTGATAATGAGCGGCGCAGCCGAAAAAGCGATAAGCCTGGCGGCGCAGGCCCTCATTGAACGCAATTCCGAGCTGGCTCAACGAGTGATTCGCGAGGATGACCTCATAGATCAGATGGAGCTGGAGATCGACGCGATGTGCGTTGATATCCTGGTGCTGAAGCAGCCGGCGGCACGCGATCTTCGCTTCGTCGTTTCGATCGCCCGCACCGCGCCAACCGTCGAACGCATAGCCGACCACGCCGTCAACATAGCCAGGCACGCGGTCTCTCTCAACGATCAACCCGAGATCGATAATCATATCGACGTTGCGCGAATGGCAAAGGCCGTTCAGGAGATGCTGGTCGAGGGGCTCGATGCTTTTACATCCGGCGATCCCGAGCGAGCGCGTTCCACAATTGCTCGTGACGATGAAGTCGACCTCCTTTACGATATGCTCTACGCTCAGGTGATCGAGGTGATGACCAGGGACTCGTCCACGGTTGGGCGTGGCGCCGAGTGGTTGTTCACGCTCAAGCACCTCGAACGCATCGCCGACTATGTGACGAACATCTGCGAGCAGATTGTCTACATGGCGCGGGGCCAGGTCATCAAACACACGATATGGCAGTAAACAGTGAACAGTTGCATTCTCGAAGCATTGTCATCGTCGAAGACGACGAGGATATCGCAGACTCGATCCGTTACAATCTCGATCGTGAAGGCTTCCGAGTTCGCGTAACGCCGAGTGGCGAAGACGCGCTCAACCTCATACTCGACCGGCCTCCGAATCTGATATTGCTGGATCTGAACCTTCCCCACATGAACGGGTTCGAAATTTGCCGGCGACTCCGAGCCGAAGCCGCAACGGCGCGTGTTCCGATACTCATACTCACTGCGCGAACCGGCGAGTCGGACAAGGTCCTGGGACTGAATCTGGGCGCCGACGACTACATCACGAAGCCGTTCAGCATGCGAGAGCTGGTGGCTCGGGTGAACGCCGTGCTGCGCAGAGTGGATGGCGTCGAGCCGAGCCGTCCGGTCTACGACGATGGCGTTTTGATGATAGACCCGTCGGCCTTCAGCGTGCGGTGCCAGGGGCGCGAGGTTCGGCTCACGCGCAAGGAGTTCGCGCTGCTCGAGGAGTTGGCGCGCAATCAAGGCCGAGTTATGACGCGGGAAGCACTGTTGGATCGAGTGTGGGGGCTGGCTTATTATGGAGACTCGCGCACACTCGACGTGCATATTCGAAGACTCAGGCAGAA
>DASYSA010000538.1:0-4909 GCA_036003885.1 Blastocatellia bacterium | reverse complement strand
TCCCGTCAGACTGGGTGGACGTAAAAACGTGAATGTTAAAGCTTCCCGATGCGGTGTTACCCGCCCCGTCTGTCGCCGAGCAGTTAACCGTAGTATTACCGATGGGAAAGATGACCCCTGAGGCAGGGCTGCACTGAACTGGCACAGGACCTGAAAGAGTATCATCTGCTAAAGCAACGTATAAGACCTGCGCGCCTGCCGAGGAAGTACCGATCTCGAAATCAGAGGGCAGAAAAAGATTGGGTGGGCCATCTACGACCGTGATGTGGAAAGTCGCTGGCGCACTAAAATTGCCCGAACCGTCTACCGCTGTACAAGTAATTTGTGTAGTGCCTATCGGAAAGATGCTGCCCGAAGGATGGCTGCATGTGACTGTGGCCGAGGCAAAGTTTTCGTCAACAGCCGTCGTGTTGTAATTGACAACGCTGCCCGAAGGGCTCTCAGCTGCGAATAGCATATTGCCCGGAACAGTTAGCCGCGGGAAGCTTGTACTTGGTGGCGACGATCCCGGCACCACGCCATATATTTTTAGCACCGCCTGTTGCGCAGTGGTGCGCCCCCCGTTCACGACAGCGTAAAGGGTTCCGTTCGAATCGATGGCCAGCCCGTTTGCAGCATCGTCTCCACTACAGCCACCGGGGAAAACCGTGTAGGACCCGTCCGGAGCTATCCGAAGGATCTTGAGACTGTTGTAGTAGGAGGCGTACAGGTATCCCTGCTGATCGAATACGAGCGAGTGTGGATCCGGAAATCCCGGGTCTACAAAGACCGAACGCTCACCTTGTGGAGTGACTTTGTAAATTCGGGTACCAAATGCGTTGCCTGAAGCAGCGCCCCCGGCAGCGAAGCCCGCAACGAAAAGATTCCCGGCAGCGTCGAGGGCAATGCCGTAAGGACCATCGGGCAGTCCGCTGGTAACTACACCGAGGAAAGCGCCTGCCAGAGAATATTTGTAAACCGCTTGATCATTGAACGACGCGACATAAAGGTTCTGAGCCTCGTCAAAGGCCAGGCCGGTAGGATTGTTAACTCCCGAAATGAATGGCGTAATAACGCCACTGGGACTTACTTTCCAAACCATATTCTTTGGTTGGGGCTGTCCGTTACCGTTGCCGTTGCCGTCTGCGACGTATAAGTTTCCCTGCGCGTCAAAGGCCAACCCCGTCACATCACCCAACTCGCCTGGTGGGACGATTAAGCTTATAGCGCCTTGCGGAGTGACCTTAAAGACTAAAGGGCCTTGGGGGAGTGCGCCGGCATTGTTGACATTGTCTGCGATATAGAGGTTATCCTGCGCGTCCATCGTGAGCATTACTGCAGTCCCTCCAAAACCCGCAATCGTGCCTTCGACAAAAACATTTGCCGTACACTGGCCGGATGATTGGGCAAATACAACCGAGCCTGATGAAAAAAGCACAAAGAATGTGATTAAGATGGCCTTGCTACTCAGGAGGTTAGGATCGAATTTGAACGGCATTAGAGAATCTCCTTCCTGGGCACATTAGCGATTCAGCTGATCAAAGCGACTAAGGATTAGTGATGCGGATCGTGAACGACATATAGAAGTCGCCCATGTCCTGATCCGGCTGATTTGGTTTGGTTGCTACTTTCAGGAGCTTAGTCACGTTCTTTCTTTCTCCGTCGAGCTGAGTGACGCTCGGCTCCATCAACCATTGATTGCACTTAGACGCAGTGGTGACGCAGGTGACTTGCATCAGATTCACTTCGGGAAAGTGATTGGCATGCATAGTTAATCGATAACGAACTCCACTTGGATCATCGAAAGCGATGGCTAGCGGACAAGGATAGAAATTGTTCGGTTGCATATTTCGCATGTCCGTGCCGTACTGGCTGCACTTGGCGATGAATCTCGCGCGCACCAATCCAGAGGCAAAAGGTGCAGCGGGCGCGCCGCCGTTTGGACCGGTGCCGGTCACGGGATTGCGAAAATCAATCAGCACCTTACGTTGCGGAGAGGAGTTGTAGCCAAGCGTATCCAGCTCCCAGTCTCCCAAAGGGCCCTGCAGGATAGATTTAAGCGAGCTTGAATTTGGATAAGCGCCGAGCTGGTCGCTCTGGATCCGCAAAGTCGGTAACGTGTCGAGTCCAAGCCCATCGATTGTTGTCGTTACCGCAACGTCCGATGCAGGCTTTCCTGCTTTAACGCCTGCCTCGAGCACAAAGGTCGTCAACGCAAACGCGAAAGCCAAAGTAATGACGTGAACCGCCAATAAAATTCTTTTCATCTCGAGATTCTCCTCAGCAAGTGCTATTCGCTTGATGGAAGTGGCATGCCCTGGCTTCCAACAATCACCGTTTTTGGTCTCACTCCATTTAGCGAGAAACTTGGGCGAATTCAGTCATCGGCAAATTGCCGCTTGGTATTGTCAAACCAGCGCGTCCACACGATAATCTCAGGCAAATGCCCAGCGAGGCCTAAACCCCCATGACGGCCGTTACCGAAGGACTTACACAACTGCTGGTGAAGTGGAGCCAGGGTGACAAAGAGGCTCTAGAACGCCTGGTTTCGCTGGTCTATCCGGAACTCCGACGCATGGCCAGACGCCAGATGGCCCGCGAAGATCCCAACCATATACTGCAAACCTCGGCTCTCATTAACGAAGCATATCTGAAGCTCATCGATGGCCAGACAGTCGAGTGGCAGAACCGAGCGCACTTCTTCGCAGTTGCCGCGCAGGTGATGCGCCACATCCTGATTGATCACGCGCGGAGACATCTCTACGGCAAGCGTGGCCGCGGCGCGCAGCATGTCCCACTCGAAGAAACAGAAATTATTAGCGATGAACGCGCCACCGATCTGGTGGCGCTCGACGACGCGTTGAATGCTTTGGCACAGCTTGATGCGCGGAGGAGTCAGCTAGTGGAGTTAAAGTTTTTTGGCGGATTGACCGCCGAAGAGATCGCGGAGGTCATGAGCATTTCACCTGCAACAGTTCAGCGCGAATGGCGCGCTGCCAAAGCCTGGCTGCATCACGCAATAACCGGTCAAGCAAACGCTGAGTGAATCGACAAGGTTTTCCCGCTATTCATAATGGACAGGCTTGCGTTGACTGGATGACCCCTGAACGCTATCAACTCATTGATCAAATCTTTCAAGCGGCGCTTGAGCTTGATCCTCAGCAACGCCCGGCTTTTCTTGACGAAGCGTGCAGCAATGACGGAACGCTGCGCAGCGAAGTCGAGTCGCTGCTTACGTCTGATCGCGAGGGCCTGAGTTTCATCGACAATCAAGTGCTGGACCTGGCTGCGCCGCTGCTGGCTCAAGAAGAGTCTGAACTCGTTGCCGGTGAACTTATCGACCGCTATGAAATTCTGTCTCTGCTTGGCAGTGGGGCAATGGGCGAGGTCTATCTGGCACATGATGAGCGGCTCAAACGCAGAATCGCTTTTAAGCTCCTGCCTCATTACCTCATAACAAATCAAGAAAGTTTGCATCGGTTCCAACAAGAGGCTCGCGCCGCATCGGCACTCAATCACCCAAATATCATCACGATTTATGAAATAGGTCAGGTCGATCACCGCCACTTTATCGCGACCGAATTCGTCGATGGGCAGACAGTACGTCAGCGGTTGAAAGAGTCTGCCGTAAGCTTGCAGGAGTCGTTGGAGATCGCGATTCAGATTTGCCGAGCGCTAAGTGCGGCGCACCAAGCCGGCATTATTCATCGAGATATCAAGCCGGAGAACATCATGCTTCGCCGCGACGGTTACGTGAAGGTGCTTGACTTCGGTCTCGCAAAGCTGACCGAACAGCGCGAACAACGGATTGATACCGGCGCCGCTCAACCTGTCGATCTTTCATCTGGTTTGCTCATGGGTACCGTGAAGTACATGTCGCCCGAGCAGGCACGCGGACTTGCAGTCGATCAGCGCAGCGATATCTTTAGTATTGGCGTCGTGCTTTACGAAATGATCACAGGGCGAGTCCCCTTCGACTATAAAAAACCGGGCGATTTGATTTCATTGATAAAAAAAGAGAAACCTCTACCATTGAAGCATTACTCGCCAGCCGCATCCGATGAATTACAGCAAATCATTGATAAGGCCTTACACAAAGAGAGGGACGCGCGGTATCAGACAGCTAACGAGATCATGCAAGATCTGTTGAGACTGAAAGAGCGGTCTACGGGTCGTGGCATTGCATACCTAACCGATAAGATTAAGCAACATGGGATTGTTGCAAGCGTCGCTTTGCTCCTTATGGTGATAGGTTTAGCTGCCTCTCTGCTGGAGTTAACAAGACTCTTCAAAGGCAAACACATTCCATTCAAGCAAACGAGATTTACGAAGCTTACAAATTTCGGGGACGCCTGGCTGCCTGCCATATCTCCTGACGGCAAGTATGTGGCTTACGTAAAAATGAGTACGACCGCTGGGCAGAATAGCCTTTGGCTGAGGGCTGTTGGCACGACCAATGAGCGGATCCTGGTAACGGTGACTGACGGCTTCATAAACGGCACCAAGTTCCTTCCAGATTCTGAGCACGTCGCATATGAGACGGATGCTGGGACTTTTGTTGTTCCGACCTCCGGAGGTGAGCCGACGAAATTACCGACCAAAGGACTTGCGTTTTCTCCAGACAGCCGGCAGGTCGCCTATCTCGACAACAGACTATCTGAAGGAAAGACTGTGCTTGTTGTCTCAAACGCCGATGGAACTGGTACGCAAGATATCACCACGCGCCAGGCGCCTAATTATTACTGGACCGCAAACACCGCGGCTTGGTCGCCCGATGGAAAATTGATCGCTTGTATCGGACAAAACGGCAATGAAGGTTTCGGGCGTGTCTTTGTAATTGACGTCGACAAGCGAACAGAAACGTCGCTTACTGCTCAGAAATGGAATGTAATCTTTGGTATCACCTGGCTTCCCGATATGAGTGGCCTAC
>DASYSA010000537.1:0-23052 GCA_036003885.1 Blastocatellia bacterium | reverse complement strand
GTTGAACAGAAATGGCTTCACATCCTCGAGCTTCTCCGGCCCGCCGAGATTGAATAGCAGTACCCCGATTCGATTGTCGGTCTTCATCAGTTTCTGGTTTGTGGTTTCGGGTTTCGCGTTTCGCGTTTTGGGGTTGCTGGTTTGTCTGTTCGGCGAAACCCAGGAACCCGAAACCCCAAACCCGAAACCCGAAACCACAATCCACCTCAGGTTTTCGCTGCCTGAATGAAAGCCCGCGCGTTTTCAACCGGCGTCATCGGCAAGATCCCGTGCCCGAGATTCAGTATATGCCTGTGACCCCCTCCCGCTTCCAGCAGTTCGCGCGCCTTTGTCGTGACGACCTCCGGAGTCGAAAGCAGTACGCAGGGGTCGAGGTTGCCCTGAATTGTGAGCTTATCGCCAATGCGGGCGCGCGCCTCTCTAATGTCCGTCCGCCAGTCTATGCTCAACACGTCCGCCCCGCTGAGAGCCATCTTCTCGAGAAATGTTCCGCTCCCGTTGATAAACAGAATCGTGGGTGCTGCTTCGCGGTTGACCGATTCCAGGATTTTTCGTTCGTAGGGAAGAGCGAACTGCTCATAGTCAGCGGGCGCCAGTTCACCGGCCCAGGAGTCAAACAACTGGATGACCTGAGCCCCGGCTTCGATCTGCGCGTTCAAGTAAAGAATCACAGTGTCGGCGATCTTATCGAGCAGAGAATGGAGAGTGGCAGGCTCGGTGAACATCATGCGCTTCACCTCTGCGTAGTTCTTCGAGCCGCCGCCCTCGATCATATAAGCCGCAAGGGTCCACGGTGCACCGGCGAATCCGATCAATGGTACTCGTCCGTCCAATTCGCTTCTCAGCGTGCGGAGGATCTCCATCACGAAACCGGTCTTCTCGATCGGATCCGGAATAGTGAGAGCATCAACCTGCCTGCGGGTTCGGATAGGGTCCGGCAACTCCGGTCCCTTCTGCTCGGTGAGCCGCACTTCCTGGCCCATGGCCTCCACCGGAATCAGAATGTCGCTGAACATGATCACTGCGTCCACGTCGAGGATGCGATAGGGCTGGAGCGAGACCTCGACGGCGAGATCGGGAGTCTTACACAGAGTCAAAAAGTCGGTGTTAGCGCGGACGCTGCGGTATTCCGGCAGGTAGCGCCCGGCCTGCCGCATCATCCAAACTGGAGTTCGCTCGACGTTTTCACCTCTCGCGGCTCGGACAAGTAAGTCGTTCTTCATTGGTTCTCTTTATGCGTTATCACTTGTCACTCGTCGTCGAAAGATATTCCTGAGGCCCCGATCAAGGTGGCGAGTGGCAATTGACAAATGACCAGTGACAAATGACAGATAGCGGCCAACCCCTACGCCGGGCCCAGAACTTTGTCTTGTAGCCGGCGCATGCCCCGGAGCCAGCGGTCATAGTCTCCCGCTTTGCGGCGCACGTACTCGGCCACTTCCGGGTGCGGCAATATGAGAAAGCGCTCGTCCTTTAGTCCTGCTACGACGATCTCGGCCACCTCCTCGGGATCCAGTGCGCCTTCGGTGAGGAACCCGGTTCCGCTCTCCTCGGCCTCGCGAAGCATGTTGGTCCGCACGCCCTGCGGGCAGAGGCACGAGACTCGGATGCCGGCATCGCCATAGGTGACGGCAAGCCATTCGGCGAACGCTACAGCGGCGTGCTTGGTTACCGCGTAGGGTGCCGAGCCGATCTGGGTGAGCAGTCCAGCAGCCGACGCAGTGTTCAACAGGTAGCCCGCCCCTCGCTTCAGCATTTCCGGCAGCACCGCGCGGGCGGCATAGACATGTGCCATCACATTGATCTGCCAGATGCGTTCCCAGTCGGCGTTCGAGACTTCCGGCCCCCCGTTTAGACCAATGCCTGCGTTGGAGCAGAACAGATCGACAGGTCCGAACCGCGTGGTTGCCTGTTCGACGAGGCGAACTACATCGGCCTCGACACTGACGTCGACCGTTACTGCCAGGCCTTCTATCTCTCCGGCAACTTGCGCTGCGCCCCGATCGTCTATGTCGGCCACAACCACGCCCCTGGCCCCACCGGCAGCTAAGCGCTGGCAAAGAGCACGCCCGATACCGTTTGCTCCTCCGGTAACTATGGCGACCTTGTCTTTGACCTCCATCTTTCAATCCTCTTATGGATGTTCGTGATGCGAAGGGCCCAGCGTGACAGTCTCGACTTCGCGGCTACATCATAGCGGAAGGAAATGCGAATGCGAAATTCGAAATGCGAAATGCGAAATTGGGAATGCGAATCTCGAAATCCAAAATTTCGCACTTCGCACTTTGCAATTCGCAATTCGCAATCGCATTTCCCCTTTCTTTTTCGGGTTGCACAAACCGGCGGGCAGTGACTACACTGGGGCCGCCAAACGCGTTTGGCGGTTCGCGTTCGTCGTTTCGCGTTGGTTGTCTCGAGACTGGTCCTCGTGGGAGGGCCGTGTCTTAATGGCAAACGCAAAACGCGGAACGCGAAACGCGAAACGTTTTTTGGGAGGAGATGAAATGAAGAGACTCTTGCTGCTTCTGGTTGCCGTTGCCTGTGCTGCGCCGGCGGTTGCCCAGGAGGGCGCATTCCTGGGTAAGTGGGACATTACAGGCACCGGAAAAAACGCCGACTCCGTCTACTGGCTCGAAGTGAAGAAAGAAGGCGGCGGGCTCGTGGGCTATTTCCTCAACCGGGGTGGAAGCGTTTTCAAACTGCCGTCCATCGCGATCGAGAACGGTGAGCTGGTATTCGATGTCAGCGGATCGGGGGGTCGCACACAGACACACCGGGCCAAAGTCGTCGCAGGCAAGCTGATGGGGGAGATGACATCCGGCAGCGGGACCGTCAAATGGATCGGGCTCCGTCCGCCGCGCTGGGGCAAGTATGATGCGAACGCGAAGCACACATTCGGCAGGCCGGTAGAGCTGTTTGACGGCAAGTCAGTGGCCGACTGGGACGTGCAGGCTAAGGGCAAGCCCATCGGCTGGAGTGTGGTTGATGGCGTGATGACCAACGAGGCCGGCGCTAACAACCTGGTGTCCAGGCAGAAATTCAACAACTTCAAGATTCACTGCGAGTACAAGCTGGAGGAGAAGAGCAACAGTGGAATCTACTTGCGCGGAAGGTACGAATTGCAGGTACTCGACGATTTCGGCAAGCCGGCTGAGACTCACGGTCATATGGCCATCTACAGCCGCGTCGCGCCGGCTGTAAACGCAAGCAAGGCGGCGGGCGAATGGCAGGTGATGGAGGCGGTAATCGTCGGCAATCGAGTCACGGTAACGCTAAACGGCAAGACGGTGCACGACAACGTTGAAATTAGCGGGATCACCGGAGGCGCCCTTGACAGCAACGAAGCATCACCCGGACCGATCATGTTGCAGGGCGACCACGGCAAGGTCTGGTTTCGCAAGGTCACCGTCACTCCAATAATCAAATAGCAGGAGGGGAGTCGAAGATGAGAATAAGCCGTCGCTGGTTTCTGGGAGCGGGTGCGGCGGGCCTGGCCTCGGCCGCGTTAGGACCTCATACAGATCTCTTATCCTATGCTGCCGGCAGAGGAGTGAAGTTCAAAGTCGGCGTCACGGACTGGAACCTTCGGCAGGAGGGCAAGACCGAGGCGATCTCGCTAGCGAAGAGATTGGGGTTTGATGGAGTTCAGGTGAGCCTGGGCGTCGGGGCCGAAAAGCTGCCGCTGGCTGACCCGGCGGTGCAGGCAGCCTACACATCCGAGTCCAGGCGGGTAGGTTTGCCGCTGGCCTCGGTCTGTTTGAACATCCTCCATCGCAACTATCTCAAGTCGGACAAGCTCGGCCAACGTTGGGTATCGGACGCTATTCCGATCGCGAAGAACCTTGGAGTCAAGGTCATCCTGTTGCCTTTCTTTGGCCGCGGGGCGCTGCAGACCCAGGCCGAGATGGACTACGTCGGAGACGCTTTGCGAGAGATCGCTCCTGCGGCCGAAAAGTCGAAGATCATCCTGGGTCTCGAGGACACCATCTCGGCAAAAGACAATGTGCGGATCATGGAGCGGGCGAAGTCGCGAGCTGTGCTGACCTATTACGACGTCGGCAACTCGACGAACAATGGCTTCAACGTTATAGAGGAGATTCGTTGGCTTGGGCGCGACCGTATTTGCGAGGTTCACCTTAAGGACAATCCGAACTATATGGGCCAGGGCAAGATCGACTTCACCGCGGTCGTTGATGCGTTGGCCGACATCGGCTTCGATCAGTGGGCCGAGCTTGAAACGGACAGCCCTACGAAGTCAGTCGAGAACGATATGGCGGTCAATCTGAAGTTCATCCGCGGGATAATTGCGAAGCGGAATTCCGCGAAATAACGTTCCGCGTTTCGGGTTCCGCGTTTCGCGTTAGCCCTTCGATATTGAGCGTCTGGCTTGGGATGGGATTAACAGCGGGACTCAGCTCCAACGCAAAACCGTGCCGGCGTCGCAATTGCCCGACATCAACCGCCGCATGTCGCAAGGTGAACTCCAGGTATCGGCCTCTATTGGGAATGTCGCAGGGCAACCCGAAGAGGGCACGCTTGGACCCACTGCTTACGCGACCATTGGCGAAAACGGAACAGTATCGCTGAAAGCAACTTTCGACAACAAAGATCGGAGGCTCCAGCCGGGCCAGCCCGTTAATGTTGTCTTGAGCTTAACCACGGACCCTGATGCCGCGGTCATTCCATCCTCAGCCGTACAGACGGACGAGCAGGGCCAATATGTGTTCCTGGTTAAGCCTGATCAGACTGTAGAGTCACGCCCGGTTGTTGTGGCCGTAACTGTCGGCGATAACACTATCCTGACGAGCGGACTCGAACCGGGCGAGATCATAGTGACAGATGCTGGCGTCCCGCTGCGGTCCGGTTCCAGGGTCAATGCGACTGGCAACGACGAGTAGCACGTCACACCCACCTGGGACGACCTACTGTCACCCGAGGGGGTGAAGTGTGGGCTGTACAGTCTCCTGCACATTCGTAAGCCCTCCTTCGCTGTCTGAGCGACTCGTCGAGACTAAATCCGCCAGGGTAGGGGCAGTTAATTCCAGACGGCGGCCGTAACGGCAATTTACCGTGAACTCTGACTAAGTCGAACCACGCCAACTGACTGTGATAGAATCACCGTGCTCAAAGCCAGCCGAAATCCGAGGAAATGAATAGGGGCCAACGCAAAACGCTTCAGGTTTGCTCTGGCGCACAACCGGAGGATCCGCGAAATGAAATGGTCCGTCGAAAAGAAGGTTGTCACTGGCGTCGGTATCGCATTGGTCGTTCTGCTCGTTAACGCTTTGATCTCATACCACGCCACACGCACTCTGATCGACGAGGAACGATGGGTTGCCAACAGTCACATGGTTCTTGCGGAACTCGAGGCTACTCTATACGCGGTGACAGACGCCGAAGCTGGCGTGCGCGGCTTCATAATTACGAAAGACGAATCTTATCTCGAGCCTTATCAGGCTGCCGTTAATCAAATCCCTCAGCACCTCGAGCGACTCAGGCAATTGACGGCCGACAACGCGAATCAACAGGCACGTATACCGGTCCTGGAGGGCAAGATCGCCGCTAGAATGGAACGTCTCAAGTTTGGAATGGACCAGCGACGGACCAGCGCTGAAGGCGCCAGGCAGTCGACTTCATCAGGTGTAGGGAAACTGTTGATGGATAGTGTTCGCCAGCATGTCGACCTTATGGAGAATGAGGAGCACGACCTGCTAAGCCGGCGGTCGGAAAAGGCTAGAGCCAGTGGCCGTCATGCATTTCTGACGGATGTAATCCCCAACGTCCTTGCTTGCGTTCTTCTATTACTCGGAGCAGTTTTGGTCTTCCGCGACCTCACTGAACGCCGAAACGCCGCACAAGCCCGCTCTGTGCTGGCCGCCATCGTGGAGTCATCTCAAGATGCGATCATCAGCAAGGACCTCGACGGAACCATACTGTCGTGGAATGCCGGCGCCGAACGAATCTTTGGCTATTCGTCCAGCGAGGCGGTTGGTCAATCGATTATGTTAATTATTCCGCCCGAGCGGCGCGGGGAGGAAAAATTTATTCTTGAGCGGCTTTGCCGGGGCGAGGGAGTCGAACACTTCGAGACTGTGCGGGTATCTAAGAACGGCAGACTGATCAATATTTCACTGACTATATCACCGCTTCGAGATACCACGGGCCGCATCATAGGAGCTTCGAAGATTGCTCGGGACATAACCGAGCGCAAACGGACCGAAGAAGCCTTGCGCCAACAGCGCGAATGGTTCCAGACAACGCTGTCGAGCATCGGTGATGCAGTCATTGCAACCGACATTCACGGTGCTATCACATTCCTGAATCCGGTCGCTCAATCTCTGACCGGGTGGAAGCAGGAAGAGGCCGAGAACCAACCCCTGTTAGAGGTCTTCAAGATCGCGAACGAACAGACACGCAAGCCCGTGGAGAACCCCGCGCTCAGCGCGATGGAACAGGGAGCCGTGGTCGGAATGACAAACCAGACGGTGCTGACTGCGAGGGACGGGACTGAAATCCCGATTGATGACAGTGGAGCGCCGATCAAGGATTCCGAGGGCAATCTACTTGGCGCAGTTCTGATCTTTCGGGATATCGCTGAGCGCAAGCGAGCTGAGCAGGACAGGATTCAATTGCTTGCCAGCGAGCGGGCCGCGCGTGAGCGAGCGGAGGTGGCTAGCCGTGCAAAGGACGAGTTTGTCGCTATGGTTTCGCATGAGATTCGCTCACCGCTGAACGCAATACTTGGCTGGGCGCAGATCGTTCGCACCGGCAAACTTGATGAGCAACAGACGGCCCGAGCGATCGAAACCATCGAGCGCAACGCCAAGAATCAAGCCAAACTCGTCGAGGATCTCCTGGACATCTCTCGTGCCATATCGGGCAAGCTAAGGCTAACTGTACGACCGGTTGATGCGGCGCAGATAATGGAGACTGCCATAGACTCAATTCGGCCGGCTGCTGAAGCAAAGTCCATCCAACTCCTGCTGCATCGATCGCCGCGCGCTTGCCTGGTCTCGGCTGATCCGGATCGCCTGCAACAGGTAGTCTGGAATCTGCTTTCGAACGCCGTCAAGTTTACGCCAAGAGGTGGCCGGGTAGAGGTCAGGTTGGAGCGCGTCGATGCCAATTTACAAATCACCGTCAGCGATTCGGGTGCAGGCATCAGCCCCGAGTTTCTCCCCTATGTCTTCGACCGGTTCAGCCAGGCGAACATGACAACAGAGCGCAGGCATGGCGGACTCGGATTGGGTCTGGCGATCGTGCGCCATCTGGTGGAGCTGCACGGCGGCGCCGTCCGAGCCGAAAGCGCAGGGGATGGACAGGGGGCGACATTTACGGTGACGCTGCCTGTAAATGTCGTATCAGGGCGGGGCCATGAATCCGACCCCACAGGAACCGCTGCCTCCGCTTTTGCGCTTGGTGACTCAGTGATGCTTGATGGGTTGCGGGTGATGATTGTAGATGATGAAGCGGAGACCCGCGACTTACTCTCGGCGATCTTGACCCAACGAGGAGCGGAGGTGAGACCTTGCGCCTCCGCGGCAGAGGCATTCCAAGCAATAAGGGAGTGGCAGCCCGCTGTGATTGTATCCGACATCGGAATGCCGGGAGAGGACGGCTTTGCACTTATAAAGAAGCTTAGGATGCTTGAGTCCGAGAGGGGAGGGAATGTTCCAGCGGTGGCGTTGACCGCATATGCCAGAAGTGAGGACAGGACGCGCGTTCTCGCCGCTGGTTTCCAGATGCATGTGGCCAAGCCAGTTGAAGCGCTCGAATTGATTATGGTGATCGCAAGCCTTGCCGGGCGCCAGGCGATGAAAGCATGAAGACTGCGAAGGGTCCGCCGGTGCGAAGTAAGACGGTGAATGGCTGCCGCTTCCGGCTGTGAAGATGCCAGTTAGCTGCGTGACTCACGAAAAGAGTTGTTCCTGATCGCCACGCCAGACGGATCTCTGTCTAGCGATCATAGGATTGTTCGAGATCAGATAATCGTCGCGGTTGAGGTTCGTGGCGGCCCCAGTCCTTAGAACTTGTACAACACGTCAAACGTCATCCGGCTGTAGTAGCGATTCACTGGAGACCCTGCCACGATCTTGTTGACCCGTTGCGAGAACAACCCGGTCCATTGCAGCGTCACGCCGTTCGCAACCTGATAGGCAAAGGTCGGCATATGTACACGGCTGTTTGATGCCAGAATGTCGCTGAAGTTGAACGGCACAAGCACGGCATCCTGCTCGATGCGAGCAAAATAGTACCCGGCCAGCCAGTCACCCTTCTCGCTGGCCCGACCGAACTGTCCGCCTACCCAGTAGCCATTCCTTTCGTCCCTGACTCTATCTGTAAGATTGTGGACGTAGTCGAAAGTGAATGTCACCGGATATTTCCTGGTGGCTTGCCACGTCAGGTTGCCGAGCATATCAAGAAGGTCAAATCCGGCGAGAAAACCGATCGGCTGACCCGCTGCGTTCCTGATGAGCCGGTTAGTTGTGCCGAGCGCGCCGTTCTGGTTTCCACTGACGGGAGCGCCGTTTTGAATCCCGCCGTTCACTTGAGTGGTTGCTGCTCCTAATGCAAACAGAATCTGGTCTGGCCTTTGCCACCCATAGTACCCAACGTTGAAGTTGGCGGAAACCGCAGGTGAGAATTGCCAATCGGTCTGAGCCTGACCGCCGTAGAGGACTCCGTCCTTGCCCCCGGATACTTCATTGAAGGGCAGTTCGAATCCAACAAACTTTATTTGCCTGAGCGCAGACTTGGTCTTGAAGTAGATCGCTTCAGAAGCGCCTTCGACGTTTATGTCGTCATCCCAGACCAACTGGGTACGGCGGAACGTCGGCTCGAACTTGCCGCCAACGAGTTGGATCCCCGCATGCTCGCCCCTGGAGTCGTACCGAACGAATGCTCGCTCAAGCGCGAAGGGTTTGCGTTCGAAGAAATCAGTGAGCGTCTGATTGGTGGTGATTGGATCGGTGAAGACACCGGTAGCCAGTTTCACACCCCAGTCGAAGTTCTTGTTTAGCGTCCCGTCGAGCGCGAGGCGAGCTCTGATGCGCGCGCGTCTCCTGGCCGGCGGCTCGACAAGACTGTCGAAGCCCTGATTGTCGAAGGTTTCGAGTCGGACCCTCATATCGCCGCTGATTCGAATGGCGCCGAATCGCTTGTACAGGTCGTCGACCTTTTTCTGGGTATCAGCCTGGGGAGCATCGCTCTTAGGCCCGTTGCTTTGCTCAGCTGATGGAACGACGGCTGCGGCCGCCAAAGTTGAGGTCACCGTTGGTTGCCCGGCCCCCTTGCCGTTGAGGAGCTGTATGGTCTGACGCTGATCGTCGATGGTCTTGCCCATTTGCTCGATCTTCTCATTCTGTAATCGTAAGGCGTCTTCCAGGGCGCGTATGCGATCCTCGACAGACAGGGACGAAGAGGAGCCGGTCCTGGAACTGACCTTGGGATCAGATCCATCGCCCTCACTCCTGGCCGCATTGGAGGGTTCCTTCGTGGGGGAACTCACGGCCCGTGTCTCACTGGACTTGGCGGGATCGGAACTCGTCGCCGCATTCGCGGAAGTGGCTGATTGAGGCGAGGCGAATGCCGTCACGCCGCCAAGAATAATCGCGCAACACACGAGGGCCGGCCTTGCCCAGCCGCTTGGTGACAGAGTGTTTCCAGGGTTTGTTAACACGTGGTTCTCTCCGTTCAATTTGAGGTGTTCATCGTTTGAGGTGTTCATCGAACGAACAAAAAAGGGTTGCTTTCGAGCCATCAATCCGACAGGAGTTTAAGGCTAGCTTGTTAACATAGTGTTAAATCTCCGTTTCATTTCCGTGAAATCACCCCCTCTGGCGGTTCTTTAACGAAGTGTTAACAACAGCGTCATAATCCTGTAACTCGGGGTGTCCTATACTGTGGTTTCGACGTTGCACGACGCATCGTGGTTCAATGATTTCACGGATCAAACCCAATTCAGGGATCAAACCCAAGGCATTCGCGGATTAACCATAAAGATTCGATTCAATGACAGGAGGACCCCAATGACCAAACACTCGAAGCATATCCCCTCCAAGCTCGTAGCTTTGTTCCTTCCAGTGCTCCTATTGCTCCCTCTGGCGGGATGCGGCGACTCGCCCAATGGGCCGGGTACCAGCTCAAGCGCCGAGATCCGCCTTCAAGGTGCAGGTGCAACTTTTCCGAACCCGCTTTATCAGAAATGGTTCAGCGAATACAACAAGATCGCTCCGAATGCAAAGTTCGACTACCAGTCGATCGGATCCGGAGGGGGCATCAAGCAGATCACCGCAAAGACCGTAGATTTTGGGGGATCGGATGCCCCGATGAAGGACGATGATCTAAAGGCCGCTCAGGGCGAGATTCTACATATTCCGACGGTCCTTGGCGCCGTCGTTGTCACTTACAACATTCCTTCGTTCTCAGCCGATCTCAAACTGACGCCGGAAGCAATTGCCGGAATCTCCCTTGGAACGATCACCAAGTGGAACGACCCTGAAATCACGGCTTCGAACCCGGGCGTGTCAATGCCGGCCGCCACGATCAATCCGGTTCACCGCTCAGATGGAAGCGGCACCTCGTACATCTGGACCGAGTACCTGTCGAAGGTGAGCCCCAAGTGGAAGGAGAACATAGGAGCAGGCACGATGGTCAACTGGCCGTCCGTGGGCATGGGCGCCAAGGGCAACGAAGGCGTTACGGGTCAGGTAAAGCAGACACCGAATTCGCTCGGGTACGTCGAGCTGATCTATGCTGAGCAGAACAAGCTGCCTTACGCATCGGTCAAGAACGCATCCGGGGAATTCGTAAAGCCGTCTCTTGATTCCGTAACAGCGGCGGCTGCGGCGGCCGTCAGCCAGATGCCCGACGATCTCAGAGTTTCGATCACCAACGCACCGGGCAAGGACGCTTATCCAATCTCGTCATATACCTACTTCCTGGTGTACAAGGAACAGCCGGACCAGGCGAAGGGCAAGGCGCTGGTAGATTTCCTCTGGTGGTCCTTACACGACGGCGAGCAGATGGCGAAGACTCTGCTCTACTCGCCGCTCCCGGCAGAGGTGGTTTCAAAGGCCGAAACAAAGATCAAATCGATCACGTATCAGGGCGAGCCTCTGCATTCAAAATAGCCTGGCGCATGACTCTCTTTGCACGCTATGAAATCGACGCTGGCAGGTTCGGGGCCGGAGTTCTCCGAGCCTCTTAACCCGAACAAACCGCGAGTGCCATCCGGCCGGGTCCTTTCAAGTGGAAGGGCCCGGCCGCGAATCGGAGATCCGTTGTTCAAGTTGGCGACGGGTCTGTTTGCGGTTTCGATCGCAGGACTCGCCGTCTTGATAGTGGTCGAGATGGCGCTCGGTGCGAAGCTACCGTTCCAGAAGTTTGGTTTTGGCTTTCTAACGCGGTCGATCTGGGACCCTGTGGCTGGAGAATTCGGCGCGTTGCCTTTTATTTATGGCACTGCAGTCTCTTCGTTGATTGGTCTCCTGGTCGCTGTTCCGGTGAGCGTGGGTGTCGCGATCTTCCTAGTCGAAAAGGCGCCCCGCTACCTTGCTAATCCGATCATGTTCGTAGTGCAGCTGCTGGCGGCCATTCCATCGGTGGTCTACGGAATGTGGGGGATCTTCGTGCTGGCGCCGATGTTGCGGGATCACGTTTACCCGAAGTTGCAATCGGCGTTTGGCTTTCTACCGTTGTTCAAAGGGAACCAGAATGGTCTCGGTCTTCTGACGGCCGGAATCATTCTTTCAATAATGGTCGTGCCAATCGTCACTGCCGTGACGACCGATGTGCTTCGCGCGGTGCCAGGGACGCAGCGCGAGGCAGCGCTGGCCCTCGGCTCGACGAGGTGGGAGGCGACGCTCATCGTTCTCCAGAATGCGAAGTCGGGGATCTCGGGAGCGATTATTCTCGGACTTGGCCGCGCGGTGGGCGAGACCATGGCGGTCACGATGGTGATAGGAAACAGACCACAGATATCCGCCTCGCTGTTCGATCCGTCATTCACCATCGCGTCTGCGATTGCGAACGAGTTCACCGAAGCCACTTCGGAGATCTACCTGCAGTCGCTGGTTGAGCTTGGACTGATCCTGTTCATCGTGACGTTCATTATCAACATGCTGGCACGCCTGCTTGTGTGGAGCGTCACGCGCGGGGAAGGAAGAGGCGCGCATGTCTAGCCTGTCACGGCGCAAGATGCTCGACCGCGCTATGACGGGGTTGACCGGCTTGTGCGCGCTCTTTGCAGTGGGGTCGCTATTCGTGATCCTGGGATACATCCTTGCGGGCGGCCTCCGCGCCTTGAGCTTCGGCTTTCTGGTGAACTCGCCCAAGCCAATCGGAGAGACGGGCAGCGGAATTGCCAATGCCATCGTGGGATCTGTCATCATGGTTGGCCTTGGATCGTTGATCGGCATGCCGGTGGGCATACTCGGAGGCGTTTATCTTTCTGAGTTTGGCTCGAACAAATTTGGCCAACTCCTGAGGTTTCTGATCGACACGCTCACAGGCACTCCCTCGATAATTGTCGGCGTTTTCGTCTGGACGGTGATGGTGAAGCCGATGGGGTATTTCTCGGCGCTGTCGGGCGGCGTAGCGCTCGGGATCATGATGATGCCCATTGTCGCTCGCACGACTGAAGAGATGATCAGGCTTGTCCCGCACAGTTTGAGAGAGGCGGGTCTCGCCCTTGGCGCACCGAGGTGGCGAGTGACCCTGGGCGTAGTCTTGCGTACGGCCGCAAGCGGTGTCGCCACGGGAGGCATGCTGGCCATCGCGCGCATAGCTGGAGAGACGGCTCCTCTTTTGTTCACTGCGCTGGGTCTGAACTACCTGAGCACTGGCCTGCTTCAGCCCATGGCCTCTTTGACGTTTCAAATCTACTATTACTCCCAGTCGCCGTATGATGAGTGGCATGATATGGCCTGGGCGGCAACATTGGTGCTTGTGACGATGATTCTGGCGCTGAACATATCAGTGAGGCTTCTTACGAGAAATCGGCATCGACAAGCGTGAAGCTTGAGACCGGTTGACTCACTGGGGCCGTATGGCGCTTGAGCGATTCTGAATGCTCCCGACGGGACAGGCGGTGGTTGAGACTCGACAAAGGGGCGCGGCCGACAGAGTAATGACGAGCGAACGACCAGAATCACAGGAAGAGGATAACAGGATGAGCGGCACCTCAATTATGCCAACGATCCAGCCGGCCGGCTCCGTCGAATCGGCTAAAGATACACGGTCAGAGCAAGCCGGAGCGCCGGCCAAAATAACCATCGAACAGCTGAACTTCTACTACAGCAAGACCCGCGCGCTGAAAGACATTAACCTGTCGATCCCGCCCAATCAGGTGACTGCCTTCATTGGCCCCTCCGGCTGTGGCAAATCAACACTGATCCGGACGCTCAACCGGATGAACGACGTGATCCCAGGAACGAGAGTTGAAGGCAAGGTCAGGCTCGACGGCGAGGACATTTACGCACAGAGCACTGATGTAGTCTCGCTCAGACAGCACGTTGGCATGGTGTTCCAGAAGTCGAACCCGTTCCCGCGCTCAATCTTCGACAACGTTGCATACGGTCTTCAGGTAAACAAGCTAACCCATTCGAAGGCGGAGATGGCGGATCGCGTCGAAGGTAGTCTCAAGGCGGCGGCTCTATGGGATGAAGTCAAGGACAGACTGAAAGACTCGGCATACGGATTATCGGGGGGACAGCAGCAGCGGCTGTGCATCGCGCGGGCGTTGGCGGTCGAACCCGAGGTGGTCTTGATGGACGAACCGTGTTCGGCGCTCGATCCGATAGCCACACAGAAAATTGAAGAATTGATCGTCGAACTCAAGACCAGATACACGATTGTGATTGTGACTCACAACATGCAACAGGCTGCGCGGGTTTCGGACCTGACTGCGCTCTTCTGGCTGGGTGAGATGATCGAGTTCAGCGCGACCGAGAAGATGTTCACGAAGCCGGAGAAGCAGATGACCGAGGATTACATAACCGGGCGATTCGGATGATGACTATTATCGGAGCTAAAAGATGCACAGGAGATTGATCGAGGACGAATTGACACGCTTGCGGGACAAGCTGCTGATAATGAGCGGCGCCACTGAAAAGGCGATCGCCCTTGCAGTGCAGTCGCTGACAGAACGTGATTCTGACCGTGCTCTGCGAGTGATCCGCGAGGACGATCTCATAGACCACATGGAGTTGGAGATCGACGCCATGTGTGTGGACATCCTCGTTCTAAAGCAGCCTGCGGCGAGCGACCTGCGCTTCGTCGTCTCGATCGCCCGCGCCGCCCCCACGGTCGAGCGCATAGCCGATCATGCAGTCAATATCGCGAAGCACGCGCTCTCTCTGAATGATCTGCCCGATCTGGATATGCGCATTGATGTCGCGCGAATGGCTAAGGATGTGCAGGACATGCTGGTCGACGGACTCGACGCATTTACCTCGGGCGATCCCGAGAAAGCGCGCTCCACGATAGCCCGCGACGACGAAGTCGACGTCCAGTACGATGTTCTCTATGCAAAGGTGATCGAGGTGATGACGAACGACCCATCGATGGTCGCTCGAGGCGCCGAGTGGCTCTTCGTGCTCAAGCACCTGGAACGCATAGCCGACTACGTGACCAACATCTGCGAGCAAATTGTATACATGGCGCGTGGCCAGGTCATTAAGCACACAATATGGTAGCGAGCACCGAACAGTTGCGTTCTCGAAGTATCGTCATTGTCGAGGATGACGAAGATATCGCCGATTCAATTCGCTATAACCTGGATCGCGAGGGCTTCCGCGTTCGCGTCGCGCCGAGCGGCGAAGACGCTCTCGGTTTGATTTTGGACCGGCCACCGAACCTGATTCTGTTGGATCTTAACCTGCCGCACATGAGCGGGTTCGAGATTTGCCGGCGCCTGCGCGCCGAGGCCGCAACGGCGCGGGTTCCGATACTCATACTCACTGCGCGGACAGGAGAGGCGGACAAGGTCCTGGGTCTGAACCTGGGCGCCGACGACTACATCACGAAACCGTTCAGCATGCGAGAGCTGTTGGCTAGGGTGAACGCCGTGCTGCGCAGGGTTGATGGCGTCGAGCCGAGCCGCCCGGTCTACGACGATGGGGTCTTGATGATAGACCCATCGGCTTTCAACGTCTCCTGCCAGGGGCGCGATGTTCGGCTGACGCGCAAGGAGTTCGCGCTGTTGGAGGAGTTGGCGCGCAATCACGGCCGCGTAATGACTCGTGAAGCGCTCCTCGATCGCGTATGGGGACTGGCTTACTACGGCGACTCACGCACGCTCGACGTGCATATTCGAAGACTCAGGCAAAAACTGGGCGAACCGGGCCTCATCGAGACCGTCACTGGAGTCGGCTATCGACTCAGCGGAGCAGCGAAAGCCGCACCCGAACCATAAATAGCCCCGCGACAGGCGGGGTTCCAGAACTGAAGTAAAGGCGCCAGAGGCAGACGATGAACATCGAGAAATGGAACGAAGCCGACGGAACGCTGACAGAGAGTGCGCTATGTCGAAAGCTCGAAGCCCGAGGCTACAAAGTCCATCGCTATAGTTATCCGCCTGGAACTTACTTCCCCGAGCATACGCACTATGTCGACAAGATCGACGCAGTTCTGTCGGGGCGATTTCGCATGATCGTTGAGGGCCGCGAGATGATTCTCGAAGCGGGCGACTGCGTCAACGTGCCTCGTGGGACGGTACATAGCGCCGAAGTCGTAGGGGAGGAGCCTGTCGTTAGCCTCGATGCCACCAAGGATTGAAGAGGATTGGAAACCGACAACGGTCCAGGGAACCGAAAGGCTACTAATTATCAAATTACTCAGATTAGCGGCAACGTGAAGGACTTTCCGTCTGAATCTGCTGACCACTACCCGTTCTTGCTATATGGAACGCCCTTGACCGGCCGCACAGTTTAGCAAACAATACAGCCTCATCCCCGAAACGAGAGGCCCCCAAAAATGGCACACCAACGACTGAGACAACAAGAGACGGTTCCAGAAAACGTCAAGCGCATCATGCTTGAACAGCTGGACAGATCGATTGATCGTTTAAGCTCAAAGACTGGTAGCAAGGATAGAGCGATACACGATGGCCGGGTTTGCTTCAAGAAGGTGAGGGCGATGTTGCGACTCGTGCGATTCGAGATCGGCGAAGAGACTTTCAAAGAAGAGAACGCATTCTATCGCGACGCGGGCCGAGAATTGGCAACGCTTCGCGACACGGCTGTGGTGGCTGACACGCTCAAGAAACTGGTCCAGGATTTTGCCGAGCACTATGCTGCGACTGACCTCAAATGGCTGAGAAAGCAGTTAATGAGTTCCTGCATTGGCCGTCGCGTCGACAGGAAAGAGGTCCTTCAAAAGGTAGCGAAGAGTGTCGGATCGTCTCGCGAGCGCGTGAAGAGTTTTCCGTTGAACCTCGACAGCTTCTTCGCGGTTGGGCCGGGTCTTCAAAGCGTATACCGCAAAGGCCGCAAGTGCTTCGAGGCGGCGCGTCGCGAACCTGTCGCTGAGAACCTTCATGAGTTGCGAAAACAGGTGAAGCACCTGTCCTATCAGATCAGCGTGTTGAATCCCATCTGGCCCAGGATGCTTGAGGCGCACGCTTTCGAACTCCAGAGATTGTCCGAATACCTGAGCGAGGATCATGATCTGGTACTCCTGAAATCAAGCGTCTTTGAACAGGCAGAGTTACATTCGCAACTCGAGGATGGCGAAAGCTTGCTCGCGGTTATTGGACTTCGACGGGAACAGCTTCAAAAGAAAGCGATGGCGCTTGGTGCTCGTCTGTTCGCCGAAAAGCCGAAAGATTTCATCGGCCGGTTTCAGACATACTGGCAGGAGTGGCGTCCGAACGCCGTGGCCGGCGCGCCTTTGGCGATTCAGATGACACTGGCAGAGGCACAGGCCTCGTCGATCGAGCCATCCGGCGCGAAGGCTTCCGCAGCGACGGAGCCAGGGGGGTAACCGCCGGCTCAGCTACTCTTCTCTGGCCGTATATCTTTCAATCTGAAATATCACACCGTCGGGATTGTCCCCCCATCGATGACGTACTCGCTTCCGGTGATTGAGGAAGCTCGGTCTGATGCCAGGAATGCGACCAGTTCCGCAACTTCCTCCGGTCGGTTCGGCCTGCCCAGTGGGATGCCGCCGAGAGAGTCAATGATGCGTTGCCTGGCGGCTTGATTGCCGATACCCGTTCGTTGCGCGATTTCGTTAACCATTCCCTGTGCGGCCTCAGTCTCGGTGTATCCGGGAGCAACTGTGTTCACGCGAATACCCTTGGGACTGACCTCCTTAGAGAGCCCCTTGCTGTAGTTAGTCAGGGCGGCCTTTGCGGCGGCGTACGCCAATGTGGCTTCGTGAAGTGGGAGGGTTCGCTGGATCGACGAGATATGGATGATCACGCCCGAGCGTTGGTTCAACATTGATGGCAGGAGAGCGCGATCCAGTCGGACGGCGGCGAATAGGTTTATGTCGAAAGCATACTGCCAATCGTCATCGGATAACGCCAAGGCACCGCCGCCCGGCGCCGCGGAACCGCCTACGTTGTGGATCAGGATGTCGAGGCCGCCAAGGCGATCCATCGTGGCCTTGATGATCTGATCGATCCCCTCTCGTGTACTGACGTCTGCCTGGACGAATCGATCGGGCGTGCCGCCGGGAGGCAGGGATCGTGCAGTAGCGATCACCTTTCCACCTCCTCGAATGAGGCGCCCGACAATGGCTTCGCCAATGCCCCTGGTTCCACCCGTAACCAGAATTCGTCTGCCGTCGAAATCGGCTGCTTCTTGTGTTTGCGATTCATGTTGCATGAGTTTCCCTTTCCTCGCTGAAATGATTATGAAGGGCGACCACCCCGCAGGTGAGCGAGCGTGTTGGCCTGCGCGATCCATCTGGCTGGGGCATCAGAGATGAAGCACCTTGCCTGCGCGGACAAGGTCATCCAGTCCGCGCATGACTTCTTGATCAGGTGAGTGGTCCGTTACGACCGCGTAACGGACCATCGCCCTTGCCTCGATCAACCTGCATCGGCGCTCACGCTTGATTGCTGTGCCTTAAAGAACGCGAGGAGATCCGCGTTGATCTGGTCCTTGTGAGTCGAGCACATGCCGTGCGGCAGGCCCGGGTAGACTTTCAGCGCCGCGCCCTTGACGATCTTGGATGCCACAAGCGCCGTGATGCCGATCGGAACAATCTGATCGTCGTCGCCGTGCAGGATCAGCGTAGGCACGTCGAACTTCTTGAGGTCCTCGGTGAAGTCCGTCTCGGAGAACGCCTTGATGCAGTCGTAGGCAGCTGGGAAGCCGCACATCATTCCCTGCAACCAGAAAGAGTCCCGCAGGCCTTGAGAGACCCTGGCGCCCGGCCTGTTGAAGCCGTAGAACGGCATGCTGAGGTCGCTGAAGAACTGCGCGCGGTCGGCCTGAACGCCGGCGCGCAGCTGATCGAACGCCTCGATGGGTGCCCCGTTGGGATTTGTCGGCGTCTTCAGCAGCAGGGGCGTGACCGCGCCGATCAGCACGGCCTTCGCCACTCGCTTTGTGCCGTGGCGACCGATGTACCGAGCAACCTCACCGCCGCCTGTCGAGTGGCCAACATGGATCGCCTTCTTGAGATCGAGGGCTTCGACGAGTGCTGCGAGATCGTCGGCGTAGGTATTCATATCGTTGCCGTTCAAAGGCTGGCTTGAGCGGCCGTGGCCGCGGCGGTCATGAGCGATGCAGCGATATCCCTGGGAGGCCAGAAAGAACATCTGGTCTTCGAAGGCATCCGCCGAGAGCGGCCACCCATGACTGAAAACAACGGGCTGCCCGCTGCCCCAGTCTTTGTAATAGATTTGTGTGCCGTCTTTGGTCGTGATTGTGGTCATGGAACCATCTCCTTTCTTGTGTTGTGGCTGACAGGAATAATCTGATCGCTCATGATTATCTCCCGTTCACTGATCAATTGAAGCTTTGGAAGCTTACGAATCGACGCTTTAGGTGTATCGTTTCAAAACGTTCGCCGTCTTCCTCTTTGCCAGGCCTGTTAGACATGCAACATCTGAACCGAGAACACATCACGAGATCGAAGGCTTTTAACCTACCACTATCGATGCATGAGAGCACGCCACTTTGGTGGTATGACAAAAGAGGCGCCGCACGACACAATCGCCTTCTGAAATCGAATCGAATCGACAACACCTGGGAAGGCTTCCCATTCTTGACTATTCATTCCAGAAAGAGTATAAACCTGCGATAGAGGTAGACAGTCGGATGGGGCGGCACAAAGAGTTCGATCGGGATGACGCTCTCCACAAAGCGATGGAGGTGTTCTGGTCGCGCGGATATGAGGCCGCATCCATCGAGGATTTGGTCAGGCATATGGGGATCAACCGCCAGAGTCTCTATGACACCTTCGGCGATAAGCATGCTCTTTATCTACAGTCCCTCGATCGCTACCGCGAAGTAGAGGGTCGCAAGGTATTTGAGCAGCTGGAGCGGCCTGGCTCGGTAAAGAAAACCCTGCGGCAGTTGTTCGAAGGCGTCGTTGAAAGAGCGCTCTGCGACGAGCAACGGCGAGGCTGCTTCATGGGTAATGCGATCTCGGAGTTGGCCGGCCGCTGCAAGGAGACTGCTGCCAGGACTTGCAGCAACATGGCAGCGGCGGAGGACGCTTTTTATCGAGCCCTGCTGCGTGGAAAGAAGGAGGGTGAACTAAAAGGAGTTCGCGACCCTCGTGCCGTTTCGCGATTTCTCTGCAGCAGTCTCCAGGGTCTGATATTGATGGCCAGAGCGACACAGGATCGCAAGAAGCTGGAAGATGTTGTGAAGGTGACCCTGTCAGTACTCGACTAATTTTTTTGCGATATTCTGGAACACGCGTTCCAGAATATCGTACGGCTATCATCATAAGAATGGAGAGATTGTTTGATAATCGGAGGGAGTGTGATCAACATGCAGCAGGAAATTGAGTTACTAAGCGACGAACGGTTTGAGTCCGGGGACGCACGAATGACGAGAGACGATTTGGCGCACTCGGAACCGGCAGAAGACCTCATGGATGCGTATTCGCGCGCGGTCATCACTGCGGCCGAAAAGGTCAGCCCGTCGGTCGTCTATATAGAAGTCTGGCAACCGGCCCGGAGCAGAAGAGGAAACGCACCACAAATGCCTAAGGAAGCTCGGGGCAGCGGCTCGGGTTTCATCTTCACGCCGGACGGCTTCATTCTGACGAACAGTCATGTGGTTCACGGGGCTAGTAGAATTGAAGTAACCGTCTCAGATGGGCACAAGCACCAGGCGGATTTGATCGGAGACGATCCTGACACTGACCTGGCGGTAATCAGAATCAATGCGCCCCTTCTGGTCCCCGCGCATCTGGGTGAGGCGCAAAAGATTCGGGTGGGACAATTAGTGGTGGCCATCGGCAATCCGTACGGGTTTCAATACAGTGTTACGGCCGGCGTCGTAAGTGCACTTGGGCGCTCGCTGCGCGCGCAGTCCGGCCGGTTGATGGACGATGTGATTCAAACGGACGCCGCGCTCAATCCCGGCAACTCGGGTGGACCGCTGGTTAACTCTCGAGGAGAAGTCATCGGTGTCAACACGGCGATGATTCTGCCGGCCCAGGGAATCTCCTTTGCTACTTCGATTGACACCGCCAAGTTCGTTGCAAGCCGTCTGATCCGCGACGGTAAAGTCAGTCGCAGTTATATAGGCCTGGCCGGACAGAACGTTCCGCTTCCACGCCGAATCGTGCGCTACTATGACCTTGCCGTCGAGAGCGGAATCTTCGTTGTGTCTTTCGAGGGAAACAGCCCGGCAAGGAATGCTGGACTGCGCGAAGGAGACATCATTATTGGCTTTGACGATCACCCGACTGCGGGCATCGATGATCTTCACAAGCTGCTGTCAGAGGATCGCATCGGACACAAATCATCTCTCGTGGTCGTTAGAGGCACGGAGAAGCTGAGCTTCGAGGTCATACCTCAGGAGTCTCAGAATGGAGCGAGCGCCAGGATCCCGTCCTGAAAAACATGAACGAGAATCCAGTAACGAGGAGCTACAAGAAATGAATGAGAGCGTCAAAGAAGTAACCGACAGTTCTTTTGAGCACGAAGTTCTGGAATCCGAAAAACCAGTGCTGGTTGATTTTTGGGCTCCACGGTGCGCGCCTTGCCGGATGCTGGCGCCGACGGTTGAGGCGATCGCCGAACAGTATTCGGATAACGCCGCAGTAGTAACGCTGAATGTGGATGAGAATCCGTCTACTGCGGAAGCGCATCGCGTCAGAGGCGTTCCGACCTTGATTCTCTTCAGCGGGGGAAAGGAAGTTGAACGCGTGATTGGCGCAGCCAGCAAAGAGTCAATTTCACGCATGATTGAGAAGTACAGCAGCTCATCGACTAAGCAGTCGACGACAAGTGCCGAAGTGGTATGAACGTGGTCGCATCTACAATTAGCAGACATATCTCGAGGAGGACTTCATGGGAAAGCTTGACGGAAAAGTTGCACTGATTACGGGCGGTAATAGCGGCATTGGCCTGGCCACGGCGAAACGCTTCGTGCAGGAGGGCGCCTACGTCTTTATCACCGGCCGGACGCAATTGAAACTCGATGAGGCGGTGAAACAGGTCGGGTCCAATGTCACGGGAGTACAAGGTGATGTGGCAAAGCTCGGCGACCTGGATCGGCTGTTCGAACAGATCAAAAGAGAGAAGGGCAAACTCGATATCGTCTTTGCCAACGCAGGCATCGCGAAGTACGCGCCACTTGGGATGATCGACGAGGAGCATTTCGACAGCATCTTTGGCGGCAATGTGAAGGGCCTGCTGTTTACCGTACAGAAGGCTCTGCCTCTGCTGCCCGACGGTGCATCCATCATTCTCAACGCGTCGGTGGTTGGCAGCAAAGGGCTGCCGGCAAACAGCGTCTATTCCGCGACGAAGGCGGCGGTACGCTCTTTCGCTCGCACCTGGACCACGGATCTCAAGGCCCGTCGAATACGGGTGAATGCGATAAGCCCAGGCCCGATCGACACGGAAGGTTTGCGTGAGTTAGTCGGCTCCACGGAGGCCGGGCAGGATCGACTAAAGAGCCTCGGTTCCGCCGTGCCGATGGGGCGGATGGGTAGCGGCGATGAGATCGCGAAGGCTGCCGTGTTCCTGGCGTCAGACGACAGCAGCTTCGTCACCGGAATCGAGTTGTTCGTCGATGGTGGCTTCGCACAGGTGTAGAAGGGATACTCCAAGCGTGGGCTAACTCGGCCACGTGTGTCGCACGAACTTTTCGTCGTGGTTCGTCGCCAATTTGCCAGCTGCGAACCCCGATAAGCAGATCCAGTCAGAGAAAGTAATGATTAGCAACCTCTCCGGAAGCAATTGGCTCGACGAGCGCGACTTCTTCCGAATGGTCTTCCAATCGATTCCTAGTGAATGGTACCAACGGCATCGCGCATTTCACTTCGGACTCTGGATCAAGCGGTGATTCTAATTCTTTTTTGAGTTCATTTTCGCCTCTCTCTCCTTGGCCTGGGAAAGACTCGGCACGTTAAGCGCACGGCGAAGTTCATCAGTCACTCCCTGGTCCGTCTCGTAGAGGCGCATAGGGGAGTTCCCAACCGAGCGGAACTGTGTCGCAAAGCGCTGAGGGCGGCCAATCTGCATCAAAAACCGGTCTTCACTCGCAGCAGCCAACCACTTCGCATCCTCGTGCCCTTTGCTAATCGCAACGACGCATAGCTCGTGCGCGAGCAGGTAATCCTCTGGTGCGCTAGCATGCTGCAAGACCATCGCCACGTGGTAGTAGTCCGCGCCCGTATGTAGCTGGTTGTTCGCGTAAAGCTCCTTCACGCGCTGTTCCCGCGCCTTGTCCCTCGCGTCAACCACCTTCCAGTCGATGGGCTTATCATCCTTCGTTGTGCGATCTGCCTGATCTTCCTGAAATAGGCGCGCTAGCTCTGAATTGTCCTTGTCATCTGAGATCGCGGTCGACTCCGCCCAAATAGATAGTGGACTGATGTGCCGACCTATAATGACGCCCAGGAGAGCGA
>DASYSA010000536.1:0-9616 GCA_036003885.1 Blastocatellia bacterium | reverse complement strand
GGAGTGTTGTCGATTAATCGAGCTGCTAACAAATGGTCTGTCGTAAAGTAGCGAAACCAGGAAGCAATGCCGTCCAAGCGTTCATTCTGCAATCGTAGACTCTTTCTTGCAACGCCAAAAAGCATTGCTGCTCACAAAGAGGTGCAATCAAAGTGGGCCAATTGCTAACTATCCCAGCGCCGCCCGGGTCACCAATTATCAAATCAGTTGATGACTGGGCACGTGCCTAGTATAAGGTCCTAAAGCGCAAATCATTTCAAACGGAGAGAAACTATGCTTGAAGTCATACTGAAGCGGTTTGAGGTTCCGGACGAGGTACGCCTGTTCGAGAAAGGGAAGTTTGAGATCATAAATATCGGCGGCATGACAATCGGCAGAGCAACCTACGAGCCGGGATGGAAATGGTCGGAACACGTAAGCCCCATTGCGGGAACACCATTTTGCGAGATCGAGCATGTTGGAATGGTCGTGTCCGGAACAGCAACAGCGGCTATGAGAGACGGCCAGGTATACGAGCTAAGTCCAGGAACAATGTTCTACGTCCCACCAAGTCCACACGATAGCTGGGTTGTTGGAGATGAGCCGTATGTGTCGATACATTTTCTTGGCGCAGGTAACTACACAAGATGACAAAGGACGCCATGCAGACACCGGATGATGCGAAGGCCTGGGCTGCTGCCACCTACAATGCGGCTGCGGATTCCTACTTTGTATGCCGTCGCCACGAAGGCTTGAAGCACCTCTGCCTAAGGTTCTTCCATTTCTTGCCCAGCGTGCCTTCGAAAAAGAACTTGATCCCGCACAAGTGCGACGGTGTTGGTTGGGCCGCGAGTACATCTTGACATTCCTGATGTAGAGGACATACTGTCGGAGTTCCCGGTTGAAGAGTCCCGATCACTCGCTTTCGCAACTCGGTCATAGCTACACAACTCAACATCTTGTGTCCTTTTCAAGATGTTCATCAACACTGGAGGCTAAAAATGATTTCTGCGAACGACCGATCGAAATCTGCGTTCTGTCTGGCCATTGGCCTGCTTTCTCTTGGGTTGGTCTGCTCGTGCAAGACGACGACGGCGCCAGATCCCAGGCAGGACCTTGTTAATTCGTTGAAAGGCGCAAATGTGGAGGGTTTCCTCTTTGCAACAAACGAGGACGAGGCCCAGGTAGTAGTTTCACTGACCAACAGCGCCGTAAGAACCCTCATCAAGTTGGACAACGCCGCCACTAACCTCGTCCTTAGATATGCAAGCGTAAGAGAAAAAAACACGAACACGACAAGGACCTATAAAACAGAAGTGACCAAAGCGGGCACCGCGCTAACACTTTTGGTCACAGACATCGCTACGGGCGAAGTTGTCAGTAGAAAGACATTTCCTGCCCTTGAAACACCCCATACTGATACCCCTGCGCTGCCGACTTTCGATTCTTTGGAAGACTGCATTAAGGATTTCAATTGCACACGACGAGGAGCTCTCGAGTGTGAAGCGAATCGCACCTGCGAAGATCAATTTGCTGCGCTGACCTGTTGTCTGAAGAATGGCCAGTGCTTCAGTGTGCATATGATCATAAGGCCTACCAGTTTGAGATGCAGATTGATCGGCTTCCTTCCGGATCTCGAAGGGTTGGTGCTGAGCCAGTGATAACAGAGACTCGAGGATCGGCTACAAGGGCGACAGGAGCTACAAGCCGGCGATCAGATCCATCCTCTGTAACGGCAACTGCCCGATGTTCGCCTCCGCCCACGCCGCAGCTTTTGCGTTGAGCGGACTCTTGACGTTGTAGCTCTGGTAGCAGAGCATCTCGCCGATGCGGGCAATGAGCTGGGCCAACGACTGCCCCGCGCTCCAGTGATCGCCGATGCATATCTTCTGAGGATCGATGTTTGGATGGAACACCGGGCTCAGCATTCGGCAGAATGGGGGCCGCCGCGGATAATCCAGCGGCAGAAAGATTTCGGCCCTGTGGCTGTGGCCGATAGCGATCTGATCGCCATCCGTTGGAACCAGGCTGTTGATACGAAACTCAAAGATATATCTGTCGGGAGGCGTTCCCTCGGCTTGCACGAGACGTATGTACCTGTGGGTGCTGCCAAACAGGCTTGCAACCCGCTCATGGTCGGCAGTCAATCGTCGAAGTCGCGCTTGCATCTCTCTCTCCCCAGGCGCTCACGATGAGCGAAAAACCGAAAATAACATTAGCATGACCACAATCAGAATCGTCTGCCCGGCGCCGATTCCGAGCGCGATCTTGCATAGACCGCCGTAGAGCGCCGGCAAGGCCTTGATCGTTTCCCGGTTCGATCGATACCAGATCGCACCGAAGAGGGCTGCCAACGGAGCCACGCAAGGTATCACGGAGAGCACGAAGAGGATGACGATGTTTCTCCGCGCGGCGGGGAGGCGCTCGTTGAGTTCGGCGCGCTTCTGAAATTCAGATCTCTCCTCCGTCCGACCGGACGAAAACGTGGCGCCGCAGTGCCGGCATCGCACCGCGGCCGCCAGAATCTCCCGGCCGCAGGCGGGGCAGGGTCGGTTTACCTGCCCCCAGTGAGAGGATGGAATCTCCAGCGTGCCTCGATTCTCGGTCGGCGGCACGCCTGGACAGCCATAGATTGCGCAGCCGCCATTCTCTTGCCAGCACTCCGCGTGGTATCGAGTGTGGCAATCCGGACACGACGCAGTGGGTTCGTGGGTCTCAAGCGCGGACTGACATATCGCACACGACTCCACGCGATCATTCCCGGCGGACGAGTAGTTGGCGGGCGAATCAGTCTCCATGTTATCCCTGCCGCTTCTGGAATAAGAATACCGTGCGCCCAATCGTTATCTGATCTCCATGGCGCAGCCTCGATCTTTGAAGCGGACGGCCATTGACCAGCACCTGGCGCAGGTTGTCGCGGCTTTCGATTTCAGCTTCGTCGCCGACCGACCGGAGCGTTGCGTGCTGATCCGTGACTTCCGGATCGTTGAACAGGTATATGTCGGAACGAGGAGAGGCGCCGATGTTCATTACGTCTTTGAATATCAGGAACTCTTTTCCTGCAAGGGGTCCGGCAGTCATTCGGAGCCATGCGTCGCGGGCTAACAACTCAACCACTCCGATCATCGCGCCGACCGCCGCGCCGATTACTCCCAGGCTGACCAGCCGGCTCCAGTGGGCGCTTGGGCTTTCTGACCCGGCGAGCAGGAAATAGATTGGGTCGAAGAGCAGTCCGCCCACGAGGCCTCCGATGACGCCGCCGAGCAGACCATAGACGAGCAAGCGCTTGGACCGAAGCGCAATGCCCTGGCCAAGCCCCGCTGTCATACCTCCAATGGACCAGGCCATCGATCGGCCGAGGAGTTGAAGGAAGAAACCGAAGGTGGTCATCGCCTCAGCGCCTCCAGACTGTGCCATTGCCAGTTTCGTGAGCGGGGCGTAAATCAGGTTAGCCAGAATGCTGGATATGAAGCCGCCAACGAAGCCGACCACGAGTCCGATCGCGCCCGCGAGAAGAGCGCGGCGCGGCAGGCGGCAGACGATTCCATCTGCCGCCCCAACTGCCAGCCCGATCATTCCCCCCACAAGTGAGAAGAACAACATTCCGGCGGCGCTGGTCCTCGCGGCAAGCTGCCGAATTGTAAGGAGCGCCTTCGCCGGCGCGGGCTCACGTGGAGATGGAACTACATACCACGCGAGCGCAAGATTATCATTGCCCGCGCGCTCGTACTCCACGTAGACACCGATCTGTTGGCCTACCTGCACGGCCGAAGTGTCCAACCGGACCCAGTCGCCCGCGGCATCCATCATTCGAGTGCGGTCGTGCAGCCATATTTTCTGACCCCGGATGTACAGCACGCCACCGCCCCCAACATCCAACTCGAATTCCTGGTCGTTCAGCTTGATCTTATCCGGAAGGTGGTCGTTGAGATCCAGCTTTTCAATGGGCCCCTGAACGTATGGCATGTCGTCGAGGTAGGGCTCGAGAATGGCCCAACCGCCGACTGCCGCCAACAAACCGGCCATCATAAAGACGAGCCAGTTTTGATAGTACCAGCGCCGGCCGCGATCGCGAGTGATGCCGGCTTCCCCGCGCAGACTCATCTGGCGTTTGAGGAGGTCGTCCACGTGACTGCTGCTCAACTCGGCCCGCGTTATAACAATGACGTTCTTGCGGTCGTCGCGGTCAGGCTTGTCTTCCATCACTTGCTTCCTTGCGGCTGGCTGGAACCAGCATCCGGCGATGCTGGTTTCTCGGAATTGCTGTTGCCCGGCCCGCCGGCCGGCTGATCTGACTGTCCCGGTGTTTCGCGACGGACGTCAGAGGCAGACCCATTTTTGTCGCTCTTCTGCTCAGGTTCCCTGGGAGTCGGGATCAACTCCGGAGGCACTTCCCAACTGACGACGCCGACGCCGAGGAGGACAACCTTGTCCCCGATCTTTATTGGAACTGGCGCATAACTTCGAATCTCAGGCGGAGTCATCGGCCTGAAATAACTGCTGTAGATTGAGTAGCCGACCGCAGCGACGACCGAAACGCCGATCAACATTCCCATCGAGAGCACCACACGGTAAATGTAAGTGCGGGTATCATCCAGTGCGCGAATAGCCTGATTGAGGCGATTCTCGACCGACTCCAATCGCTGCTGCAGCTCGGCCGAAGCGGGACCTGAGGACGTGGCGGTGGCAGAGGAGACCGGCGCGGGTAGATAGCAGCGCTGCTCACGGCCATCGACCCAGAACTGTCCGATGTTCTCAAGGCCCGCATCGGTGTTGACGCAGATGCTCACGTCGCCGCCCAGCGGATCGATCACAAGCCCGAGCTGCGTGGGACCGAAGAAGAAATTCTTCTGAATGAACCGGTCCATCTCCGAGAACTGGACCCCGTAACCTGGGTGCGAGTGATACCAGCCGACGATCTGCAGCTTGCGGTACCGCTCCTCCATGGTCTTGTGAATAGCTGTCCACGTTTCCTGCGTGTAGGTGACGTGAGTGCTGCCTTGCTGGGCTGCATCACCTCTGATGATGGCCTTGATGTGGACGAAGGACCCCTGATCGTCTTCGCAGACGTCGCCCACCAGCACGCCGCAGATCTCTTTGTGCAGCGACTCTTTCGCATGGGCGATCAACTCCGCATAGGGGCTTCGATCCATAGCGACGCGAAGAGCGACGTCTAACATGCCAGGACCGGGAAATGTCCGTCGGACCGGGCGCCTCCGATCGGCCCATTCGCCGAGCGCTATGTTCTCGCTATCTGGGGCCTGCGCGCCGGGTGACTTCGTCTGATCCGCGGGCGGGTCGGCGGCTTTGTTCTCAGGCCTGGAAGTCTTATCGCGCTTCATTGTTCATACCTCCGCGTGGTCTGGGTACGCACGCTTCCAGCGTGCCGGCTTGCGGATGTGCGCAACGGAAGAGGTTGGTGCGCGGCGAAGGGCATGGCCTCTTCTCAGCTACTGGCCGGGCGCCGGCCTTTTCGTCTGCACCGCATGCCTTAAGGTTGATTGGTTGCTCCAGGTGAATCCGCATTAAAATCTCTAAACTCCAGTCAGCCACACCGGTGTGCGTGGGCACGCTGGAAGCGTGCGTACCCAGGCTTTACCCAGGCTTTTCCCAGGCCTACCAGGCTTACCAACGTCAGGCTTGCCGATCGCCTGTGATCTCAATGCCTATGGAGTTGACGCCTCTCCGGGCCCAAACAATGTCCCACTTCGGCAGACCCAACTCAGCGATTGTCTTATCGAGCAGATCGCTGCCCACTGAGATTGAATGAAAGAACCGGGGATAGCGCTCAGATCCGCAGCGCGGGCAGAGCGCCCGATCCGCAATGATCTTTTCTACGGTAACCATCACCGTTTCGCTGGCGCTGCATGCGGGGCACTCCAGATGGCTTACGATCTCTCGTCCGAGATCGATCGCGTCGACTCCATCCAGCCGCTCGGCCGCCAGACTCCAGATCTCGCTGAGTCGAGTGTCCGAGGTTAAGTCATCCATCGATTCTATATTTGGCGCGGGGTCGTGCCAGCCGCAGTCCGGGCTTATCGGATAAGTGACCGCGTAGGAATTGTGCATGGCACCCTCGAAAACGAAGCCGCGACCGATCAGGGCCTCCATGCCGTGGAGCAGCTTGATCACCTCCTGCGCCTGGATGCCGCCAATGATCGATGCAATAGTCGGAGTGGTCGGAGTGCCCCTCTGTTCCAATGCCCGCCGCGCAAGCAACGAACACGATCGGCGCTTGTTCAACAAATCCCAGTCGACCTCGCTCATCGTGCATTCGTAACAGGCGGTCGCCGGTGGAGCGAACCCCCGGGCGATGCCTTGCAGCACATCCAGACCTCCATCAATCCACGGACGGCCGACTCGAGCGCAAGCACTATTAACAAAGACCCGTGCTTCTCGATTGTCCAACGCGCCCACGACCACCTGGGCCCAACGAAAGCGCCCGAGTCCGACGTCTGCGAGCACATTGCCGACCAGCGGCTCAACGCTAATCTCAGGGTAGATTCGCCTGGCGCCGCGAGCGGCGCATTCCGCTTTTGGCTCGCCTTCATCTTCTTCTCTAAAGAGCACGGAGCGACTAAGGTTGCTCAACTCAACCCGGTCCATGTCGACGATGACCAGGTTGCCTACGCCGAGAAGGCTGAGGTTCTTGATCACCTCGTTGCCGAGGGCGCCCGCTCCTACGACGAGCACTCGCCCATTCTTGATGAGAGACTGGTCCCACCAACGAATGGCCTCGAATCTCGCGAAGCGTCCCTCTGAGAGAACGATATTTTGCGGCACTGACTCGCTCATAACTTCAGTTACAGTGATTGTGATGGACTAAAATGGCGGCTCCCGCAATCCCCCAACCGGTAGGTTGGGGATTCTTCATTTCAGCCTACTGGCATCGGGGGCGCCGGCTCCCGCGAATCCCCCAACCGGTAGGTTGGGGGATTGTCCCGCCATCGGTCTTTCGATGTAGGCCGACGTGAAAGATCCCCTCCCTGCCGGTTGGGGGATTCGTGCTCTGACTGACTACTAGTTGGGGTGAATGATCCCGCCGTGATTTCCGGCTGCAGACGCAATTCGTCCCCGCCCGTCACGCCGGCCTCGGCCATCGTCTGCGCATCCAGGAGCTGGGTGCCTGTACGTCGCAGGTGAAGCTTGTAACTCATGATCTGACCGTCAGGACTGTTCAATGGAAGATTCATTCGTTCGACTAACAGGACCAGGAGCCGGTTGATCGGCACGTCATCGGGCGCTTCGACTTCGCAGCTTCTGCTGCCCGTCACGTCCAACACCCTTACTCTCAGCGTTCCCATAGGCCCCTCCTCACGGCTGATTAGGAAATCGACGGCCAGGGGATTGAGGTAAGCCTCTCGTGCAATCGAGGTTCTCGAGGCTGAACCGCCGTCTGATGGTCAGGCAAACGTTACGTTAAAGATCCGACAACGCTCAGAACAACCCACAAAGCGAGCAATACGCCATTCCAAATCACGGCGCCCCAAATAGCTGGAGGATTCCCCAATCTCTTGTCGAGGGCGCTGAAGCTGAGAGCGGTGCCTCCGAGGGTGGGTACGAATATCAGTATCCCAGCCAGAAGTCCGATGGCAGCTTCAGCTTCTTTACTCTGGTCCGTCATTGCGCCGAGTGCGCCGGTGAATAACACTGCCATAGTAAGTGTCGACCAGGCCGCCAGGGCATATGCAAAGCCTATAAGCTTCTTCCGCCTGGGCGAGAGCGCCGTTTGGGGAGTGGTTGCGCACGTCGGGCACAAATGGAAATGGCCTGGCAACTCGAAGTCGCACGTAGCGCACATGGTGGCCACACAGAGTCCACACCTCCTTACCGCGCTGACATCCGGGTGCTGGGTGCACATCACACCTCCCGCCAGCGGCAGTGTCTGTTGAGGTAGTCTCTGAGGCGCACCGGAGGAGCGCCGCGTCGTCACACAGTTCGGGCAAGCGTGCATCTCTCGACCGATGTTGAGTACGGAGGACTCGGATGCGGCCGGTGGCACCAGGAAGTCGCATGTCGAACAGATACGGACGCCGCAGTAATCGCAGCGCGCCGAAGCCGGAACGGTCGGGTGGTTCAGGCACATTGGAGGCGCTTCCGTCACGGGCTGCATGTGCGACGGCTGCTCAGTGATGGGTCCGGCATCTACCGGATCGGCAACCGGAATGTCGTCGGTGAATTGGTATCCGCAGCGCGTACATCTTCCGGTCGCGAACGTACGAGGGTAGCCGCAAGATGGGCAGTTCTTAGTTTCGACCAAAGTCGCCTCCTTGAGGGCTGGAAGCAGCTTCAATTGCAGTGCCTGGTCTGGAGGTGTGGGTCGCCTGGTCTCTTTCGCGACTTCGCCCTCAGGTCCGGATGTTCAAAGATGGACCGCCCCGGCTCAGACGGCTGATACCCGGGCGATTATTCCAAGCACCCAGAACAGGAGGTCGAGAATCCCGATGATCAGCGCGGCGTTGGCCTTACCTTCTCCTGTCAACTGAGGATCGGCGGCGATCTCTTTCTTAGCCTTCAACGCCTTGGATATGGCCATAGGGCCCAGGATCACTCCGAAGCAGATGATTCCGATCAGAGCATACTTGAGTGCTTCGCTGGCCAGCGCGGACGGAATGGTCGCCTCTTCGACGATCGGCCGCCCGGTGACGGCGAGCACCTTGCACGAGCCGCAGTACTTCTGCCCACCGATATTGACGAGGCAATTTGCGCAGAAGGTCTCGGCGCATCCCGTGCAGCGGTCCGTGGCCTGAACATCCGGATGGTTCTTGCATTGGATTGCTTGCATTTGGCTTAACTCCCTTGTCTGCGTTTGGGCTTCTCAATTTCAGCACAGAAAAAGCGGGGAATCTGTACTACAACTCAGGGGCTTAATGGATTACTTTCTGTTGAACGGCTTTATTTGCGAAGAGCTTCAACAGCTAGCGAGAATTGAATCGCTAAAAGGATCGAGATTCGAACGGGCCGATGATACCACGAATATCGGAGTTTGCAAGATGTTTCCCCTCGGCGTGATGTCGATTGCAGGCGCAATTCGGCCTACAAAAAAAGGGATCTACACCTTTCCAACTTCCCTCTTGAGCTTCTTCAGCTTCGTCTTCATTGCTTCGAAACTCTCTATCTCCTTCTTCAAAATTGCATGGGTCGGTTTTTGAGCTGCGAACGCATCGCTGTGGAGATGTGCGTCCACATACCCGGACAGCACTTCATGCTTGTGGATGACCTCCTCGACGATTGACGGATCCCATACGACATCTTTCAGCCGGCCGGGGCTTATGCGCTCTCCAAAGCGAATGACAACTTCTCCCAGAAGATCGAAAATGATGAATGCCTCGTAGGTTGAACGCAAATAGCCAAATCCCTGCTCCACCAGGCGCTGCTGTTCTTGCGGAGATGGTTCCTTTTGCGCGCGGTCCAGGAACTCTTTGGCTCTTGTCGGAGACTTGAACTCCTTCTCCATGAGCGGACTGTTGTTCAACGATATGTGACCCGGCTTGCCGTCGTGCGCTCCCCGCTGTACCCAGTGTGACACAACTCCGACCTTCGCTTTGTCTGCATATGATTTCACAAGGTAGAGAAAATGGAGATCATGTGTGAAGAGGATGACCTGTCGCCCTGACGCTTCGCCAACAAGACGCTC
>DASYSA010000535.1:0-6508 GCA_036003885.1 Blastocatellia bacterium | reverse complement strand
GGCGGGCCCCATCGACCAGGGAAAGACCTGCTTGCTCGCCTGCAGTCAGCATTGTGAGCTGGCTGAGGCTGATCACGACTCCGTTTACATTCCGGATGCTACGCCTGCTTGAGGTAAAGTTCTGTGCACTAGGGGACATTTTCGAAAATATGTTGAGCGTTAACGAGTTGACCCTGTTCAGGCGGGCTGGGCTGGTTGGAGGTCATTCCTCTATTTCAAGCCTGCGAGGAATCTGATGTGTTCTTGTGTCACACACTGATTTGTTGAATCATGCGGAAGGGATCGGCGGCTCAAGCAATTCATGCGGCGCCGCGCATCATTATTAATACATCAGGTGGCCACAGGTGAGGAGGCTACGATGACGGTATCTGTCTTTGTCGGCGCGAGCGTCGACGGATTCATAGCGCGAGCGAACGGCGATCTCGACTGGCTGCCCGAGGGCGGCGGCGAACCCCACGGCTACAACGAGTTTTTTGCCAGCGTCGATGCTCTCGTGATAGGTCGCAAGACCTTCGAGACGGTTCTGGCCTTTGAGGCCTGGCCTTATGGTGACAAACGAGTAGTCGTACTAAGTAATCGCCCCATCGACTTGTCCGCAGCCAAAGGAGGCGTTGTTGAACAGATGGCCGGGACTCCGGCTGAGATCGTTTCGAAACTCGCTGCCAGCGGCGCCCACCACCTCTACATCGACGGCGGGATCACGATTCAGGAGTTCCTGCGCGCGGGACTCGTTCAACGTCTCATTATAACTCGCGTGCCTGTGCTCATTGGAGACGGAATTCCTCTCTTCGGCTCCCTGCCGCGCGACATCCGGCTGGATCATGTAGCCACTCGTCACTACCCGAGCGGCCTGGTTCAGAGCGAGTACACCATTGGCCTGTGATTCTTGCAGCGATCACGTCGCGCTTTGCGTCTATAAAAGACAGAGCAGGGTGTTGGGGGATCATCTTCGCGCCAGGAGGACGCGGTTTGACGACGTCGCAATGACATTATGAGAAGCATTCGGGTCTTCACCTCATCAGCCTTTCTCGACATGCAGGCGGAGCGCGACTACCTGAATCGCGTAGTCTTCCCTGAGCTGCGCAGCCGGTGTTGGAAACATGGAGCTGAGTTTGTCGGCATTGACCTGCGATGGGGCCTGACACAGGAAGACACAAAAAAGCGCGGGGCACTGACGGCTTGTCTGCAGGAGATTGAGCGCTGCCGTCCGTTCTTTCTTTCAGTGCTGGGAGATCGTTACGGTTGGGTGCCGCCGATGGAAAGGATCTCGCGTGAAGATTTTGACAACGCACGCGGAGACCGCAACTCGAGCAGCACCGATGCCGCACTGCTCGATGAATGGTATAAGCTCGATGAAACCTCAGACCCGCCGGTTTACCGCTTGCGTCGCGATCGTAGCCCTTCGCTCAAGGATGAGAAGAAGCTGACGAACTACTGGGAATCCGCGGGGCTCGAGCACGCCGGAGAATCAATCACTGAACAAGAGATTTTGCACGGTGCCTTTTCAGAATCCGAGGTCAGTTCCCACTCGTTTTTCTATTTCCGAAATCCCGGTATCGTGGACAACCCTGATTTTCCTCGCTCGCTTGCTTCAGTCTTTGTCGAACAGGATCCGAAGAGGCGAGACAGACTGGAACAGCTCAAGGGGCGCATTCGTCAAACCGTTGGACAGGGGTTCACTGTAAGAGATTACGATGCGCAGTTCGCCGGGTGGCGCATCGAGCCGGCGTTGATACCCCCGAGCCTGGCGCAGGAAGACCTCGCCTTACTTCGGGAGCAGCTTGAAGATGGAATTGTTCAGCCGGAAGAATTGAGACGCCTGAGTGAACCAGCGCGCCAGGCAATCGAGAGTCGAGGCACTGTAGCTCTGACAGGGATGGAAGAGCTCGGCCAGCGCATAGTGGAAGATCTATGGAATAGCATCCAACCGCTCCTGAGCCAGGAACCGCGGCAAGACGCCCGCAGAGAAGAAGACACAGAACGCGCCTACCATGACAGATTTCTTGCCGATCGGACTCGATTGTTCTTCGGCAGGGATGAACTGTTGAAACGCATGCTGCGCTATGCCGAAGACGACGACGAGCGACAGCCATTGGTTATTACCGGGCCGGCCGGATCCGGGAAGTCGGCGATCATGGCGAAGTTCGCAGCTCATGAGACATCGCCCGAAGTCCTGGTCCTCCCCTACTTCATCGGGGCAGCGCCAGGTTCGACTGATCTTACGTTCGCCGTGCGCTCGATCTGCGAGACCCTCTGTCGCGAGTGTGGACTCGACGACGAGATCTCCGCGGATCCTAACAAGCTTCAGCTGCAGCTTCCGGTGTTGCTGGCAAAGGCAGGAGGCAAACGTCGCGTTGTTCTGTTGATCGATGCGTTGAATCAACTGAATCCCGCCGACCGCAGCCATGAACTCAACTGGGTGCCTTTTTATGTTCCCCGCGGTACTCGAGTGATCCTGAGCACACTCGAGGGTGATTGCCTCGACAGCATCAAGAGACGGGTCCGCTCGGAGGCCATAATCGAGGTGCCGGCGCTCTCTCGAGACGACCGGAGAAATCTGGTCTGCGGGCAACTGGCCCGCCAGTCCAAGAAGCTCACCGAAGACCAATTGACGAAACTCCTGGATATCGTGAAGCGCCCCGACGCGGTGCTTCCGCTTTATCTCTTCGTCGCCGTCGAAGAACTACGTCTATTGGGATCCCGGGAAGCGCTCGACAGCCATTTGGATCAACTGCCTGCCACATTGCCGGCCCTCTTCGAGCAGGTTCTCGATCGCCTGGAGCAGGACCACACTCGCGCAATCACATCGGCTGTCCTGCGTTGGCTTGCAGTCAGCAGGTCCGGCTTATTGGAGTCAGAAATCAACGGCCTCCTCGCAAGCAATAAAGGCAATGTCTCACCAGCTCATTGGATCCGTTTCTATCGCGCTCTTGAACCTTATTTGCGTCCGATGGATGAGACTACCGGCTCCGGCTTTATCGATTTCTATCACGATCAATTGCGCTTCGCTGTGTACCGGCGTTATCTGGATATGGACGTGCCTGAAGCTGAGTTAACAGCAAACGGGCGCGCCGCACACGATGAACTCGCCGGCTATTTTCGGAAGTTGGCACATGGAAATACAACGTCGCCAACATGGTCCACGGAGTATCCTCATGCTCTGAACGAGCTGCCCTATCACTTATTCCACGCCGGCCATTCTTCAGAAGTAGAAGGGCTCCTGCTCGACTTCGAGTGGATGCAGACAAAGCTCGACAGCCTGGATCCCACCGCACTATTAGTGGATTACGATCTGCTGCCGAACAATGCCGACCTGGATTTGGTGAAGCGCGCGCTTCTTCGCGCCGCGCACATTCTTGCTCGAGAGAAGAAAGAACTGGCGGGCCAGCTGCTTGGGCGTCTGATGTCATATGAGAGTCCGGCAATTCAGAAGATGCTGGACCAGGCCGCCCGTTGGAGGCCTGCCGGCCTCTGGGTGCGTCCGATTACGCCAAGCCTGGCAGGTCCCGGCGAGCCGTTGCTGAAGGGACTGTTGGGAACATCCGCTGTAGCGGTAACTTCAGACCTTCATAAAGCAATCTCCTGCTCTGACGAAGGAGTGATCCGCGTGTGGGACATCGAACGTGACGTCGAGTTGAAAAGCCTGGGCACCAATACAAATCTGTTCAATGCCAAAGCCATCACGCCACACGGTGATCGCGTCATAACTTCTTCCGAGGATCACTCTCTGAAAGTATGGGCTCCACTGGAGACGGATACAGAGCTTCGTAGTCTGTCGGGCCACACCGCTCATGTCACCGCAGTCAGCATGACGCCCGATGGCAAGTGGGCCATTTCGGCCTCCGAGGATCAGACGCTCAGACTGTGGGACGTGGAAAAAGGGCTCGAAGTTCCGCGTTTCGCCGGCACGACTTTGCTGGCAAATGCATTGGCGATTACACCCGATCGAAGACGAGCGATCTCGGCTTCCCCCGATGGATCGTTGCGATTATGGGATGTGGATCAGGGAAAGGAATTGCCGTCCGACATGCGCCATTCCGATTTCGTGCGGGCCCTGGCGATCACCCCGGATGGTCGACGAGCCGTGTCAGCAAGTGACGCAACTCTCAAGGTGTGGGATGTCGACAAGAGCGCCGAACTCCATCAGCTCAACGGCCATAGAGCCCTGGTGCGCGTTGTAGTGGTGTCTTCGGATGGGCGTTACGCAGTCTCCGGCTCAGACGACGTCTTTGTCAGGATTTGGGATCTGGAGAAGGGTGTTGCAGTTTGTGAGATGGAGGGCCATTGGTGGTCGGTTACCGCGGCGAACATAACTGCTGATGGACGGCATGCAATATCGGCTTCGGGTGACGAGATGTTGAAGTTATGGGATCTCGGGAACCGAAAAGAGCTTCACTCGTTGAGCGGACCGTCCGGGTGGGTCAATGGTATCGCTGTTACATCCGACGGTCGCTTTGCGATTTCTGTATCGCGGGACAAAGCGTTGAGAGTGTGGGATGCGACGAGTGGCAAGCCGCTTCGCGACCTGGCCGGACACACTGAATGGGTCAACGCGATCGCGCTGACGCCGAATGGCCTTAACCTCATCTCTGGCGCTGAGGACAGGACGCTTAAGGTTTGGGATTTCGCGAGCGGACAGGAACTCTTCACCTTACCCGGCCACGGTAATGGCATTTCCGGAATTGCCGTGACACCGGATGGGAAGTTGGCGATCTCGGGTTGCTGGGATCACACACTCAAGGTGTGGGACCTCGAGGCTCGATCCGAGGTGAGGACTTTGGTCGGACATCCGACGGCGGACGACACCGGATGGGTCAGGGCAGTCGTGGTGACGCCTGAAGGGCAGCGCGCGGTCTCAGCATCGTACGACGGAACACTGAAAGTTTGGGACCTGGACTCAGGCAATGAGCTGATGACACTAGAGGGTCACAAGAGTTGGGTGATGGCAGTCGCCGCAATGCCGGATGGCCGGCATGTCCTGTCTGGATCGGCCGACGGAACACTCAAGCTGTGGGATCTCGAAACGAAAGAGGCGCTTCGCACTATGAGCGGCCATACAGGATTTGTCACAGGAGTTGCTGTTACAACGGATGGGACTCGTGCAGTCTCGACCGCGGAAGATCAAACGCTCAAGGTGTGGAACCTGGAGGAGGGTACGGTAATCGCGAGTTTCACTGGTGATGCTCAACTGAGAGCGTGTGCTCTGACACCTGATGACAGAATGATAATTGCGGGAGAGAGCTCCGGTAGAATGCATTTCTTACGGATGATGGAAGCCTAACGGGATGGATACGACAATCGCCTGAATGCCGAGCGACGCCGGCTTCCGATGGTGAAGATCGAAAAGGGCTATGTCTTCGAAGGCCCGAATGGCAAAGTGAGTCTCAAGGACCTCTTCGAGGGTCGCCGCCAACTCGTCGTCTATCACTTCATGTTCGACCCAACATGGGACACCCGCAGGTGCCCAGGCTGCACGGGTTGGGTAGATGCCCTGGGCGATCTGTCGCTACTAGAAAAGCGCGACACAACCTTCGTAGGTTTAAGGTTACGACTATGGAACATCAGCATGGGTCAAAAGGGCGTGGCGGCTTGAAGTCAATAATCCATTTGCGACCGGGGGCCAAGCAGGTGAGCGATCAATCGTCTGAGCATTTTCTTAGGCTTCAAGAGGACAGCCAATCGCTGATCAAAGAAAGTCGTTCCCTAATCAACGAGAGTCGAAACCTCCGCGAGAAGGGCCGCCAACTTCTAGAGCATTCCAAGTCAACCCTTCAATCATCCAAGCCATTCACAAGTAAGACACCCAAGACCTAACGAGCTGTTCTGCCGGTGCGTCATTGAGGTCAAGACGTCTGGCACTAATTGAAGGCCTGGGGCTTATCCTTCCAGGTTAAGACTCTGAAGTGGACAACTGCTGGTTCTCGCCTGAGGACATGCGTGAGAACGATGTCGGCCGATTTGCCATCATCAAGACCGAGGCGATAGCGCCCCCTGACATCAAACTTGTCGGCCCCGATGATGCAGAAGCTTCCCTCCCACTGACGAGTACTGGAGAGGTCGGGCGAATCACTCAGTGAGATTTCAATACTCCAAAAGACCACTTCGTCGTCCTTCCAAATGTTGGCAATCATGGAACTCCTCGCTGTAGCTCTCAGGCTCCGCCCCAGGCAATGGAGCTAAGCAAAACTCGATCGAGCCCTGTTGACTATCTCGGCAGGCCCCTCAAGATCGAAAGCAAGACTCTTGAGGTCGGTCCCGACTACGTGAAGGGTGATTTGTTGCGATTCTTCGAAGCCAATCGTAGATCGAATCGTCTTTTTGATCTCGTCGATGATCGCGTCGAGCACCGACCGCTCCAGCTCATTCTTGACCTTAGTCGCAGTCGTGGGTTTCCCGTTGATCGTGATCTTGATTCCCATAGTTTACCTCCCGCCCCCAACCGAACCTCATAGCATTCCGATCGCCATGATTACATTAATTTGAGTCCGAATGATGTTCAATTGTGCAC
>DASYSA010000534.1:0-10970 GCA_036003885.1 Blastocatellia bacterium | reverse complement strand
ACCGATGCGCTGGGGGGCGTCACCCGCTATGGCTATGACGCCCAGGGGCATGTCCTGAGAGAAACCGATGCGCTCGGACACGTGACAACGTTCACGTACGACGCCAACGGAAATCTCCTCAGCCAGACGACGACTCGGACTCTGTCGAGTGGATCAACCGAGACGCTGTCTACGACCTTCGACCACGACAAACTGAATCGCCTTACTAAGACAACCTATGCTGACGGCAGCACTACGCAGGTGATCTACAACAGCATCGGCCAGCAATCGATAGTGATCGACCAACTGGGCCGGCAGACCAGTGTCCAATACGACGACATGGGGCGAGTTGTGTCCACGAGCTATCCGGACGGAACGAGTGCCGGCTCAACTTACGACGCAGAAGGCCGCAGACTCACGAGTACAGACCAGGCAGGCCGGATCACGACGTTTGAGTATGACGAGCTCGGCCGACTGAAGAAGACGATATATGCCGACGGTTTCTTCGGCGGCACAACGACGTACGACGAGATTGGCCGGGCGAAGACCTTGACCGACCCGCGGGGCAACACCACTCGTTACGAATACGACTCGGCGAACCGCTGCACCAAGGTAATCGATGCGTTGAACCACGAGACGACGTTCAGCTACGACGCAAATGGCAATCAAGCCTCGATGACCGACGCCCGCAACAACTCGATGAGCTACGAGTACGACTCGCTGAACCGTCAAACAAAGATGGTCTACGCGGACTCAACTTTCTCCAGCACGACCTACGATGCGCTAGGCCGAGCAACTGCAAAGACCGACCAGGCTGGCAAGACCATTCAGTTCGAGGTCGATAAGCTGGGCCGTCTGGTGAAAGTGACCGACGCCCTCAGCCAGCAGACTCGCTATTCGTATGACGAGGCGGGCAATCAGCGCACCCAGACCGACGCCAACAATCACACGACTTTGTTCGAATACGACAAGCTCGGGCGGCGAGTGAAACGAACACTGCCACTCGGGATGTTTGAGACCTACTCCTACAATGCGGCCGGCAATCTCGTCGGCCGGACCGACTTCAGAGGGAAGACCACAACCTATTCGTACGACTTGATGAACCGCTTGACTCGCAAGACCCCGGACGCAAGTCTTGCGGAACCGCTGGTGAGCTTCACCTACACTGTGACGGGCCGACGTGCGAGCATGGCGGACGCAAGCGGGACAACATCCTATAGCTATGACCTCCGAGACAGACTCACGAGCAAAGCAACTCCGCAAGGCACTCTGAGCTACTCCTATGATGTCAGTTCGAACCTGATCACTCTACGCTCCTCGAATACTAACGGCGCGTCAGTGAACTATTCCTACGACGACTTGAACCGGCTTTCGACGGTGACTGACAATCCGGCGAATACCCGCCCCGGAACAGGCTCCACGAGTTATTCCTACGATGCGGTCGGAAACCTCGATAGCTTCGTCTACCCGAACGGCGTCAAACACACCTACACATACAGCACACTCAACCGGTTGACCAACATTGCAATCACGACCGGTCCGCCGACCACTCTGGCGAGCTTCACTTACACTCTCGGAGCAGCCGGGAACCGAACTGGGGTATCCGAACTTAGCGGTCGCCACGTGACCTACAGCTACGATGATCTCTATCGGCTGACCGCTGAAACAATCAACACTGATCCAACCGTTGCCAACAATGGGTCGATCAAATACGTCTACGACCCAGTTGGAAACCGGGAGAGCAGGACTTCGAGTATTGCTGCAGTACCAACGACCGCCAGCGCTTACGACGCAAATGACCGCCTGACGGTCGACAGTTATGATGCCAATGGTAGTACAACGGCATCTGGCAGCAACACCTACCGCTACGACTTCGAGAACAGGATTGTCGCGTTGAACGCCGGAACTCTGAACCCGGTTACCTTTGTGTACGACGGCGACGGCAATAGGGTCGCAAAAACTGTCGGCGGAGTGACGACGAAGTTCCTTGTCGACACGAACAACCCGACTTGCTACGCGCAGGTAGTCGAGGAGATTGTCGGCGGTGCCACACAGCGAGCATACGTCCACGGCCATTCGCTGATCAGCCAGACGCAGTTGATCAGCGGCAACTGGGTGACATCGTTTTATGGCTACGACGGCCATGGGAGTGTTCGCTTGCTGCTTGACACGACTGCAGCCGCGACGGACACCTACATCTTCGACGCCTTCGGAAACCTCATTACGTCGACAGGTACCACTCCGAACATCTATTTATACACAGGCGAACAATTCGATCCACAGCTCGGTCTTTACTATTTGCGAGCACGCTACGTGAATGCTGCGACGGGCCGCTTTTGGACCATGGATGAGTTCGGAGGTAGTTCGTCCGACCCGGTCTCGCTGCATAAATATCTATATGCTAATGCCGACCCGGCAAACGGCACGGATCCAAGCGGCCAATTCACCATTGCGGAGTTTGCAGTGGCGACTGCTGTTCGCGCCACTATCGGTGCGCTGGCGGGCATCCTCGTCAACGGCATCAACAACTATGCTCTTGGCAAGCGGTTCTTCGATGGCGCGGCGGGAGCAGCCGCTTTCGGAGCGGCAGCTCTGCCATTATCTATTGCCTTTCCCATCCTCGGCGTTGTCCTCGCGAGCCTAGGGGTCGTCGGCTCCGGCGTATCCGCCTGGCAGGTTTTCTCGAATCCAAACACATCCGCTGGCCAGAGAGGAGCCGCTGCGTTCCTGGTGGCGCTCTCGGTCGTCGGAGTCTATGGTGCCGCAAAGGGTATTCAGCAAAACGGTCTCTGGGTGAATGCGAGATACCTGGAGAGGGGCGGAGTCGCTGGTAGTGGCCGGACTGGCGCTATGGCTTCCATGCTGAATGAGATTCTGGGCCGAGTGGCTGAGTTCAAAGACGTGCTAGACACACTGCCAAGGCAGCAGAAGAATGGTATTACCATGGGAGTCGGGATTGCGGAGGACGCTGGCGGAGTACGGCAAACACTGATTGCAACGAGTGAACCGCGAGGCTATATTCGTGGTCCAATGAGGGGTTTGATTAGAGCGACTGATATCGTTGTCAAGGGTGCGGGCGACGCGGAGGCGGATATCGTTGCCTATGCCAACGCGCAAGGGTGGACGCTCATTGCAGTCGGAGCAACGAGGCCTATCTGTCCTGCCTGTGCAGCCGCCATAGCGGCAGCGGGTGCAACGGCGGTGACACCCCTCAAGTGAAATCCTTCCGAAGGAGGCTACGAATGCACGTCTTAGATCAGGAAGCAGAGGGCCTAGCGAATAGACTGCGCTCACTAACGCTTGAAGAGCGTCGACGCGTTCTAGCTAAGAGCTGCCTTTTAGCTTGTGAAACCATTTTTGCCCTCGAACCCGCAGTGCTCGATCTGCTGAATAGCATTTCCGTGGAGAATGCAATCTCGCAGAACCAGATTGTGTGGGCCACCTCTCTAGCTCACGCAGCTGATGAAGAATACATTACACTACGAGAACGGGGTGCATCGGAGGCGGAATGGCTCAATTCCTTTGCAAAGGCGCGGCTGTTGACGGCGATCGCGGGCGGCTTTAGTGGAAATCTGTGGACCGACACTGCCGATGCCATATATGAGTTGTGTAAGACTCGAGATGATCCATCTTCCATCATTAATCTGGTTGAGTCTGAGATTGGGAATGCATGACGGCAGATTCGGTTTGCCGCTAACTCACCCAAATTAGGCCGGCCAGGGTCAGGCTTGCCTTCTTATCAAATCTGAATGTGTAAGGTGTAAGGACACAATGGCAATTGATTGTGTGCTGACACAATGGGAATTGATTCGGGATTTTCGCGCTGCGATTTCCTGTAGGGACACAATGGTAATTGATTGGGGGTTGTCGCGGTGACATTTCGAACACAACGTTGCTGCGGACGCGCGAACCAGGCGGTGATTCCTTCGGCATCGCGCGCATGACCTTTGACTGAGGAACCGATTGGCGTCTTGAAGAGGTTTCGGGCAGGCTTCACCCGAGCCACGGGTACGGGGCACGAGAAGCGGGATCAAGGGTGCTGATCGAGGTTCTGTGCCGGACTAAGCTGCTTTCTTCAACACCGGCAGCAAACAGTCTGGATCAAGATACGCGATCTCGAAAATCTGCTGGTCTGATTCGTCCTTCAACTCGTAAGCTCGACTAGGGCGTTTCGCCTCGACGTGAGCCGGACTCTGACCGTAGTACATCTCCACTGGTGTGGCTCCGCTTAGTCCTTGATGCGGTTTCCAGAGCGCATAGTAGACAAGCCCAACTTCAACGCGACGCCAGAGGTCCTGCAGACTCAACGGAGGCCGGAGTTTCAGCAAGAGCATCTCTTTCATAGTCCGCCAAAAGCGTTCGACGATCGCTATAGACCCCGTCTTCCCGATAGCTCCGAATCGTTGCTTGATTCCAAGCCGGACGAGAACGTTGCGAAAAAGCAACGACGTGAACTGAGAACCCTGGTCCGAAATGAAGTGCTTGGGTATGCCGTGTGTCTTACTCGCCGCTTCGATGATCTCGGTCATCTCCTTCGCAGTGGGTTCTTTGAAGAACAGTCTTGCCGCAAGCGGAAAGCGCGAGAACACATCGAGCAACACCACCAGCTTGAAAGTGAACAGTCTGAACAGCCCGCTGATCTCCGTGAGGTCCATCATCCAGATGTGATTCGCCGATCTGGCTTTCAATACGCGCCCGTTGGTCTTTCCTGACGGTCGCGGTTCAGGTTTTCTCGGCTGCTTCCGATAGCGTCGCACCGTCTCTCGGCTGAGCTTGACCCCGGCTCGTGCGAGACTCTCAGCTATGCGCTTGTTGCCGCCGAAACCCATCTGCTCCATCAAGTGCACAAGACTGCGGATCACATCAGAGTACTTCATCAAAGGCGGCGTGGCTTTGAGCAGCGAGCCGACGGTCTTCGGGGCTGGTTCTTTGACGGCTTCGTCAAACCATCGTTTGATGGTTTGTGGACTGAGAAGGAAACTCTCGGCGGCCTCTTCAAACGTGCGCGAGTAGGTCTCTTTATGAACCAGGATGTTGAACCGTTCTTCGGGCGTATATCGGTTTCGGCGTTTAGCGTCGATCCGAGAGATCCTCGCCTCGAGCAGCGCGTTTCTGCCTTCAAGTTAGCGTATCCGCAAGTCTCGCTCCGTATCCCGCGCCAGGCGTTGTTTAGCAGTTCGTGCGCCCTCGCGAAGCTTGACGATTGCCGAACTCATAGTTAGCACGAGCATTTGCCGCGCGAGCATCACAGCCCGAACGGTTTCCGTCGTGAAGCTCCTTCGCCTGGCCAACGCCGCTGAGATCTCCTCATCGGCATACGACGACTCTTCAGGTTTCAAAGTGGCTCACCTTCCCGGGTATTTGGGGTTAGGCTTGTGGTCTGGACTCACAGGGGCAAAAACGCGACGTTGTTAGTCACATCAACTGGTTAACCAGCCTTTGCGATCAACGCGAGGTCGCGGATCAAATTCGCTGACGGACATTCGGAGAAGGCGGGCTAGATCACACTAAAGTCGACCCGTCCGGCCTGACGCCCAGCCGCTTCACTCAGGAGTCGCTGTCAAACTGATCAACAGATCGGGACCATCAACTCGAAGGACCGGAAAGGCTCGCCATTGCATCAAGGTCTCCTTTGATTGCTGTCAGGGAGCTGCCGTTAAACATCGATTCACCCTGTGTCTTATCCAAGGAATCAAGGAACCCTCGAGACACTAAAGGCCCGCGCCATGCTCCTCCCACCACGCTGTCATCATAGCAATGGATGCCTGCACTGCCTCACGCCCTTGCCTTCAATCTGCTCCCAGCCGGTTCCATCACTTCGACTTCAAAGCCCCTTTTGAAGTTCCCAAAGCGAGAATCGTATCGATGAAGATATGGACGCCGTTGTAGTGCTGGATACGAAGAATCGGCCTGGTTTTTTGTGAAGACAAAACATTGGAAGCAACATAGTAACCTTCCGGGCTCGGATTACCCGAAATCGGTTCGGACTCCAAACAAAAGGATTCCCAAATCACGATCTAGTTCTTCTTTCGCAAGACTGCGCCTGGTAATCGACCAGTCGGTTTACCGTTTTCCCACACCGCCTCGCCGTTGACAAATACTTGCTCCATTCCTTCTGACAACTGCAACGGCTCTTTGAAGGTTGAACGGTCTATTACGCGCTTCGGGTCGAAGATCACCAGATCAGCCTTCATTCCTTCGCCGATCATCCCTCGATCCGCCAGACCCAATCGCTTCGCCGGCGCCGAAGTCATCTTCCGAATCGCTTCTTCAAGAGAAAGCCAACTCTGCTCTCGAACGAAACGGCCGAGCACTCTGGTGAACGTACCCGCACCGCGCGGATGCCGCGAGCCTATGCCGCCGTCGCTGGAGACCATCACCCATCGTTGGCGATAGAATGCCCGAACATCGCGTTCATTCATTGAGTTGCATACGATGCTCGCTCCACCATCGCGCACGATTTGCTGATACGCTGCAATCGGCGTCCCGTTGTTCGCCAGCGCAATTTCCTCCAGCGTCTTGCCTTCAAAGTTGGGATGGGCTTTGCAACCGGTGATCAGAACGTTCTTCGCACCTCCAACGTTTCCGAGCGCGGTTGCAACTGCTTGATCGTCATCGTGCTTCCGGCTCGGTACCAGGATTGTGATCGTCGAGGCCCAGGCGGTATATGGGTAGCAATCGGCAGTTACATCGCGCCCAGCTCGCCTTGCCCGATTGATCATCGCGATTGCCTTGGCCGCCTGACCCCAAACGTTCCGGTTGCCCATCTTGATGTGTGAGATCTGGACCGGCAGGCGGGCCTGCCTCCCGATCCGAATCGCTTCGCGTAACGCGTCGAGCATTCCCTCCTCTTCGTCGCGCATGTGAGTCATGTAAATTCCGCCATAGCGCGATGCGGCCCGCGCGAGCTCGATCAGTTCCTCAGTAGTCGATGAACGGCCCACGTCATATTCGAGACCGCTCGACAGCCCGAACGCACCTTCGCGCATCGCTCGGTCTACCAGCGCCGTCATCTTAGCTATCTCATCATCGGTCGCTGCGCGGGCATAGTCCTTTCCCATTACCTGCTCCCGCACAGTCGCGTGACCGATGAAGGTGACTACATTCACGGCGGTCCGATTGTTTTCAAGCTTCTGAAGGTACTCCGCGATGGGCCACGGTGAGCCGCCGTCAGGTCCAACCGCAATCGTCGTTATGCCCTGCGACACCTGGGTTGGGGCAGCCGGCTCGCGCGCGAGACCTTGCTCCGAATGGTTGTGAATGTCGATGAATCCTGGCGCGACCACCATCCCTCGCGCTTGAATTACTTCGTCGTCGGCGCCCGGGGCGAAACTTCCGACCTTTGCGATTCGGTCGCCAACGATTCGCACATTGGCTGCAAAGCCTCGGCGACCGCTGCCGTCTACCACCGTAGCCCCGAGGATCACGCGTGATGGCGCCTTCTGTTGGGTCGTGGCAAATGCGGGCGGGCGACTGTGCGACGCGAGCAGTATCCGAAAGCCGGGCACGCTGGAAGCGTACGTACCCAGGGATACAAGAGCCGCAAGCAAGACGAGGCAAAAGGTTCTCTTTAGCATTGAGCGAGTCCTCCCTCGCCGTTTCACTGTGCGATTGTCGATGCGATGCGGCGCGGATCCAGCCGCCACACCGTCCCGGCGCGAATATTCGAGAGCCATACCGAGCCGAGGCCGACTCGTATTGCATCACCGCCTTCACCGGCGAATTGCTGCACAACCTTCCCCAGGGCCGGATCGATCCGAGAGATCGGAAACTCGAAGGACGTCACCCATACCGAACCTTCACCGAAGGCGATCTCTCCACCTGGGCCCGGTACACCGACTTCGATGGTTTCCACAACCTTGTTCGTCTTCGGGTCCACTTTCGACACATCGCCATTGGTCTGATTCAGCGTCCAAACGAACCCTCCGCCGATTGTCAGAAAGCGCGGAGCCTTCCCAACCGCAATCGACTCGACCACCAGATTCGTATCCGGGTTGATTCGCGTCAACACATTGGTCTCGGTTCCCGTAACCCAGACCGCCCCTTCTCCAAAGGCTACCGTGAATGAGCCCGCCGGAACCTGGATTTCTGCGACCACCTTGTTCGTGGCCGGATCAATTCGAGCCAGCGTTCCCTTTTTGTCAGTGACCAGCCAAATGCTGCCGGCGCCCTCCACCAATCCGCCTTCAGAATCACCGATCCCGATCGGGATGGTCGCAGTCACCTTCCCTTCTTTGAGATCGACGCGCGCGAGCGCCTGATCGCCACAGAGGGGAACCCATAAACTGCCGAACCCGGTCGCCAGCCCGGAGCAGGGTTTGTTGCCGACCGGGACCATGGCGATAACTTTATTGGATTTTGGATCGAGCCTTGCGACCGTGTTCTTCGGGTAGTTGGAAACCCATACGGATTCGTCAATGGCGATCCAGTCAGGGGCGCCGGGCACTTCAAAGACGGTCTCAGGCTTCAAGGCCGTGATCGGTACTCGGACACCGGGAGCTTTCACTCCCGGTCTGGGTGGCCGCGCGGGTTTCGGGGTCTGCGCAACAGTGAACAGGAGAATCTGAACAACGATGAGTAGTCGTAGCATGGAACGCATCTTAGCAAAAGCTACGAACGGATGCAGATGAAAATGGTTGTGACTAAAATCGGTAGTTCGGCACCTGAAAAGCAGCCACGAATTCCCACTGCCCCTTTCAGCGGAGGAAAATCCGGACGCGCCGGAAAGATTGATCCCAGCGTGGCTCCTGCGCTAAAGTTTCGCGGTAACCGCCGCAAGGCAGAGAAATAACTCCGCGTGTGCGCCAGCGCATGAATACTAAGAGGAAGAATTGCAGAAAGTTCTTATTCACCGATCCTCTATGAAATATAAGCGTTTCGTACTCGGCCTGGCGCTTTTGAATCTTGCCGCCTGGCCTGTGTGGTCTCAAAACAAAGAGGATTTTTTCGAGGCGAAGGTGCGGCCGATCCTCGCCACGGAATGTTTTTCTTGTCATACCGACTCGCAATTGGGCGGCCTGCGCCTGGATTCTCGCGAGGCCATGCTGAAGGGCGGCAAATCGGGCCCGGCAATATTGCCCGGCGATGCCGACAACAGCCTTATCGTGATTGCCCTTCGACAGACCGGCGCGTTGAAGATGCCTAAGGGCGGTAAACTCACGCCGGATCAAATTGACGCGATTGCTCAATGGATACGGGCGGGTGCTGTTTGGCCGGTTGGCGGCAAGCCTCCGGCTGCGTCGAAAGGCGAGATGACTATTGATCCGGCGAGGCGCGCCTTCTGGTCCTTCCAGCCGTTGCATGCAGCTCCCGCGCCCGCCGTCAAGAACTCCCGTTGGCCGAAAACTGAAATTGACCGCTTCATTCTGTCTCGACTTGAAAAGGAAGGTCTCGCGCCCGTTGGACCCGCGGATCGGCGCACACTGTTGAGGCGCGCGACACTTGATCTGACAGGCATACCGCCAACGGCGGAAGAGATCGAGTCGTTCGAGAACGACAAATCGCCGGAGGCTTTCGCGAAAGTCGTGGATCGCCTGCTCGCTTCTCAACAGTACGGAGAACGTTGGGGGCGCTTCTGGCTCGACGTGGCGCGCTATGGCGAAGACGACTATCGTAGCCTTGATCCGATGGGGCGCGGACTTGCGCCCTATCCCCATGCCTACTTGTATCGCGACTGGGTGGTAAAGGCCTTTAACGATGATCTGCCCTATGATCAATTTGTGCGCGCGCAATTGGCTGGGGATCAGCTGGAGGAGAAGACACGGGTGAGAATGCTGCCTGCGCTCGGATTTCTCGGACAGGGACCGTGGTATTACGACAATGGTGCTGTCGAGGTGACGCGAGCGGACGAGCGGCACGACCGCATTGATGTCGTCAGTCGCGGATTTCTGGCGCTCACCGTGGGTTGTGCCCGCTGCCACGATCACAAATACGATCCCATCCCGACCAAAGACTACTATGCGATGGCCGGAGTCTTCGCCAGCACTACGTATAAAGAATATCCGCAGGTGCCGAAGAGCATCGCGGATCAGTACACACTCCTGGAGAAGAAATTAAAGAACAAGGAAAAATCGCTTGGCGAGTTTCTTCAGACCGAAGCGAAACAACTGTCGGAGAGCCTGACCCTGCAGACCTCGAAATACATGCAGGCCGTTTGGCGCGTGGGTGGCGAACCCAAAGAAGACCTCAACGATGTCATTGAAAAGAACAAACTCGATTATGAATTGATGCAGCGCTGGATCAAGTTTCTCGCGCGACCTCCGCGCTACTACCCGTACCTGAAGGATTGGCAGGCAATGATGCAAAAGGGCGGGACGGCGGCGGAGGCCAAAAGGCTGGCGGACGAATTTCAAACCCTTCTGCTGGATGTCCTCGTCGAGCGGAGGGAACTGAAAGAGCAGAACGACATCATCATCGCCAAATCACTCTCAGGCACGAAGCCGAAAGAGCCTCTGTTCAAGCCGAACGAATTCGTGACCAACGACGACTTCTGTCCGAGTTGCAGCGTTGAGACCAAAGCGATGTCGCTGGAGCGAACCAATCTCTGGGTGGACGTCTTTGTACGCGACCTTGACGATCCGATGCTTCCGGGATTGATGCAAAAGTTCAAGCCGGGACTTCTGGCTTTTCGGGGATGGGGCCTCGAGCGGCAATTGAGCGCCGACCGGCGGGCATATCTCAGCGCTTTGCGAGAGGACCTCGTGAGTTTCAGTAAGGCGATGCCTGCCCAGTACCCTTACGTTCATGGAGTCGCGGATCAGGAGAAGGCGGTAGATCTACCGGTCAGCCTGCGCGGCAATCCGAGTAATCTGGGCGAGGTTGTTCCACGCGGATTCCTATCGGTATTCTCGCAGGACAGCAGATTGTGTTTCAGCAAAGGGAGCGGCCGCCTGGAGCTGGCGGACGCGATTTTACGCCAGCCGCTGGCGATGCGGGTCATCGTGAATCGGATCTGGAAATGGCATTTCGGATCGGGAATTGTGGACACTCCC
>DASYSA010000533.1:0-11940 GCA_036003885.1 Blastocatellia bacterium | reverse complement strand
CGACCATAGGGCTTGTCACAATGGCGCCGGTGTCGGTGAACGGGATGGGACTGCGTGAGGGTGCCTACATCATGCTGTTCACCTCTGCCACAGTCGGAGCCGGTGAACATCAGGCAGCAGCTCTGGCATTCCTGTGGCTTGGGGTCACCGTCGCGACCGGCCTCCCCGGCGGCATCATCTATGTGCTGCGAGGCGGCAAGCGCGAGGACGATCTACACAAGGCTGAAGCATTACTGGAACCGGATAGCGCCGGTGACGAGGACAAGGGAGCGGGTGGATTCGGAACCGCGCCAGCCGCCCCGCGCGAGAAAGAACCGGTAAGCTCCGTTTAGCCGGCGCCAACCAAAATGAAACCATTAGCGACGGGCCGCGTTTACTAACTGAAGACTTGATCCGAGGTGTCATAGTGCAATCAAGATTAATCACCGTCTCATCCTTACTCGTTTCAATGACTTTACTGATTTGTACTGAGGCTTTCGCACAGAAAGAGACCAAGCCTCTGCCCAAGCCATATACCGATGCAGAGTTGCGAAAGATGTCCAAGGGCAAGATGCAGCCGCCCAGCGGAGCAAGCTTCTATGTGGGCGCCGTTGACGGCGCCCCCGGAAGATTCAGCATGCTCCTGACCGACAACGCCCAGAAATTTGTTCAAGAGTCGTACCTGGTCAATCAGCTCCAGGTGATCGAAGCAGTTATGGCTGAGGCCCGGAAATTTGCCAGGACCGAAGAATCGGCGGGCAAGATCCCGCCTGTCACTACTCGCTTTTCTGACAAGCAGGAACCGACTTTCATGGTTGATGTTGAGAAAAAGGGCGACCAGAGCCGATTCTACGTGACCATCAATGCCATCGGCGGCGCGAAGCTGACGGTCGATATGGGAGCGCTCAAGCGAAGCGATCCGGATCCGAACTCGGATCAGAATGGGCTCTACTTCAAACTGCTCGAGCGAATCCGGTCGGCGATAGAGGAAGGCAGGCAGCAGTGAACTGCCGGTTCCCGACGCGGAACCAGCCGCTATTCAAACAGACCCCAGGAGATCTGGGATCCAGAAGTGATACTCAGTCTCGCCATACTCTCGCACCACCCGCTTGAGCCCTTGTCCCGCGAGTTCATCTTCGCGATGACCGAGATACGTGAAGTGGGGCAGATCGCTCACCACGGTTCGAAACCAACCATGCTGCTCCAGCGCGCTTTCGACTTCAGTATCTTGATACTCGGCCACATCAAAGGCCAACATAGACAGGTGCTGGGAGGCTCCGGGCGCCGCAACAGAATAGAGGACAGACCTGTCAAAGAACGTGCCGAAGAAGAGCTGCTCGGTCTCTTCCAGACCGAGGATTACCCCGACCTGCTCGACGGGCGCAAGCTCGCGGATAGTTGTCGCCTTCTCCCTGGTAATCCGGCCGTTCGCTTCCCAATACTCCAGCCCGCGAGTCACGTTTCGAGTCCACAATTTGACCGTGTCCTCGTACGAGCGCCGTCCGGCATCGGGAGCACGAGCGGATAAGCTTCTCCCGGCGAGTGATAGAGTCGTGGCCGCCGCATTCAACGCTTCGATCGCGAGGGTCTGCAACTCGATTATCTGCTCGCCGAACATACCTCTCCCAATAGACAGCAACGATTGGAACTGATCGACCTCGTTGGCGCTCGCGAAGATGATTGTGGGTGGAGGCGTTGCGGCGGTCAGAAAGATCGCACCGTACTCCGCGAACAGACGCGACTCAACCGGCGAAGATATGGAAGCTGCAATGTCACGAAGTGGTCTGGTCATTGAAGGAATTTCGAATTGCAATTGCGATGTTCGCCGAGATGCCCGATTTTAGCAATTCGAAATTTACACTTCGCCTCTTTTTGACATGCCCAGTCCAATTCGTTAGTCTTACCAGGGTCGTCTGAAGGTACCGTATTTCCTGGATTCGAAGAAAGGTGACTACCATGAAATACATGGGTCTATCCTGTTCGTACCGTTTTGGAAGACTGGGCGCAACTTCTGCGCTGCTACTTTTCGCAACCTGCTCGAGCATCGCCTTCGGCCAGGAATCTGGGGGGTTGCTCAAGATCAAGAACAAGACTCAGGCTTTTCAGGTCGCCGCGCTTGAACAGACCGAAGCCCTCGTGACCTTCCATGGACAGGAACGTTCAGACTCCGTCAAGCTGTCGCTCAAAAACGAGTCGAACAAGTACATAACAGCATTCAGGGTATCGGAGCACAAAGCCCAAACCACCGTCTCGATCGATGTCGACGTAGTCTGCTGGAATCGAGGGATTGCGCCCGGCACCGTTCACCCCATTTACTTAGGCCGAGCTCCGGAGGACGCCGATGACACACCAACAGTCGTCATCGAAGCTGTCGTCTTCGACGATCGAACCAGTGATGGGGATCCAGTCGTTGTGGCCGAGATTGAGGCAGTCCGTTTCGCCGAGAAGCTTCAACTGACCCGAATCATCGACCTAATAGGAGACGCCCTTGCAGCGCCGGACGCAGACACCTCGGACGCGCTCGACCGATTCAAGGCCGACGTCTCCGCCCTCCCAGTCGAAGACGGCGTAAAGGAAGCGGTGGCGAAGATGAGCTCGGGGGATCGACGAGTCTCGGATGACACCAGTGGTGAACTGATACGGGGTGCCAGGTCGGGGCTTCGCAACGCTAAGGAATGGGCCCAGTCCCTGTTCCAGATCGAGCGCGAACACGAGACTTCCGGCTCTGTTGAGACCAGCCCAAGGGGCACGCTCAAGCGGACAAGAGAAGAGTATAAGAGAATGGTTGATCGTTTGTGACCAGGGATCGCCTGTTTCACTTCCGGCCGCCCTTCCAGGTGATATCAAACGAGTCCCATTTTGATCGCACGAACGCACTACCCTCCAGGGTGAAAACTATTGACACCCCATGGCCCTTACCTTACCATCGACACACCTTAGTACAGGTTCGTCGTTTGGTTGGTATGCCCCTTCGTGTTGGTTCCCCAAAATAGTTTAAGCGCTGCGAATCGCTATTCCAATGAAATAGACCCAAATACCTCAGCGCCGCTGGGCTGAGTCCGAGTTTCGGGATTGAGATTCGTGTTCGCAGAGCGGGAGCGACGGCCGATGGCTCGATATAGGTTTTACTTCGGTTTCATAACAGTCTTCGCCTTAACATTGATGTTCATGGGCCAGTTGCCGGCCGAATCCAACTCGTCGCGCGACCGTAGAGTCAAGCCGCCATTTGTGAGCGAATCCTATCGCAGCCCCAGTTCAGGCCATAAGATCATCGTTTATGCCCATGAACCGGAACTCCAAAACCGAATCCTCAGTGAAGGCGGTTCGTTGATCGCAGACTACGGGGGCTTCTCTCTGCTTGTCGCGCCCGCCTCGGCAGCCGACGATGTCACCCAGCTGTCGTCAGGATCAGGTGTGCGCGATTACATGAACCTGATACTGCTTCGCGCCGGCGCTTTTGATACAACTGAAGGCGAGCCTGGAGCGCTCAGCAGTCTGAGTGAGCCGGAACCGGCCGGCGACCAGCTCTTCCTGGTGCAGATGATCGGTCCGATCAAGCAAGAATGGTACGATCAACTCCAGGCCAACGCCGAGATCGTCTCCTACGTGCCCAATAACGCCTACCTGGTCCGTGCGGGCGCCGGCGGAATCCAGCGACTCAAAGATCTCAAGGTCGAGGACAAGAACATCATTCAATGGTCGGGACTCTTCAGGCCCTCCTACAAGATCGCACCGGAGCTCTCCCTCGAATCCAGCCAGGAGACGCTCGTCACCGTACAGCTCGCGACAACCGATAGCACTCCCTCGGATATTGAGAGCATTGAAGGAATTTCGTCCGGGCCGCTTCTGAGCGAACCGACGAGCGTCCTCAAGTACACAAACGTCAGGATCAAAGCTGATCCGCGCCGCCTCGCCGACATCGCCCGAATGAGCAACGTAATCTGGATCGAGCCCTGGAGCGCGCCCCAGATGCTCGACGAACGGCAGGACCTGATCGTTGCAGGCAGCTTCGTCGGTGTCAATGGGCTGGCTGCTCCGGGCTATCTTAACTTTCTTCACTCGAAGCACCTGGACTCGACGCCTGACTTCATCGTCGATGTGTCCGACAGCGGCATCGATCAGGGGATTCTCGACCCGGCCGTAATTCATAAAGACTTCTTGAATCAAGCGGGGCTTGCTCGCGTCGTATACGCGCGGCTGTTGGGACAGAATGTCATCGAGGGATTCACAAACGATACCAGCGGACATGGCACTCTCAACGCCGGCATAGTAGGCGGGTACAATACGATTCGGTCGTTCCCCTACCTGGACTCGGAGGGATACAGCCTCGGTCTGGGCGTGCACCCATTCGTCAAACTCGGCATATCAAAGATATTCAACCCGGAATATACCTCTCCAAACATGCTCGATATGGTTGATAGGATGTATCGCGATGGCGCGCGGATCTCGAGCAACAGTTGGGGCGCTTACAACAATTCCTACACCACCGATGCCCAGCTCTATGACTCGCTTGTAAGGGATGCGCGCCGTACTGAACCCGGCAATCAGGAGCTGACCGTTGTATTCGCATCCGGCAACAAAGGAGCGGGGGGTAACCTCTCCACTCCGGCGACAGCCAAGAACGTCATCACCGTTGGAGCATCCGAGAATCTGCGACCCACGGGGATCGATGGCTGCGGCATCGCCTCGGACGGCGCCGACGACATTCTCTCGCTGATCAAGTTCTCATCCAGCGGACCTGCAAACGATGGACGAAAGAAACCTGATCTGGTAGCGCCAGGCACACACATTCAATCGGCTCAATCGCAGGATCGCTCTTTCACGGCAGGGGGAGTGTGCGGGCCGAGGAACTTTCCGACCGGGCAATCCTTCTATACCTGGTCTTCGGGAACGAGCCACTCGACACCGGCCGTAGCCGGCTCGGCGGCGCTCGTACGCCAGTTCTTCCAGAACTCGACCGGCCGGCCTCCCAGCCCTGCTATGGTCAAGGCCTTCCTGACCAACTCCACCTCCTATGTCAGCGGTTTCATGGGCAATGACAGCCTTCCGGGCGATAATCAGGGTTGGGGACTGGTCAACGTAGGCCGCGCGCTGGATGACACACCTCGGAATATGATCGATCAGACGACAACGTTCGGAACCACTGGCGACGTGACCACCATTCAGGGGCGCGTTGCCGATCCCACAAGGCCGTTTCGAGTGACTATCGCGTGGTCCGATGCGCCGGGAACTCCTTCGGCCAATCCAGTGGTCAACGATCTCGATCTGCAGGTCGAGATAAACGGCAAGACTTATCTGGGCAATCGCTTTCTCAATTCCTCTTCAATCGAAGGAGGCGCGCCAGACCGGCTCAACAACGTGGAGAGTGTGTGGCTGAATGCGGGAGTAACCGGAGACTTCACCGTTCGCGTCGTGGCAGCCAACATCGCCGGCGACGGAGTCCCCGGCAACGGCGACACCACCGATCAGGACTTCGCGCTTGTGATCTACAATAGTCGCGCCCGAAGCTCAGGCGCCGGCCCGGTTGATGCTCCGCCAACCGTGAACGTCACGTTTCCGGTCGGCGGTGAACGACTGATGGCCGGGAGCGTCCTTTCGGTCACGTGGGACGCATCCGACGATAAGGGCATCCAGAGCCAGGGCGTAGAGTTCTCGTCGGACGGAGGAGCGAGCTACGACTTGATAGGAACGCTGAGCGGCTCGCCCCGCCAGTTCGATTGGAAGATTCCGTCCGTGCCGACAACACACGCAAGAATCAGGGTAAGCGCCCTGGATGGCGTCAATCTCCCATCGTCGGCGGCGACGCCGCTCGATTTTGAAGTAATCGTGGGTCCGCCTGATACCTCGCCTCCCACGGTGTCAGGAATCTCCCCCAACAGCGATTCGGTGATAGGTGGGGGAACCACCGCTACAATCAAGTGGAAGGAAGGGGACAACGTCGGGGTGGTGAGGCGGTTGATCGAACTATCGACCGACGGAGGCCGCACCTTCCAACCGATAGCCACAATTACTGCGCCCGGCAGCGGCGACCAGAAGACGTATGACTGGCAGGTGCCGGTAGCACTATCGACAGACGCTGGAAAGATTCGAGTCACCGTCTTTGATGGCGCGAATAACTCCAGTTCAGTAGTCTCCAACGGGAAGTTCGATATCTGGCAACTGCCGATCATCACCGACGCAAACTTCCTGATCAGGGAGAGTGGGAAGGGTGAGCTCGAAATCTTCGGCAGAAACTTCCGGGCAGGTGAAACGGAGATATTCGTCGACGGGAAGAAGATGAAGAAGGTTCGCTTCAACGAAAAGTGCGATGAAGTAGACGGGACATGTAAGAAGATATCGAGTCAGGACAAGAAGGTGGGCAAGTTCGTTCCTGAGGGAGCCACCGTGACCCTGGAGGTGAGCATTCCCGTCACAGGTCAGGTCTCACCCGCATTCGATTGGAAACGTAAGAAGACCAAGGTGCAGTAAGGTGATTCGAGACGCGTGATGCGTGACCGGAGGTTTTCATGGATCACGCGTCACGCATCACGAACCCCTACTTCGGCTCTTTCAGACCTTCTCTCGCTCCTTTGTTTGCCCACTCGGCCTGTCCAATGGCAAGTTTCAATGCTTCCCGCTCACCATCGTCCTTGACCTGCGCATCGAGCGCCTTGAGCACCTGCAGGTGCCGTTCGGTCGCGTCGCGCAACAGGGCGAGCGCCTTCGCGATGGCTGTACTCTTTGGATTCCGCTCGTGGGCATCTTCGAGCTTGGCGACAGATTCTTCAATGGCCTTTGCGTAGTGCTTCAGCAACTCAGCCCTGCCAACCTGCGGCAACGGGCCCCACTCGCGCGCTTCATCTTCAGCCTTCTTCTGAGCCTTCTTGTCCGTCGGGGCAGGGGTCACCGATCCGCTAAGGGCCTGAAGCCTGCGGTCGGCGATTTTCATGAAGACCTTTATTCGATCATCAGCGTTTTGCGCCTCTCGCACGTGGTCGTCCTCTTCTTCATTGAGGTAGTCGACCGCGGCAGTCGAAGCCGCCCGCTGAACAACGCCGCCCATAAATCGGTTCGCCTGCCCAGTGACTGCACCAGAATCATTCCGAGCCCCATCCGGCGGGCTGGAAACTTTTCCCTTCTCCTTATTTGGATCGTCCAACACTTCGCCGGAATCGAAGGCGGCGTTGAGCGCCCTTACACGCAGCTGCTTTGCCTTCTTAAGCGCCGCTTCAGGAAACATCGCGCGCTCAGGGGGAAAAAGCCGTTCGATCAGTTCAAGCGTTCGCAGATGTTTGTAGAGGTGCTGCTCGACCTTCTTCGCCAGCCCCCGCCTTCCCTTCTCCTGCTCCAGCGCAACCGTCACTGCCTGAGCGGTCGCCTTATTGTAGATATCCAACTCGCGTTCGGCTTTGCGATAGTCCGATTCCTTGATCGCGCTATGCGCTGCTTCGAGGTGCGTGGAAGCCAGGTCGACAAGAATGTCGACTTGCTTCTTGCGATCAGAAGCCGCATTTGAAAGCGCTTCCCGTTCATGGGCTGTGATCAGTTCAGCGAGTGGGGTCGGATCCACCGGCATCGGCGGCGGAAGCTGTCCCTGCCGAACCCTCGAACTCGCCGAAACGACCAGCCCGACGATCAGAACCAACATCGGCGGCACTCTCAGGAGCCCCTCCGGCCAGCCTCTCCCCCTGTCGTTTCGCGTTCCGCGTTTTGCGTTCAGCGTTATCCGATCGGCGAGGCCGCTCCTCTGTTTCCACTGGCGCTTCATTTTGCTTTTCCTCTAACGGCCGATTTACACTTGCCGTCCTTCACCAGCTTCTGGATCAAACTGAGACGGAGGTTGGTCTCCTCAAGCTCCTTCTTCTGCGAGACCGGGTCGGCCCGGCGCACAAATTCTCGATATGCTCGAAGCGCCTGTTCGCAGTCACCAATCCTGTCGAACGAAATAGCCAGGAAGTAGTAGCTGGCCGCGATCTCGGGCCGCGCGCCGACAATCCAGATGAACTCAGTGGCAGCCTGAGCGTATTGCCGGAGCTTGAAGAATGCTGTGGCCAGATTCGCGTGCGCCTGGTAGTTGTCTTTCTCCCGGGCGAGTGCATCCGCCAGCACCGGCAACGCCGCTTCGTACTGCGTCGAGCGAACCAGCGCCGCTCCCAACTGAACCCGCGCTCGATTATTCCCGGGCTCTGCCTCGACTCCTCGGCGGTAGTAGCCGGCCGCAATATCGGGTTTGGCCTCGAAGTAGACGTCGCCTGCAAGGACCAGCAGTCTGGCGTCCTTCGGTCGGGAGGCCGTCATCGCCCCTATCTCTCGAGCCGCTTCCTCCGCCTGACCATTCTCATTCATGACCTGAGCCATCTCGATGCGCACATCGAAGTCTTCCCTCTCCATCACCAATCGTCTGTAGACCTGAAGCGCAGCCTGCACTTGCCCCGCCCGCACGTGCAAGCGCGCCAATCGCAGAGCGAGGTCGGGCGCACCCACGGCCCGATACGCCGCGGTGTAGTCCTCTATGGCCTTTGACACCTCGCCCCGTCCCTCGAACAAGCGAGCGCGGCCCTCTCTGGCAGTCGCGCTGTTCGGGTCCATCTCGATGGCGCGAGAATAATCAGAGAAGGCTTCATCGATCTTGCCAAGCCGTTCGCAAGCCAGACCCAGCAACGCATAAGCGAGCGAGTTCACCTCTCCCTGTGCGATTGCAGTGGTCAATTGGTCCGCAGCGCCCGCCGCATCGCCGCTCTTTATCAGCGCGCTGGCGAAGTCGAGTCGCACACCGGCGAGCTTTGGCTCAAGCTCGATAGCCCGCGCGAATTCGCGCTTCGCATCGTCGGTCTTACCTCGATCCAGCAACAGCCGGCCGAGGCTCCTGTGAGCGCGAGAGAAATCCGGCTTAAGCGCAACAACCTTCCTCAGGTCCGCCTCGGCCTCAGAGTCGCGATGCAGGTTTGTGAGCGCGATCGCTCGTTGATAGTAGGCCTGAAACAGAGCGGGGTCTGCGGTGACCGCTACGGTGTAGAGTCTGATTGCGGAATCCAGGTCGCCCCTCTGATGGGCATTTTGGCCCGCTTCAAACGCTGCCGCCGGGTCCTGCTTGATGTTGTCGGGGTTGGCACGCGAAGACTGAGCCGGAGTTATTGCTTCGGCATTTAGAACCAGAGTGATTAGAGCCAGGGAGCCGAGGAGATGCATCGCGGTAACAACCTCGGAAGGATCATAGCACAACGAACTACGTTTCACGTTTCGCGTTTTACGTTTTACGTTTTGCGTTCTGTTCTCAAGCTGAACGTTGCTTAGGTGCGCTCAGATCGAGGAGAGAACGTAAAACGCAAAACGTAAAACGCGAAACGCCTTTCATTTCTTCTTCTGCAACTCCGCAATCAGTTGTTCGGCCGCGCGATTCGGAAACTCGAGGTTGTGTGCATTCTTCTGGATGGCCGCCTTCAGCTCCTCGACTGCTCTGGCGAGCTCGTCCTTCTTCTTTGACTTTGCATAGACCATCCCGAGATACAGATGCGGCAGTCCGCTTGTGGTGTCGATTTCCATGGCCTTCTTAATGTCCTTGACGCCGTCCTTCTCTCCCCTGGCCGCCCGCGCGAGTCCCAGCCCCGCATATGCGGCAGCACAAGTCTTATCGAGATCGATCGCCTTCTTGTGGGCCTCAATTGCCTCTTTGTACTTAGCCCAGGCATAGTACGTCGATCCCAGTCCTGCCTGCGCTATCGCCCACTTGGGTTCCAGTTGCGCCACCTTGTTGAACGCGGCCTCTGCTCCGCTCAAGTCTGTGCCGTAGAGTCTCACGACTCCCATCTGATACCAGCCGGACGCCCAGGAATCGTCAAAAGCGACAGCCTTTTCCAGCTCAGCTCGCGCAGCCGACAACTGCAGGGGATTGCCTGGGGGGTTCGCACTGCCTTCCGCGTTCACTGCGCCGGACGGCGATTCTCCCGTCTGCCAGTCACGCAGCGCTACAACCGCGTTCAGGTACGCCCCCTGGGCCTGAAGGCGACGGTCCTCGCGCTTGAGCGTCAGCGCCAGCACCGCCCAATCCTGCGCTCCAGTCAATTCCTCGCGAGTAACCGCTCTCCAGTTCCTGATCGTGTGCTCGATGACCGGCCCGAGCCGCTCGATCAACTTTCCCGAAAGAACGGCGCGCATCCTGGCGATCTCTGGACGATCGGGGTACTTCTTGACCAGCCTGCCGACCAGCTCGAATGCGTTTGGAGTCTCCGGACCAACCAGCTTGCCGTCTTGAATCAGGGAATCGAACTCTTTGTTCACGTCATCAAAATTAGCTTCGAGCTTGAATAGCAGCGTCGGCTGATCGGCGCCTGCTTCAAAGCCCCGCACCATCGAAGCGAAGCCCTCCTTGCGAACTTCGACGCTGTAGTGCCCCATCACGAGTTTCTCAAGGACAAGCTTACCTTCAGCGTTGGTTTTGCCGCGCGCTTCGCCATTTATGAAAACGTTGCTGCCGGGTGGATCGCTCAGCACTGTGAGAAGTACAGTTGCCTTTGTCTCAGGCGTAGTCGCGCCAGGGCGCTTCCCCGTTGTTGGAGGTTTCTTTCCCTTGGGGTCTGTAGGCCGCCCTGAAGGGTCTTGCCCGTAGACCGTCGCACCCAACGCAGCCGCCAAAACTACAGAGGCAATCAACCGGCCTATCCGGTCGCCCGATGATCTTTCGTCCCACATATCTTGGCACCTCTTGCTCGCATGTCGGTTCGCTATTATACCTCACCTCGAAGAAGCCACCAATAATTCAGTAGTCATTTGTCATTTGTCCGTTGTCAGTTGTCCGGTGTCAGTTGTTAGTTGTCGGTGTGACTTAGGACGCGTTCAGGCGCTCCCGGTATGTACAACTGAACACCGTCAAGTGACAACGGACAACGGACAACTGACCACGGACAAAATGACGAATCTTTTGTATGGAAACTTTCCGTTCCTGCTGATAGGCTCCTCGCGTTCGCGACTCATGTGAAGCGGACGGCGAAACTATCGAGGGGAGAGCAACTCGTGAAACTTACGCTGGGCCTGATTGCGTCGTTCCTGATGTCGCTCCTTTCATGCGGAGCGAGTGTGCAGGAGGTCACTTTCAAGCGTGCCCAACCCCTGGGTCAGAAGAGCTCCTACGAGATGAAGAACAATGTTAGGGCGCGGCCATCTCCCGAGTCTGCCCCCATGGATTTGACGATGGATGCAAAGATAGAAACCGAAGTAACGTCGGCTCAACCTAACGGCAACTGGACGTTGGCGACCAGGCTGGTCAGCATCGACCTCAAAATCAACGGCGAAAGCCAGCCTGCCGAAGCGATGCCCTTGGCCGGCAAGGCCTTCTCGATGGTGATGGACAGAGACGGAAAGGTCGTTGAGACTACGGGAACTGAGAACCTTTTGCCGGGAGTCGACTTCAAGCAGATCGCTACTCAGATGAATCCAGCTGCATTGCTGCCCTCCAGGCCGGTACGCGTTGGCGAGACCTGGCCCATCGAGACCAGCGATGATATCAAGCTGCCCGGGGGCGCTGTGCATCAGACCACCAAGGGTAACGGAACTCTGCGATCAGTGAACGGCGGACAGGCGCTTGTTGATTTCGATCTCGACTTCGCTATGTCTATGGTCGGCGGCAGCGACGCGATCACATTGAGTGGAAGCGGAAAAGGGAAGGCCTCGATGACCTACGATCTGGAGAAAGCCAGGGCCATAACGAACAAGAGCGATATTACGATGGAGGTGGCCCTTGCTGAAATCATGACAGGAGGCCGGCGTCACGACACGAAGAGTTCGGTGAGCACTTCGATGCAGGTCGACCTGATCGAAAAATAGTGCTGAGTGCTGAGTGCTGAGTGCGGAATGCTGAGTGCGGTATGCTGAGTGATGGTGTTGAGTGCTGAGTGCTGAGTGCTCTCGGAACTCAGCACTCAGCACTCAGGACTCAACACTCAGGAAACGCCGGATGCCGTAACGAGAGTTTGAAGCGTAATCCCT
>DASYSA010000532.1:0-6832 GCA_036003885.1 Blastocatellia bacterium | reverse complement strand
CTATTCAAGAAACACTTCTGAAGCGTTGCTCCGTGTAGTCTTCGCCTTGGGAAGGTCCCGAGGTCTCTCGGGATTTTGATCCCTCAGTTGGCGCCGAGGAAGACATTGGAGATGTCGGAAGCCTCGATAGCCATGATCTTGAGATTACGGAGCCGCACCGGCGGGTCGACCCCTAAGCTCGGCGGCAACTCGAACTTCCCCTTCAGCACTACGCTGCCCGACGCGCTGAAGCTGTGGACGACCTGAAGGTTCAGCCCCATCACGTTACTGCCGTCCGAAGAAAAACCTTCGGTGTGATCCTGTTCCAGCACAACTGCAGCTTCATCAAAATCGGAGCCCGCCGAGAGCCGGCACGTCACGTGCGCCTTGATGTTGGCGACCGGTTCCTTCAACGCTTCGAGGGTCAGCTTGGCGAAGATGACGTAGTCGCCGGCAGGCAGGTTGAGCTCGGCGATTGTCTCGAATAAAAGGTTATGGGGAAACATGCTCGGCCCGTCATTAAAGCCGGCGAACACCCTGCCCCCTCGGCAGCCGGTGCAGCCTGCAATGATCGAGGGGTCGAGCGCGAGCCGAACCGCTCCATCCTCCCGGCCACCAACCAGCCCGTCGCCAAGCTGAATCTCTGTCACTTCTCCGCCGACCACCCACTCCATTTGCCGCTCTGATGGCTCGCACGCTGTGTTGTTGCCGGTCAGCATTCGCAACTGGCCGTTCTCCTTCACACAGATCGGCACCCGAGTAATGGGTGAATCCTGACGCTGGGTAACGCCCGCGATGGTGGTGCCTAGGAGAAGCACCGCCGCGGACGATACAATCAGTTTCGTTGATGTTCTGCGAGTTTTCATGATATTGCTCCTTTCGCATAACTCTGTTCCAACTTAATTTCCGCTGCGGCTTACCGAGCAGCTCGATGAGTCAAAATGAAGACGGCCCACTCTTACGGCACATCTCCGTCATGACATCCGCGCTTAGCGACGTACAGGTCGAAGCAGTTGAGAATGCACACTCCTTTTCGACACCACGCACGCAGGCGGCGGTTTACCCCGTCAATATGTCGCGCAACTTCAGGGTCAGAATCGCACGATGTCGTGGGAGTTTTCCCGAGTGATCCAGAAGTTCAGGCCATCGCTACAAGCACCGTGGGGTCCACTCGAAGGGCCTACCGAAATTCGACCAAGAGGCGTGAAGTCCGCCACCTTGAAGAGCGATACCGAACTGTCCTGGGCATTGACCACCAGGACGCGCTCGCCGTCGAAGGCCATGCCCCGAGGCCCATTCAGTCCGTTACCGGTCAGCGTGGCCAGCACCCTGCCGCGCAGATCGCCCACCGCCCGCACCACTGTCACGCTGTCATCTAAGTTGGTGCTCACCCATAGATTTGAGCCATCGAAGAGTAGTTCCCAGGGTGAGCTTTTGACACGAGGACCGCTGCTGCCAACCGGTATGGACTGCAGCACCGCGCCGTTGGCCGGGTCTACCCGCTTCAACCGGTCGTCTCCGATATCGGCGACCCACAGGTTTTCACCGTCCCAGAGGATATCGAACGGTGAAGAAAACCCGGAGGTGAACGTGCTCACAAAGCCGCCGATGAGCGATATGCGGGTGATTGAGCCGCTACGATTGGCGGTCCACAGATGTGTCCCGGTGAACGTGAGACCATTTGGGTGTGGCTTGGTCTTCGCAAATTCGCTCGCCGCCGTGGGTTCTCGCCTTGGGTCAATTACGAAGACCCTGCCTGCGTCCTCCTCGGAAACGAACGGGCTATCACCGCTGACGAATATCCGTCCGGCGGCGGCGATGATGTCGAGTCCCCCGATAAACATATCCCAATTCTCCAGCAGGCGGCCATCGCTCGCACGAACCCGAGACACGGTGAGGAGGCCAGTTCTACTAGTCACCCACAGGTCCGCGCCATCCCAGGCGATTCTGGTGGGGAACGAGTGAAACTGGTTCCCGTGACTGTCGTCGACCTCGGCGCGGCTCAGGGCCAATGCGAGCACTCCCGTCGGTTGCCACCACTGCTGTGCCACCGCCCGCTGACTGCCCCGGCGCAGCGACTGGTCCATCGTGCGGGTCACGAACGCAGCCATCTGCTCGCGCGGTACAAGGTCTGCAGGACCAAAGGTGGTGGCGGTCGTGCCGTCCGAAAGCCCGGAGAAATAAGCAGATGCTATGGAGCAGAAGAAGGGGTTGCTGGCAGACACATCGATAAACGGCAGGTTGACACCGCCGCACATTCCGGTGTCGGCGCGCAGCCGCGCTGATACGACAGAAACAACCGTGATCAGCGCGACGAGCGCAACGACGCGATAGCTTGGCCTCGTATTCATATTCGTTCTCCTCGAGCGCCGGGATAAATCGGCAGGTTGTAGTGAATGAAAGAGTCATACGTTAAAGGATTAGCCAACCGTGACGGCCCCGAGTCATGCACCGGCGCTCGAAAGGGCGCAGGCGAAGCGTTAACAGGGGAAGGTGCAGGCAGGGTATTGAGGGCGTCATCACCTAAGGCAGGAGCCGGATGCGTTAGCAGCGCTCGTCCGGATCTGTGGAGAGGATGATTAGTAATGGTCATTCCTACTCCGACTCGAATCTGTTCACGAAATTGCGAGGCACTGCCCTTGCTTGTTGTTTGCTAATCCAAATCAGTGAGCGTCACCGTGACATTCGCGCTTTGCCACGTACAGATCGAAGCAACTGAGAAACCGACAACCTGGTTGCCCCAGCCCGCCAGGGCGAGTTGACATGAAGTAGAGAGACCTTCCGTTGGCCGTGATAAACGGCCCGAGTGTCAGGCTGAATGCGCTGTTCACGTTCGGCCCGAGATTCTTGGGCTGCACCCACGGATCCAACAGGCCCCGGCGGGTCGAGACCCAGATGTCCACAAAACCGATGTTGCCAGCTCGTGCGGATGCGAAATACAACGTCAGGCCGTCCACTGAGATTGACGGTGCAAACTCGGCGTCGGAGGTGTTGACCGGCTCGGCGAGTCCCTGCGGGACTCCCCACGGCTCGTGTTGATTCGCGCGAGTCGTCACCCAAATGTCCGAATCGGGGCTGCCGGCTGTCGTAGCCCTATCGAAGTACAGCGTGTTGCCGTCTGCCGATGGTGTAGGGAATCCCTCAAAGTTCGCTGTGTTGATGAGCGGTCCCAGATTCTGCGGCGGGTTCCAGGGATGGTTCGGAGATTCACGAGTAGAAACGTAGAGGTCGGCCTTGCCGAACCCTCCCGCACGATTCGACCCAAAATAGAGCGCCGTTCCATCATGCGAAAGGCGAGGCGAGAACTCATCGACGACGGGTTCGTTTATAGGAAATCCGATGGGTTCGGCTGCGCCCCACGGGTCTTGCCGGCGCGCTCGCTTGGAGATGAATAGGTCTTCCTGCCCTGTCACCGGGTCACGGGTCGCGGTGAAAATCATCGTCCTTTCATCGGTCGAGACGGTTGGACCTCCCTCGAATAGAGGGGAGTTGACGGAAGAACCGAGGTTCTGAGCGAGGCCCAACGAACACCCCATGGAATAGAGCGGTGAACGCGGGGACGCCGTTGCGCCCGCTGGTGCCGCATCGATGGCAGCGCGGAATGCTGAGTCCGGCCACTCAATAGTGGCGTGGTGGTCTTGTGCACTCGCAACATGATGGGCTTGCGTGCTAGCGATTTCAGCGCCGACCGCACCTCCAACGTCCTTAGCGGCTAGCAGATTGCGAGCGGGCCATGCCGTCCAGACGACCGCAACCACGACTACCACCATGACGGTTGCGAAGAGCGTCGCTGATCTATCCCTAGCTTTCATGGTCTTCTCCTTCCTGATTTGAATTTGTTCGTAAGATCTTGCGCCTCTGCTCGAAGCAAACTGCGACAAAGCGAGTTGAAACAAATCAGCAGCAACCCTTCATTGGTTTCGGTGAAATGAATCTTTCCAGCCTCTACCAGTCCATAGATCGCCCGCGCACTCACGCGCGTAAGCGTCGCCGATTCATCTACGGTGAGGAGTTGCACCACCTCCTGGCACGCTTCGCACATTCCCCGACGCTCGGCTCTGCCTCTGCGGATGACAAATATCCGCTCCGTCTCGATCGTCAGCTTTGTCTTGTTCTTCATTCGTTTCGGTTCCCCTTCACCAGCTTCCACTGACGAAACGCAACGCTGGCAGCTCTCGCCTATTGCCATATTGCTTGCGGCAAAAGTTAGGCATACAATGAGGCAGCGTCGCAGCCTCACCCGTGATCGTTCCGGACCGAACCGGTGCACCTTGCGCGTTAAGGATTTGAAGGTCGCCGCCATCTCTTACCTCACGGCAGACTTTACTGTGTGGGCCGAATCGAAGTCTTAAGGGAATCCAAATTTCTTTTCAGGTTTGTTCAAAGAGAGTTCAAAGAGTTTAAAACAATGGCCATGAGCAGGCAGGCAAGGCAATTGTACGAGTTCGGGCCATTCTGCATTGATGTCGCAGAACGAATGCTGCTCAGGGATGGCGAGAGTGTAGCGCTCACGCCGAAGGCATTCGATCTGCTAAAGGTGCTAGTAGAAAACAGAGGCCATCTGCTTGAAAAAGATGAGCTGATGCGGAGGCTGTGGCCCGAGACGTTCGTCGAAGAAACGAACCTGTCGAATAACATCTCGCTGTTGCGCAAGGCGCTGGGCGATGACTCCGGCAAACACCTTTATATTGAAACAGTGCCGCGCCGAGGCTATCGCTTCGTCGCAGAGGTTGTGGAGTCAACAGCAGAACCGGCGGCGATGGTCGTAGAAGAGCGCAGCCGGACGACGCTAGCGCTTGAAGAAGTCAGCGAGGCGGAGCAGCAAGAGGCCGGCCGTCAACGACCGGCCGCGCGGAAAAGACATGTGTTGCTGACGCTCGCCGCCGCAATCACGCTGATCGGGCTGGGTTATGCGGCTTATTATTTCTGGCCAAAGCAATCCGGGCCACAACCGCCGATCAGGTCAATCGCGGTGTTGCCGTTCAAGCCGCTGGTTGCAGATAACCGAGACGAAGCGCTTGAGATTGGGATGGCAGAAACGCTCACAACCAAGCTCAGCGGCATGAGGGCTATCATCGTGCGGCCACTCGGGCTAGTTCGCAAATACGCAGTGCTTGAGCAAGACCCCGTCGCAGCCGGTCGGGAATTGGGAGTGGAATCGGTGTTGGATAGCACCATACAGAAATCTGGCGACCGCATACGGGCCACTGTGCGGCTCGTGAGAGTGGGAGACGGGGGCCAGCTCTGGGCTGATACGTTCGATGAAAAGCTCACAGACGTATTCGCGGTGCAGGACTCAATTTCCGAGCGAGTGGCCGCAGCACTTGCGGTTAAACTGACCGGCGAGGAAAAAGGTCTCCTGGCGAAGCATTACACGGACAACAGCCAGGCATATCAACTCTACTTGAAGGGTCATTACTATTCCTGGCAATTCACCGACTATGGCGCTAAGAAAGCGGTCGAGTATTTCAATCAAGCTATCGCGCTGGACCCGAAATACGCGCAGGCTTACGCCGGATTGGCCGAAAGCTACGCGATAAGATCTGGTGAAACTTTATCGCCCGGCGAAGCCATGCCTAAAGCAAAAGATGCTGCCTTGAAGGCGCTGGCGCTCGACGACGCGTTGGCCGAGGCGCACTATGCGCTTGCTTTGATCTACTGGTGGACCTGGGATTTTCCGGGAGCCGAGCAAGAATTTAAGCGCACGCTTGAACTCAATCCCAATGAAGCAGAGGTCCATTTTTCGTACGGCCAGTATCTTGCCGAACAGGGCAGGATTGATGAAGCCATCCGAGCAGCCAATCAAGCGTTGCAATCCAGTTCGCTTTCCGCAAGTGCATACGTCAATGCGGCGTATATTGCCTATCTGGCGCATCAGTATGACCAGGCCATCGAACAAAGCCGCGAGGCGCTTGAATTAGACAGGAACTTCAATCGGGGACATCTTGTTCTGGGCAAGGCTTACATGGAAAAGGGCTCATATGATCAAGCAATTATCGAATTGGAGAAAGCTGTGGAATTGCCCAGTGGGAAACTGGGAATGCTCGGTTACGCTTACGCAGTCGCCGGGCGCATTCGCGATGCGCGGAGGGTGCTCGACCGTTTGGGCGCATTATCCCGCGAGCGCTACATCTCTCCTTTTGAGATTGCACGCATTCATGTCGGCCTCGGAGACAAAAATAGGGCTTTCGAGTGGTTGGAGCGAGCTTATCAAGATCGCTCTGACTATCTAAATCTGCTAAGGTCGGATCCGACCTTTGACAGCCTCCACTCTGATCCAAGGTTCGAAGGCCTTATTCGTCGCGTCGGCCTCCAGTAGAAACGCGTAGATGCGGCTATCGTTGGTGTCGACCGTCGCGCGGGAGAGGAGGATCGTATGACTCAATACCTGTACCTGGTTCTCTGCATCCTTGGCGCCGTACTTCCCGGCTCGCAGCTAATCCCGTTCCTGACTGAGCACGGGCTCAATGTTTCGCTTCTTGTTCAGGATCTCTTCGCCAATCGGATCTCGGGTTTCTTTGGTCTCGACGTCATAGTCTCGTCGGTAGTACTTTGGGTTCTGGTGTTGACGGAGGGGCGCCGGCAACAGATGAGACATCTATGGATATATATCGTCTGCAATCTCTTAGTCGGCGTTTCGCTTGGCCTGCCTCTGTTCCTGTTCATAAGGGAGCGGAAGATTGCGCAGCGGCAGAAAGTAGCTGCTTCTTGATCGACACGAAAGGGTGAACACGCTGGAGTTCGCGGCATCGAACACAGTGAGCCTGGCGCCGTCACGAATCCAGTCCGCCGTTGGCAACGCAAAAACTCGCGTTGGGAGATGGCGATCCCGATGATGTCTTACTACCTTCAG
>DASYSA010000531.1:0-4115 GCA_036003885.1 Blastocatellia bacterium | reverse complement strand
GAACGTGGCCGTGTGCATCAACTACACCGGCGTTGTCTTCTTCAACTTTACGGGGCCGCGCCTGTTCCATTTCGAAAACGGCGCTTGGGTGGACGCAACCGTTTCTGTCGATACATCCAACAAGATCGTCTGTGGCACGGTGACGTCGCTTTCGCCCTTCGCCCTGTTCGAACCCACCGCCACCTTTAGCATTAAGCTTCTTTACGATCCGACCGAGTCCAAGACAAGCGGCGGTACCTTCCCCATCAAGATTCAAATTACCGATGCCGCTGGAAATAACCGCTCCTCACCCCAAATCGTGGTGACCGCCGCGCGCGTCGTTCGCGTGTCGGATGGTTCGTCCCTGCCGCTACAAGACTCGGGCGACGCGAACCCCGACTTTCACTTCCGCTTCGACGCAACACTTGGCGGCACCGGCGGCTACATTTTCAATCTGAGCACGAAAGGCTTCGCCGGTGGAACCTATCTACTGTTTTTCAGCGTTGCAGGAGATGTCGTCGAACATTTTGTGCCCTTACAGGTGAAATAGGATGAACACGAATCGGGTCTTTGAACAAGGAAGCAACATGAAGTCAACTAACCACGAGGGGCTTGCCCACGGGTACCTACAACCTGAACTTCCGTACCGGAACCGACGCTGACTCCACTCCGCGTGCTTCGCCGTCAGGTAAGACAGGCGCTCAACCGCGACTTCCGTTATCAACTCACGGTCATCGGCACGTTCGCGCAAGCCATTGTTGCAACCAAGATCAGCGGCAATCGCTTCACCATCAAGACTAACGCGACGAATGTCGAAGTCTCGTGGCAGGTGACCGGCATTCGCAAGGATGCCTATGGCAACAAACACCGCATCTCGGTCGAAGAAGTCAAGAGTGAACAGGCTATCAACAACAAGCGTCCAAGCAGAGGACCTGTGCGATGATGGTCGGCCTCGCGGCGTGCTACGCGCTTCGCTCATCGCGAAGAGTACAGTCACTGAAGCAGGACCGACCGGCAACCTCGGCAGTCGCCAAGCTTGTCGGTAACCGACGTGATCAGCGTCAATTGTAGAGCTGTGCTCTAACGCATCCCCGAATTCGGAACACGGATTTGACGCGCTCTGTAAATTATTGGTTTGGTGGCCCCTGGAAGATTCGAACTTCCAACCAAAGGATTATGAGTCCTCTGCTCTGCCATTGAGCTAAGGGGCCAACCCGTTAAAAACGCTTAAAACCGTACACTGGCCGGGAAAGATGACCTCGCCGGCCATTTTGGCAAACTGAGATCTTACCTTCGCAAAATTCAGAGTGTCAAGTTTGAGCCATTATATGCTTGACAAAAGCATGTCATTGGCATAAAAGGCAATCAGACCTGAGAAGCCCCGTTTTGGCAGGAACGAACTCCGTGGCGGTCCACGCGAGGCCGTATTATAATTCCACAGAAGTGTTTTCAACGCGTACAGGCTGCGTGTCACCCTCAGCCACCAACGCGCTGGTATTTGCCAAAAGTGACGATCGGCTCAGCGGGATTGGGCGAAACTGGATCGGACGCTTTGGCCTGGAGTGAAATTTAAAGTGGAAGAAACGCAAGGTCATACCCAAAATCGAATACCCCTGAATCCGGAAAAGAAGAGTCCGAAAGCTGAAGAGTTCGAAAATAAACTGGGCACCCTCATAGTCGGACAGGAACGCGCCGTCCGCCGCATTTCGGGTCTCTATCAGATATTCCTCGCCGGAATGCAGAACCCGGGCCGACCCATCGGGACAATGTTGTTTCTCGGACCTACCGGTTCTGGAAAGACCCGAGTTGTCGAGGCCGCAGCCGAGGTTCTGTTCGAAGACGTCAATGCAGTCGTCAAAATCGACTGCGCCGAGTTTCAACACTCCCATGAGATCGCGAAGCTGATTGGTTCACCCCCGGGCTACCTCGGGCACCGCGAGACCGCGCCGATGCTAACCCAGGAGAACCTGGACAAGTATCACACCGAAAGCGACAAGCTCACGTTCGTCCTGTTCGACGAGATCGAGAAAGCATCGGACGCTCTGTGGCAGCTACTGCTCGGCATTCTCGATAAGGCGACGCTGACGCTCGGCGACAATCGCAAGGTAGACTTCTCACATTGCATGATATTTCTGACTTCCAACCTGGGCGCAAAGGAGATGAGCGAACTGATCACCGGATCGATTGGCTTCGCTCCCGCCCGGGGTAGAGGGATGATTGAGGACGAAGTTGATCAAAAGATCTATCGGACCGCAACGGAGGCCGCCAAACGAAAATTCTCTCCCGAGTTCATGAACAGGATCGACAAGGTTGTCGTCTTTCGCAGCCTCAAGGAATACCACCTCAAGCAGATCCTCGAGCTTGAATTGGGGCAGGTCCAGAGCCGCATCATGAAGGGAACCGGAGAGAAATTTGTCTTCACCTGCACCGAAACCGCGAAAAAGTTCTTGTTGGACGAAGGGATCGACTTCAAATATGGAGCCCGCCACCTGAAGCGATCCATCGAACGCTTCCTCGTGTATCCGATTTCAAATCTGGTGGCAACAAGCCAGGTCTCCACGGGCGACATGGTAGTGATCGATTTCGACGCGGCCAGTGCAAAGCTCACCTTCACGAAGGAAGAAGGCGGAGCCCTGGTCGATCCCTACCGCGAGAAGTACGGAGAGATGTTTGAGCCGACGGGCGACGAACTGGCCGCCGCTGCCGAGGTAGGCGAGGGAGGCGGCCTGATCACCGCACCCCTCAAGGCTATAGAGAAGCAGGAGTAAGCTACGCCGCCCGTTCGGATTATTTCAGTCCGGCGGAAACATAGTCACTCGCTCGATTGGCCAGTTGAGATGATCAGGCGGCTAATAGGACAAGGCCCAGGAACTGATCGACAAAGGGCAATACTGCGAATGGAATCGTCCTGGAAGCGGATCTCAACCAGCCACAAAAGACACCAACCTCTTACATCCCCGCCCGATCGAGTACTGAGCACCGCAGGCAAATAACCTGCTCCTATTTGTCGGACTTAAAGTTGAACACAATTGTCTTTGATGTCTTGGCGGGCACCCCACCAATGGTTGAGGGTTTGAACTTCCATCGCCGGGCGGCACCGACTGCAGCACCCCAGAGCAGCGAAGGTCCGGAGACGGCGCGCGCCTCGATAACGTTACCCTGCTCATTGATGGTGACAAGAACGGCTACGGCCCCGCTAACCCGCGCAGTCACAGCGCTGTGGGGATAGGACGGCTGAACCTTACTAGTGGCTTCGGCGGACACGACGAGCCTGCCGGCGGGGGCGGGCGCAGGAGGAGGAGGCTCGGGAGGTCCCGTCGCCGCCCCGGCGTTCATGAGTACTGCGGCCGTTTTATTGTCCGAAATCGGCTGAGCTCCAATGACAGGGACCTGAGAAGCCATTGGCGGCAACGGGTTGGTCTTTCTCGGTTCAGGCTTAGTTGGGATTGCAGATGGCAACTGCGTCTCGGCCAGCCGGGCCGCCGCCAGGGCTTTTTGTCTTTCAGCCGTTTTGCGATCCAACAAATCCTGCTCAGCCTTGTTTCGTGGAGTCTCTTCGGGTACGGGCTGAGCTTCCTCTGTTTCTGAAACTGTAACACTGTCGTCAGGAGTGACCTCTTCTACGATGTCCGCCTGAGCCAGAGCATAAGAGCTGGCATAAGCAGCGGCGTCGTACTCCCCGTTCAAAGCCGCGAACTGCCTATCAAGGCGTGAATTGATCCAGAACCCCCCTGCTACTACGGTCCCAGCAAGAAGGACAACCGCAACCGCTGTCCTGTACAGCCACCGGCCCCGACGGCCACTCTTTTCGAGCGGCGCAGTGATGAGTTTAGAGGCAGGCACGGCCATGATACGGACAGGCGCCTCCTCCGATACTGCCAGAGTGGTTGCAAATACAGTCCTGGGATCGGTTGACTCGGGTTCCGGGTCAACCTGGTGCAGCGGAAGCCGCTCCACGTCTGGATCAATCGCCGACTCGGCTGAGAGATCCTCACCCAGCACCGCCCGTCTGATCTCGGCAAGATCTGTCTTAAGGAACCTCGTCCCGGCCTCTATTGGGAGTTCGGGTATTGTGAGATCAGAACCCGAATTCCGGGGTGCGGGAACCGAAGTCACAGGCACAACAGGGGTGGGAT
>DASYSA010000530.1:0-9754 GCA_036003885.1 Blastocatellia bacterium | reverse complement strand
CTGTGATTCGATCACATGCAGTTGTCTGATTTACTATGCTGACGCCTCCGACAATACCTGCCTTCGTGCACAGGTGGATCACTCGCCATGAGCGGTCGACTCTGGCTGCGGTCTTACTTTGTGGCCTGCTCATACGGCTTCCACTTGTAGCCGTGGACGTGGGCGCGCCAAACGACGTTCAAACATTCATCCACTGGGCGAGAACGTCACACCAGGCGGGCCTGCCTGCAATCTACGAAGACAGAAGCGTGAACTATCCACCATTGTCAATCTACATTTTCGCGGGGGCGGGGTGGCTGGAAGCGAAACTGGCAGGCACCATCCACGCCGGCAATGGATTGCTGATAGCTATGATCAAATTGCCTTCGATTTTGGCGGACATTCTTACTTCATGGCTTATCGCGTGGGCGGTGCGAAGAAGGGAGAGGAGTACGTCGACGCTCGCCATCCTCGCCTGCGCGGTATATTTGTTTAATCCGGCGATCTGGTACGTTTCTGCGTACTGGGGCCAGACCGATTCTATTTACACACTATTCCTGGTGGCCTCCGTGCTCGCTATTGAGTGTGAGGCGTTTCTTCCTGCATGGCTGGCTTATACGTTAGCAGTAGCAGCCAAGCTTCAAAGCATCGCATTGGCTCCTCTCCTTGTTGCGCAGTCGCTGGTGAGACGCGGTGCGCCCGGACTGTCTCTCGCAGCAGGAATTGTAGCCGTAGCCGGCACTATTCTTGTTGCACCGTGGTTGATCACAGGTCACCTTGGCGAAGTCCTGCATAACGCCTTTCTCGATCTCCCCACCTACCGGCCCCGAGTCGTCGTCAGCGCATACAACTGTTGGTACCTGCTATACCTGGGGCGAGTCTCGTACAGCAGCTCGCTTACGCATCCCTTCGGTCTGCCATTGTCGATTCAGACAATTGGCCTCGCGTTGTTTGCGATACTGGCTACCTTAGTAGCTGGTCTGGCTGCGCGTCGAAACAAATGCTTAACGGTGCCAGCAGCCACGCTCAGCCTGGGAATGTTCATGCTGCTCACTCAAATGCACGAACGATATATGTACGCGACGCTTCCCTTCATTTTGCTTGGAGCCGCCGGGCAGACGACTCTCTTACGAGCCATGCCATCAAGCAGTCAGGCTTCCTGCTCAGAACGTAACCGCCTCTGGTTGGTGTACGGCGCATTATCTCTTACGTTTCTGTTCAACCTGATTACTATTGCGCCGTTTACACAGGCGCTCGGAACCAACCTCGTTGCTGCCTCGGAAGACTCAGTGTTCGTGGTTATTATGAAAGTGCTTTCTGTCCTGGTCGCAGCGATCAATCTCATCATCCTGATCTGGCTCGTTGCGAAGGCGACATCAGCGAGGCAAAATCAAAGCGTCTTACCGGAGAGAGAAGTAAGCGCTTAGTAGAGCTTCATCTCTGTTTTAACTGTTGGTTGTGCCCCGTCTGACTTCGTGCTATAAGTCCGCCCCGGCCCGAAGGCAGCACGTCCCGGCTATCACGGAAGGCTATTACCAAATGAGGCAATTCAATCCTCGGCCTTGCGATTATCAGATTGATGATAGGAGCAAGACAGAGTCATTTCGAGTGAGCGTCCTGGTGCCGGTTCACAACGAGCGCGGTGTTGTCGAGGCCGGCGTGCGACGTGTGCTGGCACTCAAGCATCAATTGGTGAGCAATCTCGAGTTGATTGTGGTTGATGATCATAGTGTGGATGGCACGTGGGAGATATTGCAGCGGCTCGCCGAAGAAGATCAGCGCATCATTTTACTGCGGCACGAAAGCAAGAAAGGCAAGGGTGCTGCGATTAGAACGGCGGTCTCGCGAGCAACCGGTGATGTTACTGTTATCCATGACGGCGACCTTGAGCACAACCCCGCAGACATTCCGGCGCTTTTAGTTCCTTTTGCTGAGGAGGGGGCGGACGCAGTGTTCGGCTCCCGATATGTTTCGGCACGCGCTGAGAGCACATCGACTCATCGGCATCGGCATACTGCCCGCAACAAAGCCCTGACCTTCATGAGCAACTGGTTTACGAATTTATGTCTCACTGACCTTGAGACTTGCTACAAGGCTATAAATACAACGCTGCTGAAATCAATTCCGCTCAGAAGCAACGACTTTCGTTTTCAGGTTGAAATTGTGTTCAAGCTGGCGAAGCGCAGGGCACACGTTCTTGAGACTCTAATCCGCGGCCTGCCGCAAGCTCAGTGGGAGGGAAAGAAGAGCCGTGCCCGCGATGGCTTACTTGCGCTACTGGCCATGGTTCGTTTCTGGCTGATTGACGATCTCTATAAGTCAGACGAATACGGCTCGCAGATACTTATCGAACTGGAGCGCGCACGGCGATTCAATCTCTGGATGGGCGACATACTGCGGCCGTACGTCGGCGACCGTGTTCTGGAGATTGGCGCTGGAATTGGGACTCTTACAAACCAGTTCCTCCCACGCGAGTCATATGTCGCTTCCGACGTTAATCCGAACTACCTGTACTATCTAAGATCTTACGCTGCCGGCAAGCCTTACTTGAGGGTGGCGGAGATTGATGCGAGCAAACACGACCACTTCTACAATCTCGAGGGGCAATTCGATACCGCCCTCATGGTCAATGTGCTCGAGCATGTGCCCGATGAACTGAAAGCTTTACGCAATCTCTGGTCCGCCCTTGGGCCGGGCGGGAGGGCGGTCATCCTGGTGCCGCAACAGCCATCATTGTATGGCTCACTGGACAAGGCCCTGGAACACCGAAAGCGGTACACTGCGGCAGACCTGAGCCGCGCTCTGACCGAATCCGGCTTCCGGGTGGAAACAGTGTTCGACTTCAATCGCATCGCAGTTCCGGGATGGTGGTTAAACGGAAAGGTGCTGCGCCGCAAGAAATTCTCTCGCGTGCAACTTAAGGTGCTGGATACAGGTATTCTGTTCCTCAGGCGAATAGATCGAATATGGCCCTGGAGCGGCCTCAGTCTCATCGGCATAGGAGTAAAGGATTGAGCTTGTGAGAATCGGATTAATCGTGCCGGGGTTCAGCGCCGATGAAAACGATTGGTGCATTCCCGCGTTGCTCAATTTCGTGCGAGCGCTGGCCGAGCGCGAAGAGGTCGTAGTTTTCACGTTGCGCTATCCACACACACGCGGTGTCTACAAGATCGGCAATGCTGTGGTTCATAGCCTGGGATGGGCCGATCGGCGCGGGCGACACAGCATCACTTTATGGGCAGCCGCGATTCAGCAAATAGCCAGGCAGCATCGCCAAAGAAGCTTTGACGTGCTGCATGCTTTTTGGGCTAGTGAGCCTGGAATTATCGCCGCCTGGTTCAGCAAGCGTCTCCCGGTCATTATAAGTCTGGCCGGAGGCGAGTTGATCCATCTACCCGACATAGAATATGGGTTGACCCGACGACTTCACTCGAGGCTGCTGATCCGTTGGGCGCTCAGGCGAGCAAGCGCAGTGACAGCGGGATCAAACTATCTTTCGGAGATTGCCCAGAGACACCTGGCAAAGCGCCCTGTTGTTGCGCCGCTAGGGGTAGATTTGGAGATGTGGCGCTCTGCTTCGATTCCAACAGAGTCGCTTACCCTGTTGAGTGTAGGATCTTTGGAGCGGGTCAAAGGGCATGAGGTCCTGCTGCGGGCTTTTCAGCAGGTTGTTAAAGAGTTTCCTTCGGCTCGATTGATAATCGCTGGAAGCGGAAGTCTACACGACTCGCTACAAGTCGCTGCGAGACAGCTTGGCGTGGTTGACCGAGTGGACTTCTGCGGCGCGGTCGCGCATGATCGGTTGCCCGATCTCTACCGGTCAGCCGTGCTGTTTGTCCAGTCTTCGCACTATGAGGCGCAAGGCATGGCCTTGTTGGAAGCTGCTGCGTGTGGGCTCCCGATCGTAGGTACTCGTGTGGGATCACTGGCCGACATAGCACCCGATGCAGCCATCGCAACAGCGGTAGGCGATGTTGATCAATTGACAAAAGCCATCGCGACTCTACTGCGCAATCCCAATCAGAGAGCTTTAATGGGGCGGGCAGCACGTAATGAGATAGAGCGCAAGTATGACCTGGCTCTCGCTGTCGAGCGTTTCGTAAACTTATATCAGTCGCTATGCGTTGACCACTAGTCGACTAGCCTGTTATTGCTTACAGGCTCCAGAAGCTATGAGGATTCTGATTGCCACGGTGCAGGTCCCGTTCGTCCGAGGTGGAGCTGAGGTTCTCGCTGAGGGATTGCGAAATGCTCTGTCCGTCGAAGGTCACGAGACCGACGTCGTTGCCTTTCCGTTCAAGTGGTATCCGCCGGAACGAATCCTGGACCACATGCTGGCGTGCCGCCTGTTCGATCTTACTGAGGCCTCTGGTACCGGGGTCGATATGGTTATCGGCCTCAAATTTCCTGCCTATCTCTTAAGCCACCCAAACAAGGTTTTGTGGATTCTGCATCAGCACCGTGGGGCGTATGACCTGTGGGATCGCGAGGTTGGGGACCTGATCAACCAGCCTACTGGAGCCAGGGTACGGAGTGCAATCCGGTGGGCGGACGAACAGCTCATCCCTCAAGCAAAAGCCGTCTTTACGATCGCCAGGAATGTCTCCCGGCGTTTGAAAGAATACAACAATATCGACTCCGAGCCGCTGTACAACCCACCTCCCGAGGCGGACCTGTTTTATTGGGAAGAGGCCGGCGACTATTTCTTTCTGCCGAGTCGTCTTTGTGCTCTGAAGCGCCAGGATCTGGTGGTGAAAGCTCTCGCAGTCACGCGACAGCCTGTGCGAGTGCGCTTTGCCGGAGCTCCGGAGAACGCGGCAAACCTCGACTCTCTGAAAAGCCTGGCTTCAGAATTGGGGGTCGCGCATCGAGTGGAGTGGCTTGGGCCCATCAACGAGGATGAAAAGCGGCGCCTCTACGCTCGCGCCCTCGCAGTCATCTTCCCGCCACTGGATGAGGACTACGGATACGTAACGCTCGAAGGGATGTTGGCGTCAAAGCCGATTATCACGTGTACCGATTCGGGAGGCCCCCTCGAATTTGTGGTCGATGGGCAGACTGGATTCATAACCGCGTCGACGCCCCAGGCCATTGCGTCAGCGATGGATCGCCTGTGGGAAGACCCCGGCCTGGCGAGAGCGCTGGGACAGGCCGGACGAGAGCACTATTACAGCATGGGCATCACCTGGCCCAATGTGGTCAGGAGGCTTCTGTCGTGAAAGTGGCCTGGTTCTCCCCGCTGCCGCCTGCCCGGAGCGGCGTAGCCGATTACAGCATGAGCCTTCTCCCTGAATTGTCCCGCCACGCCTCCGTCACTCTCTGGACAGATCAAGCCGTGTGGGATCCTATCGTGGAAGAGTACGCGGAAGTGCGCCAGTATCAACCCGATACCTTGAAGTGGGAGGCTTTGAACAGGGCCGATGCGAGTATCTATAACTTAGGCAATCACCCCGTCTTCCACGGTGCGATCTGGCAAGTTAGCCGGCAGCACGCTGGGATTGTTGTGCTGCACGAACGCTGTCTACAACACTTTTTCATGGGTCTGTATTCGCAGATGAACGACCCCGCGGGATATGCGTCTCAGATGGAGAGATATTATGGGAGAGAGGGCGCATCAGCCGCCCGCGCCTGTTTGGATGGTCGATGGACAACTGACGATCTCGCGGAGAGGTTCCCGCTGACTCTGTTGGCGCTGGAGAACGCATCAGGGGTCTTTGTGCACACAGTTGATTTGTTTGAGAGGCTCAAGCAGGAGATCGAGCTCCCAATTGGTTATGCTCCCCTTCCACATTCAACGGGATGTGACGGCAATGAGCCTTCTTCTGAAAGCAAAGGTCCGCCATACCGCCTAATATTGTTTGGCCATCTTGGCTTCAACCGGCGACTGGATGCCGTTCTCGAGGCGCTCGGTACACTCGAAGGAAGAGAGATGTTCCGTCTGGATATCTACGGTACTTGTGATGATCGAGAGCGTGTCGAATCGCAGTTACGAAAGCATGGTTTGGTCGCACACGTCTCAGTCAACGGGTTTGTATCAAAACAGGAGTTGGACCGCGCATTGTCCCTGGCTCACCTGGCAATCAACTTGCGGTATCCGAGTATGGGCGAGTCATCCTTGAGCCAGCTTCGCATCTGGGAGCACCGGTTACCCAGTCTGGTTACTCGTACGGGATGGTACGCAACTCTCCCCGAAGATGCAGTCGCCTTTGTAGGCGTTGAAACCGAGATCGCGGACATACATAATCACCTGTGGGCGCTTGCCAGCGATCCTGGCCGCTTTGCGGAAATGGGTGAAACCGGGTACCGGTTCTTGAGAGAGCACCATTCGCCGCAGCGCTACGTTGAGGCTCTTTTCAAACTAACAGAATCGTCGCTGGAATCCGAGTCGGTGTCGGTGGCCTTCGATCTCGCTCAGCGGGCAGGGAGAGCAATGGCTGGATTGTGGGGTGACCGGATACCCGAGGAAGTCTCGCGCAAGGCAGCCCTCGAGATACTTGCACTGTCTCCTGACCTTCTCACTCCTGACTCCTGACTTCTGTCCCCTGTCTCCTGACCTTCCGATGGCTCCAAAGCACTTGCCAAACTCGAAATGCGGCCTCCAGTTGAAGGTTTAGATTCATCTTCGATTGACCAAACTGCCGCTCGGCAAAGTAAATGGGCACCTCGCTGAACCGGTAGCCCAGGCGATGAGCCAAATAGGCCGTCTCCACCAGAAACACATAGCCGTTCGACTTTACATGTTCGAGGGGCAGGCTCTGCAAAGCCTCACGACGCCAGAGACGAAACCCGCTGGTAACATCGCGTAACGGCAGGCCGAGAATGGTACGGGCATAGGCGTTTCCGAACGCAGAGAGACCCGATCGCCACAATGGCCATCGTTCGTCCAATCGACCTCCAGCTACATAGCGCGATCCAATCACTACATCACAAGACTCCAGAGCCGCATACATTTTGGATAGTTCATCGGGAGAGTGAGAAAGGTCCGCGTCCATTTGGAGAATTGCTTCAGCACCGCTCTCTAGTGCCAGCCGAAAACCACTCACACAAGCGGTGCCAAAACCCATCTTACGCGGACGGTGGATTACTTCAATTCTTCCAGGATGTGTGGCGGCCAATGATTCGGCAACCCGTCCGGTCTCATCCGGGCTTTTGTCGTCAACGACCACGATCCGCAATTCCTGGAGCGGCGATGAAAGGAGATAGGACACAAGAATCGGCAGGTTCTCTGCCTCATTGTAGGTCGGAATTATGGCAGTGATTAGCAAAAGTGTTCCCTAGTTTGCATCGCTCGCCTGCACAAATGGAACTCCGTGGCCGGCAGCGAGAGACAAATTTGTCTGCGCTCTGAGTCTCTCGATTAGTATTTGACCTGATATATTTCCATCAACCCATAAGTTTGATCATCTACCTGCCCCACGAGCTGACCCTGGTGCCGCCCAAGCCAGCGATGGAAGCCCTCCAAGTGGTCGCTGCCTGCCCCGGCGAAGTACTCGCGCGTACCTCGATCGATCAAAACAACGTCCGGCGCTATTTGTTCCAGGCCCTCCTCAAAAGCCAGCGGGCGCGGTTCGTTTCGCAAGTCCGTCCATCCTAGCGGAACAATGAAAGAACGATAGTTGAAGTCCTCGAGGCCAAACCAGTAGTTGTGTGATGCCAGCACGCGTGCGCCGCCAGGCAGATACTCGCGCACCCGGCTGATGTAGGAGTAATAGGGTGTTGTCGTCTTCGCAGCAGCTTCGAGCGCCGCGATGCGGGTGGCACCCTCCACAACTATTGCGGCCAGGAGCAGAACAAGCACAGGCAAAGCCCAGCGAAATCGATGCGCGTTCCTTGCCCAGCTCCATACTCTTACACCGCCCCACCCGCCGGCAATTGCAGCCATTGGCATGAAAACCACGGTGTAGTTCACAAGCTTGAGGGTTATCAGAAAAGCGAAAAGTATGGGAAAGATGATTAGCGGTACCATGACGACACGAGCCGCCGCATCGTCACTCCGGAGCGCGCGCCGAGCCAGAGCGAAGACTGACCACGGCAGGCCAACCAATGCGCTCCAGAACCCGATTCGCATCGCCCCAGAACGGACTGATCCTAAACCCGCCCCGTAGCGATGACGCTCTTCGATGAGATTGCGAACATACCACGTTGGATTCAACAACTGAAAGCGGTTGCCGTAGAGACGAGTCTGTCCCCGCCAATCGTATAGATTACCCAGCACGTACGCAGCATACGGTACTAATGGCACAATGAAACCTGATATGATTGCGACAATGTTGACAAACGGACGCCTATCCCAGAGCGCCAGTACGATGAGTATCGGTAACCAGAATAGTCCGTACACATGCGCCAGACTGGAAAGGCTTGCCAGCAGCCCGGCAAGGAAAAACCAGCCGTTTCTGCCCCCCTTGCGCGCAGAGATATAAGCGTGCAACGCCGCCAGCCCAAACACTGGAACAACCATGTCGTAGCGAGCAATACGCGACATATCAATTAACAAAATACCGGTGAGCTGAATGCGAGTTAATCCCGTCAGCGGCACCGCAATAAGGAACAAGACCGCCAATTGACCTATCCAGGGATCCTCAAAAAGGCGGCGACCGAGCCAATAAGTTAGCACCAGTACCAGCAGGCCCATAATGGCCGGCTCAAGTCTATCCTGAAACAACCCCAGGCCTGTCGTGCGCAACACTACTGCAAGCAAGAGCGGGTGCACCGGCATGTACCCATAGTAATGACGCTCCATTCCATAGAAGCCGGCGAATAAGTCGCTTCCAAACACTCCCTCTGTGGCGAGCTTCCAGCCGGTCGAAGCCTGCCACGGTTCGTCTTCGTACACCTGCGGCACGACAGTCAGATTCCGCAGCGCGATAACCAGATACGCAGACATGAGAAACAGAAACAGGATGAGATGTAAGGACCGGCGAGACACCGGTGCATTCTAGCACGAGCGGCCCTCAACGCACGGCGCCAGCCAATGGTCGACTCGGGCTTCGTCGGGTCGCTCGCCTATAGGGTTGGAAACCTGACAATGTTATGACGCCTATCAGGCTGAATGGGCGTGTTCCGGGTTCGAGTAAAACCTGGAATGCCATCTCCACGCATCTCGAATAATCTCGTCAAGCCGAGGAAAGGCAGGCTGCCACGTTAGGATTCGGTTCGCCTTCGCGCTGTCGCTGACCAGGACGGGAGGATCTCCCAAACGGGGGGGAAGAACTCGCGTGGGAATTCTCCGTCCGCTCACCTGCTCCGATGCTTTGATTACTTCTTTTACTGAGTAGCCAGCGCCATTCCCCAGGTTGAACGTATCACTCGTTCCTCCCGAAATCAGATACTGCAGAGCCAGGACGTGCGCCCTGGCAATGTCGCCTACATGAACATAGTCACGTATGCACGTCCCGTCGGCAGTCGGATAGTCATCCCCGAAAATCGAAAGGCACTCTGAGTCTCCGAGGGCAGTCTTCAACGCAAGCGGTATCAGATGAGTTTCCCGCGTGCGGTTCTCACCGATCAAACCGCCAGGGTCGGCTCCGGACGCATTGAAGTATCGAAAACATACGAACCGAAAATCGTGCGCCCGGCCTATGGCAGCCAGCATCGTTTCCGTCATCAGCTTGCTCGAGCCGTAAGGGCTGATCGGGCGCGTCGAGTGACCTTCTTCTATAGGCAAGGTGACCGGTAGCCCGTACACGGCGGCGGTGGAAGAAAAGACGAATAGATGAAGGGATGCAGCCAACATCTCTTCAAGCAAAGCCAGACTATTTGCGGTGTTGTTCCGATA
>DASYSA010000529.1:0-3094 GCA_036003885.1 Blastocatellia bacterium | reverse complement strand
GTATCATCGCGAGGTCGACGTGACCGCGGCGCTATGGGCCAATGTGCATTCCCGCATTCAAGAAGAGAAGCAGAATGAACCGGCCCTGTTAAGCCGGGTGCGTGAGTGGTTGGCTCGAGGCTTCTCCGGTCCTCGCCTCAGCCCAGCCCTTGCGGCCGCCCTGGTGATTTTGACAATAGGCATCACCGTCGGCGTAATGAGTTATCTGCAATCGGGCAATTCAGCCCAGAATCAGGTTGCGCGAGAGGATAATCAAAAACCTGAACCCAATACCGGGTCAGACATACAGCCAGATGTCGCTAAAGGCACAACGCCGCCGCCGGCGACTCCGATTGAACGGGATCAACCGAAACCGGTTATAGCGAAGAAGAAGACCCCTGTAGAGGTAGATCCAAACCGACTTGTGCTCCAGGCCGAACAGAAGTATCTCGCCGCGATAACCATTCTGTCGCGCGATCTGGACAGTCGCCGACGGCAACTCGATCCGGAGACGCGTGCCCGATTCGACTTCGCGCTTGCGGAAATCGATCATACGATATATGCAACTCAACAGGCTGTTCGGGGGAACCGCAGCGATCCTATCGCTCTGGGGTACCTGCTGACCGCCTACTCGAAAAAAGTGGAGTTCTTAAGGGATACAGCTAGAGATGAGACCGACGCCAACCGGCCTTTTTGAGACATATGAACAAGGGAATTACAACAACAATATTACTAATGATGGCATTTGCAGTAGTCCCTGTGCTCGGGCAACAGAGTCCCAGACCGCCAGGCGAGGCGGAAAGCCAGCGGCAGCGCCCATCTCCCAGACCTGCTGCCCCGCCAAGGACTCCCGAGCCTGAGCCGGCGGCGGCTCCCGTGCAGCAACTTGAAGGCTCGAGGATAGAAGCAGGACACGTCACTCTGAAGCTCGCGCGCGGTGGGAAGCTCTCCGTCAGCAATAACACAGGACCAATTACCATCGTCGGATCGGATCGCGACACGATTGAGGCCAGGGCGAGCGATGGCTCAGAGCCGGTCGGCATTCGAGTCTATCAAAGCCCTACTCGTCCGGTGGTTGTGCTCAGCATATCGTCGGTCGAAGGGCGGCGGTTCAGCGGCGAAGCGACCCTCGACTTAAAGATCCCTCGCTACGCCGACGTCGAGATCGTCGACAGCCGCGATGGTGACATAGAAGTGTCCGAGGTTGATGGAAGCGTGGCCATAGGAAGCAGAAGCGGCGCGGTTACGGTCAGTCGCGTCGGCTCGCTCGAAATCAGGACCCAGCAAGGCGAAATCAAGGCGAAGGAGATCAAGGGCGCCTTTTCCGCACGCAGCTCTCATGGAGAAATTTCGGTGCAGACGGTCGGCGGCCCCGTCGAAGTGGCGACCACTCACGGCGAGGTCACCGTGCAAAATGCCGCCGGGGACGTGCGCGTGAACTCGTCATCGAGCGAAATTAACATCACCTGCGCGAAGGGACGCGTTGAGGCGCAAACCGCCAGCGGGTCAATTGCTCTGGCGGGCATCGGTGGAGATGTTGACGCAAGCACGGCAAGCGGAGAGATCATTTTCAAAGGGCCGATTCGCGCTGAAGGCCGCTACCGATTGAAGAGCCTCTCAGGCGAGGTTCAAATGGCCATCCAGGAGAACCCGCCCGGTTTCACGGCCACACTGGTGACTTACAACGGCGAGATAGAAACGGTCTTCCGGCTGAAGATCTCTCCACCTATAAGCGGAGGCCCCATCAATCGGCGCATCACAGGCGTCTACGGCGACGGATCAGCACATCTGGCACTCGATTCATTCAACGGAGCAGTTCGTATAGTCAGGCTGGGACCAGACGCAGCTAAACAGCAGTGTAAGTGAAGAGTTCTGAGTGCTGAGTGATGCGTGAGGGATGCGTGATGGGCGACCTCGATGAAGCACACTGGTTTCCAATGACTTCAACGACAACATCACGCATCACGCATCACGCTCACTAAGAACTCAGAACTCATCACACGCATCACGATTTGAACCACTAACCCCTGGAGAGGTAAACAAAATGAAAAGCAGAATCTTAGTATTATTCGTGGTCCTGGCGACGGCATTTGTCGCCGCACCACTGAGATCGCACGGATATCAGTCTGACCGGGAGAGACAGAGGGAAAGCCGAAGAGATAGCGCCAGATCTCAACACGAGGATCAGGACAATGACAGCCAATCCGAGAGAGATCTTCCCGAGCGCGACGAGATCAACCAGACATTCGAGCTTTCAAACGGCGCGCGTGTAGAGGTCTCGGGCATAAACGGCACGGTTGAGATTGAAACTTCCAACACAAACACCGCCGAGGTGCATATCGTTCGCTCGGCAAATAACCGGGCCGACCTCGAATATCACAAGATCGTAATTGAACAGGCTCCCAACAGGCTGGTAGTTCGCGGTGAAAAGGATAATGACCGGAAATGGAGCGGCCGCGGTCATGAATTGCGCCAGCGCGTCATGATGAAGATCCCGCGCCAGGTCGACCTGACTGCGAGCGGCATCAACGGCAAGGCAACGGTTGGCGCGATCGATGGACCGGTAAGGCTCAGTGGCATCAACGGCAAAGTCGATGTGGCGCAGGCCCGAGGCTACTCGGAGATCTCAGGAATCAATGGCCGAGTGTCGATAACGATCACCGGACTCGGCGAGCGCGGGATCCACGTCAGCGGCATCAATGGCGGTGTTGAGCTCAGGTTTGCAGAGGACCTTAACGCGGATCTCGATGTCTCAGGTGTGAACGGCGCTGTCAACACGGACGTGGCCAACGTGACCATCCAGGGCAAGATCGATCGCTCGAACTTCCGCGCGCGAATCGGCTTGGGCGGGTCACCGATCTCGATTTCCGCTGTAAACGGCAGAGTTCATCTCTCTCGAGTTGGAGCCTCCGGCTGACCAGAAAAGAAATGCGAAATTCGAAATGCGAATTGCGAAATGAAACGCAATTCGCATTTCGCAATTTCGCAATTTCGAATTTCGCATTTCCTCTTTCCCTCTTTACGGAACAACCCCCCCGCCCTGGTTCGTCTAACAAGCGAACAAGCAGAATTGATATTCCGATGTTCAGCGGCCCGCTTCTGCCAAACTTCGAAT
>DASYSA010000528.1:0-5762 GCA_036003885.1 Blastocatellia bacterium | reverse complement strand
TCGGCCGGCCTGAGTCGTCGCCGCAGCGCAAATCTGCTTGTCATTCTCGAGATGTCGCTGACCTTGATCCTGCAGGTTGGCAGCGGGCTGATGATCAAAAGCTTCATTCGTCTGGTGGGTGTTGATCCTGGCTTCAACCCAAACAACGTACTGCGCGTCGACCTGTCTCTACCTCCGCTGAGATACGCCCGGCCCGAGCAACAAGCTGTTTTTTATGAGCAGCTCGTTGAGCGGATCAGCGTATTGCCCGGAGTGGAGGCGGTTGGGGCTACCAGCCAGACGCCCCTGCGCGGCAATGGTAACTGGGGGTCGGTTTCTATAGAGGGTCGTCCGGCGGCGGTTCCCGGCCAGGAGTCCTATGCTGCGGTTTGCGGCATCAGCGCTGATTACTTCCGCGTGATGAAGATCCCGATGCAAAAAGGGCGCTCGTTTACCGAATTCGATGTGCCGCCGACGCCGCCCGCCGTTATCGTCAACGAAACGATGGCGCGGCAGTTCTGGCCTGACGAAGACCCGCTCGGTCAGCGCCTCAGCATCAGCTCCGGCCCGTTGCTAACAGTCGTAGGCGTGGTTGGAGATGTGCGACACAGCGGTCTGAATTACGAACCCAATTCAGAAATGTTCTTGCCCCATACCCAAATGCCCCAGGCTTCGATGGCAGTTATGGTGAGAACTTCGAATGATCCTTTGCCATTGGCGGCGGCGGTGCGCGACCAGATCAAGGAACTCGACAAGGATCTGCCGACACCGATCAACACAATGGATCAAATGTTCTCAAACTCGGTCGCAGGGCAGCGATTCAATGCGCTGTTGCTGAGTATCTTTGGGGGCCTGGCGCTGGGGTTGGCAATCGTTGGCATCTTCGGCGTGATCAACTATTCCGTCGCGCAGCGCACGCACGAACTCGGCGTCCGAATCGCGCTGGGGGCTCAGCGGCAAGACATCTTCAGGCTGGTTATCGGCCAGGGTCTGGGGTTGGCCTTGCTGGGTGTCGGGATCGGGATCGCGGGAGCGGTCGCATTAACCGGTCTCATCTCGGATTTGCTCTACGACGTGAGTCCTACCGATCCTGGAACTTTTGTCGTTGTTTCTTTGTTACTGACCGCAGTCGCGTTGCTGGCATGCTATCTTCCGGCGAGGCGGGCGACTCAGGTGGACCCGATCACTGCACTCAGATGCGAATGACAGAAGTCAGAGGTCAGAAGTCAGAGGTCAGAGGTCAGAAGTCAGAGGTCAGAAGTCAGAGGAAAGACGAGGGAGAAATCTGAGGCAGAAAGCTGCGGGCGTAAGCCCGTAGCAGCTTGCTTTCAACCCGAGGAGTGACTGATATGGAAACGTTACTTCGAGATCTCCGATATGGCCTTCGCGTGCTCCTGAAGCAGAAGGGCTTCACTGCAGTTGCGGTGTTTGCCCTCGCCCTCGGGATTAGCGCCAACACGGCAATATTCAGCGTGGTCAATGCGGTCCTGCTTCGCTCCCTTCCCTACAAAGACGCGGACAGCCTTGTCGTTCCAGTCACGTTTAACGCTGCCCGGGACACCGACCGCGGGAGCATCACTTATGCCGACTACCTCGACTGGAAAAATGAGACCCAGGTCTTTGAGAGCGTGGCCGCATTCAGCTCTGGGACCGCCGATCTGACCGGCAGCGCCGATCCCGAACGAATAGAGGTTGCAGCAATCACGGAGGACTACTTCGCGGTCATGGGCGTTCCGCCGCAGATTGGAAGCACCTTTTCGCCCTCCGATTTTGAGCTGAAGGCCAACCGAACGCTGGTGATAAGCTTCAGGCTGTGGCAGCGCAGGTTCGGCGGCGATCCGGGAATACTCCAACAAGACGTCTACCTCAATGGCCGCCCTTATCCAGTGATCGGTGTGATGCCAAAGGATTCGCAGTGGCCAGAGACAGTCGACATCTGGTTGCCGTTGGCAGTTGGCCCGAACCCTGGTCCCGACCTCATGCGCCGCGACAACATGATTTTCGGGGGCGTGGCCCGTCTGAAGCCCGGCGTTCCGATTGAGCAAGCGACGGCCGCAATGGAGACCATAGCCCGGCGGCTGGAACAGGACTTCCCTGAATCTCGCGCCGGTTGGAGCAACAGAGCGATCCCTCTGCGTGAATATATAGTGGGAGATCAGCTTCACCTCGCTTTGTTGGTATTGCTCGCGGCGGTAGGCTTCGTTCTGCTGATAGCCTGCGTAAACGTGGCCAACCTGCTGCTGGCTCGCGCCGCAACTCGCGAACGAGAGATCGCTGTTCGGCTCGCTCTCGGGGCTGGGAGGCTGAGACTGATACTGCAGTTGTTGACCGAAAGCGCCGCTCTCGCTCTCTTGGGAGGCGGAGTCGGCCTCGTTCTCGCCTTCTGGGGAGTTGACCTGCTTGCCTCGCTTGCGCCTAAAGACCTTCCCGGAATAGCGGAGGCTAAGATTGATCTCCGGGTCCTCGCTTTTACTATGGCGACGTCTGTGGTCACCGCAGTTCTGTTCGGCCTGGTCCCCGCTCTTCATGCCTCGAAAGTGAATCTCAACGAGTCTCTCAAAGAAGGAGGGCGGAGTTCGGCGGAGGGCGCTCGCGGCGGACGTATACGCAGTGTGCTTGTTGTGTCCGAAGTTGTCCTCTCGTTTGCGCTTCTGGCGGGCGCCTCCCTCATGGTCAGAAGCTTCATGCGCCTGCAACAGGTCGATCCCGGCTTCAACACGAACAACCTCGCGACGATGGCGATCAGCTGTCCTTCTTCGAGGTACCCGGATAACGCGAAGGTGATCGCCTTCTACAAGAACGTGGTCGACCGAGTGGCGGCCTCGCCCGGCGTCGAGTCAGCTGCGGTAAGTTCTGCGCTGCCACTCGGAGGAGGCGGGTTCTACCTGGGCCGTGTCTTTCTCATTGAAGGTCACCCGGAACCTCCCGCCGGTCCGGACCATCCTGCCCAATGGAACGTGATAGGCCCAGGCTTCTTCGAAACGGAAGGAATAGGGATCATCAAAGGGAGAACCTTTGATGAAAGGGACACGGCCGAAGGCAATCAGGTGATCATCATCAATGAGAGCATGGCCCGGGAGATGTTTCCAAACGATGACGCTCTCGGGAAACGAATTCGGTCGTGGAGGGATGAGAACCTCCAGCGCGAGATCGTCGGAGTCGTCAAAGATGTGAGGTATTTCGGGCGCGAAGACGATCTCCGCGGACTGGTATACGTGCCCCATACACAGAACACCTGGCGCTCAATGTTGTTGAGCGTGCGAACGACGGCCGATCCCGCTTCTTTGATCCAATCGATTCGAGATCAAATCTGGTCGGTCGACAGGAACCTGGCCATTGCGAACCCACGAACCATGAACCAGATCCTGGCCGTGTCTGTCGCCCCAAGGCGTTTCAGCATGATGCTGCTCACGTCATTCGCCGCAATCGCAATGATGCTTTCGTCGGTTGGCATCTATAGCGTGTTATCCTATTCGGTGGCGCAGCGCTCACACGAACTGGGAGTGCGCATGGCGCTCGGCGCGAAGACGGGAGATATCATGAGACTCGTCGTAGCGCACGGAATGAAGCTCACCTGTTTAGGCGCCGGCATAGGCATGGTGTCGGCACTTGCATTGACCCGGTTGATGAAGAGCCTGCTCTACGAAGTCAGCGCGACCGATCCGGCTTCGTTGATTGTTGCTTGCGGCTTGCTGGTTGCACTAGGCGTTGTGGCATGTCTCGTGCCGGCGCGGCGGGCAACAAAAGTCGACCCGATGGTGGCACTGCGCTATGAATAACTTTGCAGCTGGAGTTTAGCAAATGAACCCAAATGTGAGATCTCTACTGATGATGGTCCTCCTGGTCAGCTTGTCTATCAGCTTTACTTTCTCGGTCGTTGCCGTCCCCGCCGCTCGCGCGCGACAGGTACCTCCGGAGGCGAAGCAATCTTCGCGGCCGCTGCAGGGCAATGCCAGGCTGGAGGAGATCGTCGCGCGTCTCGAGCGCAACGTACCGCAGTGGATGAAGGAGGGCGATGTGCCCGGACTCTCAATTGCGCTGGTGCGAGACGGCGAGGTCGCGTGGAATCACGCGTTCGGCGTGAAGAATGCCAAGACGAAGGAGCCGGTCGCCGACAGCACCGTGTTTGAAGCGGCGTCGCTCAGTAAGCCGGTCTTCGCATATGCGGTTATGAAACTGGTGGACAGCGGCAAGTTCGATCTGGACAAGCCGCTGAACCAGTATCTGCCGGGGGACTACGACGTGGGTCCGGACCCGCGCCTGGGTCAGATTACAGCGCGACGGGTACTCAGCCACACAACCGGGTTCCCGAACTGGCGCGGGCGTGACACGATGCTGAAAATCTACTTTACGCCCGGCGAAAGGTTTAGTTATTCAGGCGAAGGCTTCGTCTATCTCTCGAAGGTGATCGAGCATGTCACCGGCGAGCAATTCAATGACTTCATGAAGCGAACCGTCTTTGACCCGCTCGGGATGACCAGCAGTAGTTACGTCTGGCAGCCCGCCTACGATACAGTCAAGACATCTCGGCATGACGCACTAGGCCAGCCCAGCCAGCAGAGCAAGCCTACCGGAGCAAACGCCGCGGCGAGTCTACATACAACCACACAGGATTACGGCCGGTTTGTCGGGGCAATTCTGAAGGGCACCGGACTCAAGAAGGAGACATTCCAACAGATGCTGACTGCTCAGATCAAAGTGGACGAAGGCGGATCTAACACTACAAGCAAGCCGGCAAGCAAACTGTCCCCCAACCTGTCGTGGGGACTCGGCTGGGGGCTGCAGAGCACGACCGACGGACTGTCGTTCTGGCACTGGGGCGACAATGGCGACAGCAAAGCCTACGTCGTAGCCTTCGAGCGACAGAGACTGGGCGTTGTGGTCTTTGCCAATAGCGCGAATGGGTTGTCCTTCATGCCTGAACTGGTCAACGACGCTATCGGCGGAGAGCAGCCTGCGCTTGCCTGGATCAAGTATGAGTCGTACAAATCACCCGCCAGGTTGCTGCTCAAGCACATCATCGACGAGGGCGTTGAAGCCTCGCTGCGGGAGTATCGGAAGTGGAGAACGGGTCGCGCCGCCGCCGCCGTGGTAAGCGAAGATCAGATGAATCGAATAGGTTACGCCCTGCTCGGGCAGAAGCGGGTGAAGGATGCCATTGAGGTCTTCAAGCTGAATGTGGAGGACTATCCGCAGTCATCGAACACCTACGACAGTCTTGGCGAAGCATACATGATTGATGGCGCCAAAGACCTGGCGATCACGAACTACCAGCGTTCGATCGAATTGAATCCCAAAAACACGGGTGGCATCGAGGCGCTGAAGAAGCTGCGAGAAGGCCCGAAGAATTGAGGGATCAGGGACTGACAGCCATCGCAGCTTTGCATTTTCTATTGTGCTAGCGCCACAGGCCCAGTATGACGGACACGATAATAATCTTGAAAAGCCAGTCGCCGCCGTGAATGGCAGAGAGTTTCCATGGCCGCTTATCCCACAAGGTAGCACCCACAAGGATCATAACCGGAAAAACTCCCAGCCATATTCCCACCCGAATCGCGCCCAGCCAATCGGTGACCCCAGCAATCGATAGAAAATGTGCGATCACGACCACGACCACGAAGCTGCGGAAAAGCTCGAATAACTTCTGCGCGGCGGGCACCTTTCTCATATCGGCCGACGCCTTCTCGTTGTTCAATAATTTCATCCGTGCTTTGCCAAACGAGATGTACCATATCGAGCTAAATAAGAACGCCGCTGCAGTAGCAGCAAGGATGGCTAGAAAG
>DASYSA010000527.1:0-15684 GCA_036003885.1 Blastocatellia bacterium | reverse complement strand
CAGGCCCTCGATTCTGCGATTCGGCTTCAGGGGTTGATGGGGTTTGGTGCTACATCAGGAAGAGAGATTTCCCCACTTCGAATTTCGCCGTTCGCATTTTCTGTGTCCCGCTCCCTTCGAGCGCCAGCAGGTATTCTTTGTTTCGCATTCCACCGCCATAGCCCGTCAGCGACCCGTTGCTTCCAATCACTCGATGACACGGTACTACAATGGCCAACGGATTCTTCCCGTTCGCTGCTCCAACTGCCCGCACCGCTTTCGGTTTGCCAATCCTTCGCGCAAGCTCGGCGTACGAGATAGTCGTTCCATACGGTATTTCTCGGAGCGCCCTCCAGACCTGAAGCTGGAATTGGGTGCCCCTGGGGACGAGGCGCAGATTGAACTCGCGCAGATTGCCGTCGAAGTAGGCCTGAAGCTGCTCGGCGGCGTCACCAAATGGTCTGTCATCCACAAGCCACGACTCCTCGGGTGGCGTCGGGTGCAGACCCTCCATGAAGCTAATACTTAGCAACCCCTCCGAATCGCCGGCAAGCATCAATCTCCCGACCGGGCTCTCGATGTATGTGTACCTCATTGGATTATCAGTCATATCTGTTCAACTCCTTTTGAGATTCGCGTAGCCTGTCCAGAGATACAGGGCAGCGTATGCGCGCCAGGGCCGCCACGCTTCGGCTCTCTCGAGCAGCTCGGCTTCTGAGATTGTGTGGCCCGGTCTGTTTGCCGCGGCGCGGCGCAAGATCAGGTCGCTCGACGGAAACGCATCCGGCTCGCCCAGTGCGCGCATTGCGATGTAGTGCGCAGTCCACGGACCAATTCCCGGCAGCGAAGTCAGCCCTTCGATCGTCGGCTCCAGTCCCGAAGAAGAGGTAATAACTACCTCTCCTCGATGAACGGCTCTTGCAAATCCGCGGATCGCCTCCGCCCGTTTAGAAGGCAGACCCACCTTACTGAGACTCGCCCTGCTTAAACGCTCCGGACTTGGAAACAGCCACAGGAGGCCGTTCTGGGAGTCTCCCGGAAGCGCATTGCCATAAGCCTCAACCAATCTTCCGCTGAGGGTCGTCGCGGCGCTCACACTCACCTGCTGGCCCAGTATCGCCCGGACGCCGATCTCAAAAGCGTCCCACGTACCCGGCACACGCAGGCCGGGATAAGACTCCACCGCGGCAGCCAGACTCGGGTCGCCTGCAAGATGGCCGCTGATCTCAGCCGGATCAGCTTTCAGGTCGAACAGACGCCTGATTCGCTCGGCAATCAGAGCCAGAGATCTCGACAACTCCGGCGGAACGGATAGGAGCAAATATCTCTGCCCTTCTACCGGACGCACTTCGATAATGCCCGTCGCTTCGCCGATCTTCACTGTTCGCTTGTATGCCGAGTCGTCAATGGCCTCGACGCCTGGAATCGCGCGAGCGCGAAGGAATCGAACCAGAGACAACCAATCGAACGGAGCGCGATACGAGAGTTTCAGGGTAAGGCGAGACTCTCCGGAGGACCCGTTGGTCTTCGCCCTGGTCTTGCGCCATTCGCTTGGCGACCTGCCATAGGCCTTTCGGAAAGCATCATTGAACCGTCGAAGGCTCGCGAAGCCGGAGGAGTAAGCTACTTCAGAGATCGGCAGCGAGGTCTCGTCGATCAGTTTCTTTGCGAAGTGGGTGCGGCGAGTCTGAGCAACCGCGACCGGCGAAGCTCCCAGATGTTCTATGAACAGTCGCCTCATGTGGCGCTCGCCTATTCCGAGCCGTCCCGCCAGGTCTTCGACGCTTGCGTCATCGAGGGCGCCTTCGGATATGAGCCGCAAAGCGCGCGAGACTGTTGCCGACGCCCCGAGCCACGCTGGAGTACCGGGAGAAGTCTCGGGGCGACAGCGCAGACAAGGCCGGAAGCCGGCTTCTTCGGCGGCCGCGGCACATGCTACGAAGAGCACATTTTCGAGTCTCGGAGTGGGCGCGGGACAGACCGGCCTGCAGTAGACTCCGGTCGTCACGACGGCGATGAAGAATTTCCCGTCGAATCGCGCATCGCGGCTCCTGGCGGCGAGATAACAGATGTTACGGTCGAGGTTCATAGGTGAAGTATACGGAATATCGGCGTCGAGTGCTGGCCGTTTTCGGACATGAATGTCGGGAGGGAATGGAGAATGGAGAATCGAATCGAGAATTGAGAATTTCCGCAATTCTTAATTCTCCATTCTCAATTCTCCATTTCCCTCAGGGTCACCGCCCCAACAGCTCCTCGAATGCCGGCTTCAACTCAGGACACTCGAATACAAAGCCTTCATCAAGGAACCGTTTCGGCAGGCACCTTCGCCCGTGAAGCGCGAGCTCCGCCTCCGTCCCCATCAAACGCGCGCCCACCTTCACCGCCCACTCGGGAACGGGCGGACTCCACGGCCGATGGAGCGCTCGGCGCAACTCTCGCATGAATTCAGCATTGGTCACCGGAGTCGGACCTGTCGCATTGAAGACACCCTCGATGTCGTCGCGCTCGATGGCCCACTCGAACATCCGATTCAGATCTCGCACGTGCAACCAGCTGATATATTGTCTGCCGTTGCCGGTCGTCCCGCCCAGAAAGAGCTTCGTAAGGTTCATCAGGGGGTCCATCGCGCCGCCTCCGCCGCCGAGCGCAAAGCCGATCCTCAGCAGGACCTTTCGGGTGCTCGGAGTTTCAGCTTCGTCGAAGGCTTGCTCCCAAAGCACGCAGGTCTCAACTGGAAAGCCTTCTCCGTAAGGCGCGCTCTCGTCACAGATTCGGTCACCGGTGTCGCCGTAAATCGCGAGCGATCCGGCCTGGATCCACACACGTGGCGGCGTCTCACATTTAGAGATTGCCTCTCCTATCGCCCTCACAGGATCGATGCGCGAGTCGATGATCTCTTTGCGATTTGCGGGGGTGTAGCGGCAGTTGACGCTTTTACCGGCGAGGTTGACAACGGCCTCGGCGCCGTCGAGCAGCCTCGACCACACTCCGAGGGTCCTCCCATCCCAGGCCTCTTCCTGGGCGCGACCCGAGTTGACCGCGGGCGACCGACTCAGTATTACGACCTGGTACCCTTTTCCCACAAGGTGATCGCTGAGTGACTGTCCCAGAAACCCGCTGCCACCCGGTATGACAACTCGCCTGCTGGTCATGCAGTTCTACCGTAGCCCCTGATGTGATCGCGCGCAAGGATAAAAAAAGAACGTTTCTCGTTTCTCGTTGCTCGTTTCTCGTTATTCGTTTCTCGTTCCTCGTTTCTCGTTCCTCCTTCCTTACTCGGGAGGAACCCGGGCGTTGATCTACCGAACGAGAAACGAGAAACGAGAAACGTTCCTTCTTGGTATGGCCCTTCGGATTTCGTTCGCGTAATATAGTGATCTACTTTAAGGCCCAGGAAGTCGAGCATCTTTAAGTGACAATAGTAAATAGCTGTACTGTTCTTTTTCAGATCTTACTCATCTCGGGGCTGGCGCTGGTTCACGCCGGTTCAAGCGAGCCCAAGAACTCCTGGCGCGGCATCGTGCCGCTACAATCCTCTTCGGAAGATGTGGCGCGCGTTCTCGGCGTTGATCCCGATTCTTCCGGCGCACCGAGCAGTGGTCCGTATCGAGTCGCGGGAGGCGAAGTGACCTTTTATTTCCTTACGCCAAGCCTGGCAAAGATCTATCGCGCGCCGCACTCAATGGTGGGCAAGGTCTTCACGATCTATTTCAAACCCGGCGAACCGTCGTCGAAAGACGACCTAAAACTCTCTCCGGGTTTCAAGCGCTGCGTCGAGCAGATGACTAAGACCACTTACTATCTGGTTAGCGATGCAGGCGTCGCCTATCAGTTTCACCAGGGCAGCGATCAACTTGAGACGGTGATATACCAGCCATCACGCTCTCAGGTCCGAAGCCTGGCGGTGAACACGGAGTGTGTGTTTTGAAGCTCGCGCTACTCGGGTACGGAAAGATGGGACAGATGGTGGAGCAGGCCGCGGCTCGAGCCGGCATCGAGGTCGCCTGCATCATCGATCCTCTGGCCGGTTCTCGGGGCGATCTCGGCGACTGCGACGTGTGCATAGACTTTTCCGAACCGGGCGAGGTCATCGATAACATCCGAAAGGTTTCAAGCGCCGGCCTTGCGATGGTCGTGGGAACAACCGGCTGGTACGACCGAGTGGAAGAAGCTCGTCGACTGGTGGACGAAGCCGGCATCGGATTGGTCTATGGCTCGAACTTCAGCGTGGGCGTCAACCTGATGTTTAAGCTGACCACGTACGCAGCGGAGTTGTTTGGCCGATTCTCGAGCTACGACCCGTTCATCGAAGAGGCCCATCACAAATTCAAGAAAGATGCGCCGTCGGGCACCGCCGTCTTTCTGAAGCGAATGGTCGAACGCGCCTGCAAGACCGAAGTGCCCACGTCAAGCACGCGAGCGGGCTACATTCCCGGGCGTCATACGGTGGGCTTCGATTCCGAGGCCGATACGTTGACGATCACTCACGTAGCCAGAAACCGTGGAGGCTTTGCCGAAGGGGCGTTGCTGGCCGCGAAATGGATACACGGACGCCAGGGTTTCTTCGAGTTCTCCGAGATCATGGACCATGAGATCGCTGGACATGAAGAATAAGGCGTTACTCGTTTCTCGTTTCTCGTTATCGCTACATGGAGGGTGCTCATGCCAAAGCAGCCTGACAACATCAAAGCCCGAACGAGAAACGAGCAACGAGTAAAAGTTCGAAAGGAACCGAGATGGATATTTCCATTTTGAAGGGCTGTGGCACGGCGCTGGTCACGCCCTTCAATGAAGACCGATCAATCGACGAAGAGTCGCTGAGTCGCTTCGTCGAGTTTCAAGTTACATCGGGCATAGACTTTCTGGTCCCCTGCGGCACTACCGGCGAAAGCGTCACGCTAAGCGACGAGGAACAGCATCGCGTCGTCGGTGTCGTACAGAAGGCGGCGCGAGGGCGAGTGCCGGTGATCGCCGGCGCCGGCGGCAACAACACCGCTCATGTCATCGAGCTTGCGGTCCACTACGAAGGAATGGGCGTGGATGGGCTGCTTTCGGTGACACCGTATTACAACAAACCGACACAGGAAGGAATCTTCCAGCACTTTCGCGCGATAGCCGAATCGACGAGCCTGCCAATCATCGTCTACAGCGTGCAGCAACGAACTGCCGTTAACATTCTGCCTGACACGATCGTACGGCTGGCTGAAATACCGAACATCGTCGGAGTCAAAGAGGCTTCAGGCGACCTGTCGCAGATTGCGGAGATCGCCGCGCGCGCGCCGTCGAATTTCAAAATATTCTCGGGCGACGACTCGGTGACGTTACCCGTAATCGCGTTGGGCGGGGCCGGCCTGATTTCGGTAGCATCAAATGAGGCGCCCGCGCGAATGGCAGCGCTAACGAGAGCAGGTCTGGAGAACAACTGGGATGAAGCGAGGCGGCTCAACCGCGAGTTGTTCTCATTGATGAAAGCGAACTTCATGGAGTCGAGCCCTGGTCCGGTGAAGGCCGCTCTGGCAATGATGGGCAAGATCAAAGAGGTGTATCGGCTCCCAATGGTGCCCGTGAAGTCGGAGACGCGAGAGACACTGCGGGCTATTCTCACCGAGTTGAAGCTGATTGAAAGCAAGTCGGTGCAGGCCGACTGACGCGATCGGCTCCTCTCATTAACACCCAACTTCAGTTGGGTGTCTGGAGCGTGAGACGGACTGGGAAACCGTTAAAACGGTTCCCGCGCTTGGGTGCCACCTGGTTCGCGGCCCAGATTCCTCCCTTAAGGGCGAGGTCACCTTGGGCGGACCGGAAACCGTTAAAACGGTTCCCGCAGCACCACTCCCTCCCAACACCTCACTGGAGTGAGGTGTTAATGAGATCGGGCGCTTGTCAGTAAATGGAGCGAAACACTCAAGAGCACTAGCTCATGGAGTCTGCTTGAAATTGCACCCTGTTGAGGTAAGCCCTCGAATATGGAACTAGCCGAAAGAATCCTCCAATTCTTCGATCAACCACCCACTGAGTTCACCGACGAGCACCACGCTCTATTCGCTGAATTCAAAAAGAAACTCAATGCCGGCGAGGCGCGGGCCGCCGAAAGGGTGGACGGCCAGTGGCGCGTCAATCACTGGGTCAAACGCGGCATCCTGCTCGGCTTCAAGCTCGGCCGCGTGGAGAATTTTTCAATCAGCCAACAGATGCGCTTCTATGACAAGCACACCTATCCGCTGAAGCACATCACTATCGACAGCGGCGTTCGCATAGTGCCGGGCGGCTCCTCGATTCGCGACGGCTGCTATGTTGGACGCGGCGTGACCTGTATGCCGCCCATGTTCATTAATGTGGGTGCCTACGTCGACGACGACACGATGGTAGACTCGCACGCACTCGTTGGTTCATGCGCTCAAATAGGCAAGCGAGTTCACCTGTCTGCCGCGGCGCAGATCGGCGGCGTGCTCGAACCCATAGGCGAGATGCCGGTCATCATCGAAGACGACGTCCTTATTGGCGGTAACTGCGGCGTATACGAAGGAGCCATCGTGCGCGAGCGAGCGGTGCTGGCGGCGGGCACGATAATAACGGGCGGCACACCTGTGTACGATCTCGTGCGAGATGAGGTCTACCGGAAGACTCCGGAATCTCCGCTTGAGATTCCCGCGGGCGCCGTAATAGTGCCGGGTTCGCGAGCTATCACAAAGGGGCGCGGAGCCGAACTGGGCCTGTCCCTCTACACGCCGATCATCGTCAAATACCGCGATGAGAAGACCGATGCTTCTGTGCGGCTTGAAGAGTTCTTGCGATAACGGCGGGGAACGGACCCTGCGAAAGAGAGTAGCCCCATGCCGGCAGAGCGGATCCGAAACGTAAAGAAGAGCGCGACGCGATTGCTCTTCGACAGCGCGCTTCCCGGATCAATCAATCTTGGACTGGGCGAGCCCGATTTCCCTACTCCCGAGGTCGCTCGTCGAGCCGCGATCAGCTTCATTGAAGAGGGTCGAATCGGCTATACGACAAACGCCGGGCTGTTTGAGTTGCGAGAGAGAATCGCTGCCTATCATAACGACGGCGCAGGGCAGCATTTCACTCCTGACTCAGTCTGCATTACAAACGGCGCAGAAGAAGCGCTGTTCGTTGTCATTATGTCTCTGGCTGGGCCTGGAGACGCCGTTCTCATGCCAAATCCTGCCTATATTGCCTATCCCGCGCTCGCCGAGATAGCCGGAACCAATGCCACCTACTATCACATGCCTGCCGAGCGGGGCTTTGCATTCGACCGCGAAAGCTTTAGACGGGCCGTCACCGACAAGACAAAGCTGGTGGTGTTGGTTTCGCCTTCGAATCCGACGAGCCGCGTCATTGCACGCGAGGATCTGCGGTTTATCGCTGGGTGCCTCGAGGGTTCGGGTATCTGCGTCGTGGCCGATGAAATCTATCGCGAGCTTTACATCCATGAGAGGCCTTCTTCAATCTCAGAGTTCTACGGCCAGGCGATCATCATCTCCGGGTTATCAAAGATGATGAGCATGACTGGCTGGCGACTGGGCTGGGCCGTTGGACCCGCTGAACTCATCCGGCACGTGACGTTGATGCACCAGTACGCGTCTACCTGTGCGTCGGCGGTCTCGCAGAAAGCGGGCCTCGCAGCATTCACCGAAGAAGGCCGCAAAGCTACGGCGGAGATGCGAGATGATCTCCGGGGCCGCCGCGATGTGATGGCTCGGGCGATCGACCGCGATCTCGAATTGCCATACGTTAGCGGCGAAGGCGCGTTCTATATCATGCTGGACGTATCGAGATTCGGCGCTTCGGAAGATGTTGCGATGAGACTACTCGAAGAGCGGGTGATAACCGTGCCCGGCTCGGCGTTCGGGTCAGAGGCCGAAGGCTTCTTGAGGTTGTCATACTCTATTGAGGCAACGCAGATCGAGGAAGGGATACGTCGAATAGCGAAAGGGCTGGCGGCGATGACTCGCTCAATCTGAAACAAGAATCGAGGGCCTGACCCCGATCCGTAGAGTCAGCTGGAAGGAGCGAGAATCTCACCGGCTCCTCCAGTCGCCCGAACAACGTGAATGAGGGGCGAAAAGCCGGTCGTCTCGCTGTACTCGCGCATCGTCCTCTCCCTAAACATCTCCAGCGCATTCAAGCGAACCAGATTAACAGTGCAGCCGCCGAATCCGCCGCCGGTCATTCGGGCGCCCACGACCCCTTCAACCGACGCGGCAATCTCCACAAGCAGGTCCAACTCAGAACAACTGACCTCGTAGTCGTCGCGCAAAGAGTTGTGAGACTCCACCATCAGGCTTCCCACGCGATCGATTTCTCCGGCACGCAAAGCTTCGGCGGCGGCAAGCGTTCTGGCATTCTCAGTCACCACATGGCGGCAGCGCCTCCGAATAGGCTCCGGCAGCCGGTTCTGGTATTCGTTCAGTTCGGCTTCGGTCACGTCGCGCAGAGCCCGGATCCCGGGACGAAACTCGCCCAGCAATGCCACTCCCTGCTCGCACTCGGCGCGCCGAACATTGTATTGCGAAGTGGCCAGACTGTGCTTGACCCGCGAATCACATACGACAAACGCCATGTCGTCGAGGTTGAGTGGAACAGGAGTCGTATCGAGCGAGCGGCAGTCGATTAGGAGCGCATGCCCTTCCTCGGCAAGCATCGCAATACACTGATCCATGATTCCGCAGTTGGTGCCCACAAACGTATGCTCGGCGCTTTGTCCGGCGAGGGCGAGGGCTATCGGTTCTATCTCGTGGCGGGAGAGGGTGAGAAGGGCGAGACCCGCGGACATTTCAAGCGCAGCCGACGATGACAGCCCTGCGCCAAGCGGCAGGTTACTATCAATCGCCAGATTCGCTCCCACCAGGCGCAATCCGCGAGCCTCGAGCGTTCGCGCGACGCCTTCGACATAGCCGTACCAGTCCCCTTTTTGAGCAGCCGGCGGGCCATCGAGGTCGAACTCAGCGGATAGGTTAAGGGTCAGCGAGTCGGCTCTGATGTGTCGATGATCTCGCGGCCCGGCAGCTACTACTGTGCCCAGGTCGATTCCAATCGGCAGCACAAAGCCGTCATTGTAGTCGGTGTGCTCTCCAATGAGGTTCACCCGTCCGGGCGCCCAGAACAGCCTCGGATCGGCGCCGTTCAGATTCTGAAAGGTCCGCCGCAGTGAGGACAGGTCAATCACGTTTGGTCCGTTGTCCGTTGTCAGTGGTTAGTTGTCCGTGGTCAGTTGTTCATCTGACAACGGACAACGGACCACTGACAACGGACATCCTCACAGATTTCCCTTCTTGTGCTCTTCGACAATGTAGTCGCAAGCTCGGACCGTGATCGCCATCATTGTCAGCGTCGGATTCTGACAACCCTGGGAGGCGAAGCAGGCCCCATCAGTCACAAACAGATTCTTGACGTCCCAACTCTGATTGAACTTGTTGAGCACCGATTTCTTTGGGTCGTCTCCCATCCGTGCGGTTCCAACCTCGTGGATGCAGAGTCCGGGGGCTGCGGCATTGGAGTTCACTCTGGTGACTTCGAAACCTGCCTCCTGGGCCATCTCCTGAAGGCATTCGACTGCGTCCTTCACCATCGCTCGTTCGTTGTCGCCGTGAGTGCAGTCAATGTGTACGGTGGGTATTCCCCAGGCATCCTTCTTGTCTTTGTTGATTGTTACCTGGTTGTCAAACCGGGGCAACATCTCGCCCCAGGCACCCATACCGAATGGGGCCGCTGACTTGTCGTCCCGCACAATCTTCTTGAACTCCTGTCCGAAGCCGGGAATCGATTTGAGATTTGGCGGAAGCATGCCCCTTTGGGCGCCGCCCTGAATCCCGTAACCGCGGATGAATTTCGGATGGCGCTCGCCGATGTTGCGGAATTTCGGAATGTAGATGCCGTTCGCGCGGCCATCGTCGAAGTTGTAAGGGTAGTTCTTGACTGCGGGAATGAGCCCGCCCACGCCGACTCCGTAGGAGTGGTCCATCAGGTAGTGGCCGAGCGCGCCGGAGGAATTGCCGAGCCCGGTGGGATGTTCTCGCGTTGCGCTATTGAGTAGGAGCCGGGTCGATTCGATGGTCGAAGCGCAGAGCACGATCACTTTGCCCAACGCCTCATGAGTGGCCTTCGTGATTTGATCCACGAACGCGACCCCTTTGGCTTTGCCCGTCTTCGGGTCAACGATTATGTGGCTCGCGACGGCGTTGGTTCTGAGGGTCATCCGCCCGGTCTTCGCGGCGGCCGGCAGGGTCGAGCCGGGACTGCTGAAATAGGAGGCCGTTGTGCAGCCGCGATCGCAATGGCCGCAGAAATGGCACTTCGCGCGGCCCCCCAGCGCCTGGGTGAGAATAGCGGAGCGCCCGATGGTCACGCGCCGGTCTTTCCATTTGCCCTCGACGGCCTTCTTGAGCAGGTGTTCTCCGCAGGTCATCTTCATCGCGGGCAGAAACCTGCCATCGGGGAGCTGCGGGAGATTTTCGTAAGCTCCGCTGATTCCGACAAAGCGTTCGACTCGATCGTAGTAAGGAGCAAGGTCAGCATAAGAGAAGGGCCAGTCTTCGCCGTAGCCATCGCGACTCGCAGCTTTGAACTCGTAGTCGCTCAGGCGATAGGACTGGCGTCCCCAGGTAATCGTTCTCCCTCCAACCTGTCTGCCCCGAATCCAATCGAAAGGTCGTCCCTCCGGCGTGGTGTAAGGGTTATCCACATCGTCGACGAAGAAGTGATGCCCATACTCATTGCAGGCATAACATCTCGATTGTACTCGCTGGCGTTCGCGGAACAGGATCTGCTGATTGACAGTTCCGCGGTACGGAACCTCGTAAGGCCAGGTGTGTTCCCGAAAATCCTTGTTCGGGTCGAGCTTACGGCCGGCTTCCAGCACGATTACTCGCATGCCCTTTTCGGCGAGTTCCTTTGCCGCGTAGCCCCCTGTCGCGCCTGAGCCGACTATGACTGCGTCGTAGATGTTTTGCATGGCCATCGGTTCCCCTTCGGCTTGAGACTCCTCAGAATCGCGCGGCCCAGCGCAGCCCTCCAACAAGATGTTGCTGGAATCGTTCGTCCTTCCATACCTCTTCGCGGTGCCCAAGCGCTGTGTAAAACACTCGACCCTTACCGTAATTCCGCGTCCAGGCCGTAGCGAAATCCTTGTCCGTTCGATTCACGCCCTTCTTGGTGAGATCGACCGAAGTAACGTCGAGGCTCATCAACACGTGAACGCGGTCACGCGAAAAGTTCTTAAACTGGTAGATCTCGTCTGTGATTTTGAATGTCCCCCCGAGGTGCTTCGTCGCGCCGTGCTTCTGGTCCTCTACCTTGATCGCTACCTCTTGATGCCAGGGGTGGCCGTCAAAGTAGCCTCCGATCAGCTCGCCATACTCAGCCCACTTGTAAAACGTGTCCGTTGCACTGTGGATTCCGACGAAACCATGGCCCGACTTGATGTATTCGAGCAGGGCGGCCTTCTGTTCATCCGAGATTGGCAACTCGCCGGTCGTGTAGAAGACGACAGCCTTATAAGGCGCCAATCCTTGCGCGCTGATAACTGAACAATCCTGCGTCGCGGTCACTTCGAAATCGTTCCGCTCGCCGATCTCCTTAAACATCTTTTCCGAGAACGGCAGCACCGGGTGTTTGAATCCTGCCGAGTGAGTGAGGTAGAGCACCCTGGGCTTTTCCTTCGCGCGGGGTTCGAGTGGGTCGTTAGAACTGAATGTCGACGCCTGCCATGACCCGATAGAAATGAGGCACGCGGTCGTCGCCGTGAGCACTGCAATACAGAGTCTCATTTTCAACGGTTGGTTACTCCTTAGTTACAAAAGTGCCCGGGCGGCCTGACTGACCTTCTGTCAAAGAAGGTCGCTCGCCGGGAGTAACGGGAAGCCCTCGCCTCATTCTCGAATGGTCTTCGGTTGGGGCGAGCACGCAGGGACGCCCCACAGGCCTACTTCTGATGCTCGGGATGAGTACAGCCCACAAATTCTTTGAGGTAGGTGTTGCCCTTGTACTGCAGTTCTTTCTTGATCCCTATCTCCGAGGTGTAATAGCCGTCTATGGTCGCGCCCTTGATCGTCCGGAAGAACCGCTCTTCAACAGTCTGAGGAGAGCGCTCGTTCTTGCTGATCTCGGTGAGCAGCTTGACCTGATCGGCTTCACTTGCGGCGGCGAATTCCTTGCCGAACATGTCGCGGCTCTTGTTGTTCACCGCTGCGAGACCGTCTCTCCAGGACTTCTTCACTTCGTCGGGTGACACGCTTACGATCAGGTCGATGTACGCGTTCACTCGCGCGGCCTTCGCTCCTGGTGAATGATCATCGGTTGGAATGATCCGCTCGCTCATTTCCGTTACGGTCTTGTTCTCGTCTTCTGTGAAGAACTTGAGCGGCTCCGGCTTGTCGTCGGCCTTGGCGGCCGGAGCGCCGTGCTGCACGTGATCGTGTGCCGCCTGTTCATCGGCCACTGCCGCCGATCCCAGCACTGGAAGAGTTGCAATCACGCCGACACCCGCGCCGATGCCCTTGATTGCCTCCCTGCGCGTCATTTCATCTCTCTTTTCCGCCATGCTGTCCCTCCGTCTATTCCTTCGGTTCAAACGGTTCATCCCTGGGCCATGGTCTCCGCCTGGTACTCCACGTCGGTCCAGCGATTTCGGTCCTGGTTGGACCTTACGATCGCGTCTATCACGCAGTTAGATCTGAACCCATCCTCAAAGGTCGGGAAGTCGATCTTGTCGAGGTCCTTTTTGGGGTCGCGTCCTTCGGCGATGAAGGTGTAGATGTTTGTCATCAAGTTCTTGAATGCGTCAGCCCATCCTTCGTTATGGCCGCCGGGCAGGTTTGCGTAGCGGCGAACAGACTCATCCAGGAGCCCGGGGTCGCGCACCATCTGAGAATTCGCCTTCTCGCGGTGGCCAATCCACATCTCGTTGGGCCGCTCCTGAAGCCATCTCAAGGACGCTTTGGATCCGCTGACCTCGATCTGCAGGTCGTTCTTATGGCCTGCACAGACCTGGCCGACATTGAATGTTCCTCGCCCGCCGTTGTCGAACTCGACGAAGATCGAGCCGAGGTCGTCTGACGTCACGACGTAATCTTCCAACTGTTCGTTGCTCCCTGCCCCGGCGAATGCCTCACGCGAGCCGGAAGGCTTCTTCCGTTTGGGCAGCGTGGTCGAAAGGTTCGCCAACACTCGCGTTATTCTCCCGCCGGTCATGAACTGCGCGGTGTCACACCAGTGCGAGCCAATATCGCCAACCGAGCTTGTCACGCCCCCCTTTTCCGGTTCGAGCCTCCACGAAAAGTCGGTGTCGAACAGGAGCCAGTCTTGCAGGTAGCAGCCGTGCACGAAGCGCACCTCACCCAGATCTCCTTTAGCTATCATCACCCGGGCCTGCTGGACCATTGGATTGAAGCGGTAATTAAAGGTGACCGCGTTGACCAGTCCGGCCTGGCGGGCGGCATCTCGCATCTCACGAGCTTCCGTCGAGTTCATTGCGAGCGGCTTATCGCAGATGACGTGCTTGCCGCTTCGAAGAGCCGCCAGCGCGATCGGATGATGCAAATAGTTAGGGGTGCAGATGTGGACGGCTTCGATAGACCGGTCGGCCAGCAATTCTTCGTAACTCCCGTAGGCGCGCTCGATTCCGAGGCGCTCGGCTTTCTTCCTGGCCGACTCGATCGAAGAAGCGGCGACACCGGCGACTTCCACGAAACCGAGGCGCCGAGCCGCTTCGATGTGAAGCGGGCCGACGAACCCGGCCCCGATCAATCCAGTCCGAACTCTTCGCATAGCACCTCTCTGAACTCTTCCGTGTCGCTTGCGCCGAGCGGCCCTTGCTGTCGCGTGTTCAACGTAATTGGTTAATCGAATTTTTTAGCATGCTGTCCGGGCCGTAGTCAACAAGCCGTGCGGCGCTGCTTGTTAGGGACCGCAAACAATTGCTCCAACCCCAACGGGGTTGCGCCTCATAGCCCAGGGTTGCTGTACTCAGCTACCCTGGGGCGACGGCAAGCAAGTGCCCCAACCCCAACGGGGTTACGCTCATAGCCCAGGGTTGCTGTACTCAGCTACCCTGGGGCGACGGCAAGCAAGTGCCCCACCCCCAACGGGGTTGCGGCGGAAGCCTCCGCATTGCAGCCAACAGCTTCGCCAGATGGTGTCGAAGGCGCGGAATTACGATCTTTGGTGAGTTCATCGCATAACACACTTGAAGCGGGCCGCAACCCCGTTGGGGTTGCGAGGATCAACGCCGCGGTTCCCAAGGTAGCTGAGTACAGCAACCTTGGGCTGTGGGTCGCAACCCTTCGGGGTTGCAAAACACCCGATAAATCGAGCCGTCAGTGAGAACGGATGTTCGTGCGACCTTTGAGTCCAGCTCTTAGTCACACTCGTTTGCCCGCTTCCGCGTCTCCTCTTTTTTGCAAACCAGCAGCCCAAATGCTATTATGCACGACTTTAGCGAGAGATTATTTTGAGACACACCGGGCCGTGGCTGGGTCAGAGCTTCATTGAGCCGCCCGCCTGCACTCTGGAAGCTCCACGGCCAGAGCAGCAGAATCAACCGCGCATATGAATGATAACGCCACAGTCCGTCTTTCAGTTGTCATCCCTGCTTATAACGAGGCGAAGAGGCTTCCAAAGACACTCGATGAAGTCCTCAACTATCTAGCCCGCCAGAATTACAGAACAGAGGTCGTCGTCGCCGACGATGGGTCCACCGATGGTACCGCCCGGGTTGTAGAAGAACGCAGTTCCAGCTCGATTCCGCTTCGTGTCATAACACACTCGGACGGGCGCAATCACGGAAAGGGAGCGGCAGTACGCCTCGGAATGCTGGACGCATGTGGGCAGTTTCGGCTGTTCATGGACGCCGACAACTCGACGACCATAGATCACGTCGAGCGCTTCTGGCCATTCTTCGAGGAAGGGTACGACGTCGTCATCGGATCGCGAGGTATGAAGGAGTCCGTGATCACTGTGTCTCAGCCCTGGTATCGCAAGATAGCAGGCACTGGTGGGAATCGGATCATCCGAGCCCTTGCAGTGCCGGGAATCGAAGACACGCAAGCCGGCTTCAAGATGTTGACGGCCGCTTGCACCGATGACCTCTTCCCGAAACTCATCGTCGACCGCTGGGGTTTTGACGTGGAAGTGCTCGCTGTCGCCCGCCATGCCGGCTATCGGATAAAGGAAGTACCCATAGCCTGGGAGAACGACCCGGAAGGCAAAGTAACCCTGGGAACCTATTTCGAAGTGCTCGCAGAGGTGTGGCGCGTACGGCGGAATCTGAAGGCCGGCGTCTACGGCCGACCCTCAACCAAGATCAAGGGCTGATTGTACGTGACAGGGCGACGCCCTCCTCCGGGCCGACCTTACAGCCCCTATCGACGACCACAGAGGACGTGAGTGCTGTTATTCGAGGGGAACGGCCTGTGTACGCACGCTTCCAGCGTGCGCTTCGTCCGCAAGCCTGCACGCTGGAAGCGTGCGTACCCACCAGGCTGCTATTTTCGCGCCTGCATGCGAGAGCGCAGTGTATCGAGTTCCTTCTGCAACTGGATGTATTCCGCGTTGGCTTGCTCGACGATCATACGCTTCCGGTTAAGTCGGGCGCGGTCGCGAGAACGTGAAGATCCCTTCGCCGCGGCGGCACTGGCCCTTGCCGTCTCGCGATAATCGCGCAAGACCCTCTTCACAAATTCAGCACGTTCG
>DASYSA010000526.1:0-6502 GCA_036003885.1 Blastocatellia bacterium | reverse complement strand
AGCCCAAGGTTGCCGTACTCGGCTACCTTGGGGAGCGGTGGCGGTGATCCGCAACCCCAAACGGGGTTGCGGCACGAGCTACCGCAGTGAGGTGCCATGAACTCGCAAGAGATCACAATTTCACATCTTCGAAACCATCTGACCTCGCTGTTAGGCTGAGGCTGCGGCCGCAACACCGTTGGGGTTGGGGCCCTCGTTGCGGCCTTCCCAGGGTAGCCGAGTACGGCAACCCTGGGCTTCACAGCGCAACCCCGTTGGGGTTGGCTACTTTGCATTCGACTTTCCAGCCTGCGGCTCCGCGATTGCAAACAGGTTGTGCTGCCCCCGCACGAAGATCATTCCGTCCGAGATTGCCGGCGTTGCCATCAAGGGCTCGCCCATCGGATTGGCGGACAACAACTCGTACCTGGGGCCGGCCTTTACAACGAAGACCTCGCCGTCCTCACTGGTGAGATACAGCTTCCCATCCGCCGCAACCGGAGAGGCGCTGTAAGAGCCACCCTTTCCGCCTATCCGTTCCTGGTAGATCCGCTCACCGGTCTTCGCATTGCGACATATCAGCGTGCCCATGTTGTTATTGATGTAGAGATATTCGCCATAGACCAACGGACTTGGCATGTAGGCACCGCCTTGCTGGAAGCTCCACGCCACGAACTCGTTCGAAGTCTTGCCGTCTTTCAGCGATATGTCGCCGGTCGCTCCGGCCCGAATCGCATAGATCGGCTGGTTAGGCCGATAGTGATTCACGATGAAGATCATCCCATCGCTGAACACCGGCGTCGTGGCGGTGACTTCCGGATTGCCAATCATCTTCCAGAGCTCCTTGCCCGTCATCGGATCGTAGCCGCGTATGGCCCTTGTAGCATTGGTGACCAGTTCGGCCCGCGTCTTTCCTTCGTAAACATTGGGACTGCCCCACGAAGGTATCTCTTCGCGCGGCGTGCGCCAGGCAAGCTTCCCTGTATTGACGTCATAGGCCGCGATGAAGGAGTTTTTTTGAATGTCGCATTGAACGATCACCAGGTTCTTATAGATGATGGGCGAGCTGGCCGTTCCCCATTGATAATCGGGATCGTAGAACCATCCTGTGTCGAGTATGCCGAGGTCCTGGCTCCACAGGAGCTTTCCCTTCAGGTCATAGCAATAGAGACCCTCGGAGCCGAAGAAAGCTACTACGTGTTTACCGTCAGTCACCGGAGTGGAGTTGGCATGCGTCGACTTGATGTGTCGTTTTATCTTGGGCACGCCTTCATGAGCGACCTGGTCCCAGAGGATCCTGCCCGTGCGTTTGTCCAGGCAGTAGACATGCCATGAATGCTTCGAGGAGTCCGTATCCGTATCGACATCTCCGTAGAGACCTGGTTTGAAATACTGATTTGGCTTGCTGCTGCTGATGGCGGTAGTGACAAAGAGGCGATCGCCCGAGGCGATTGGCGACGAGTGCGCCAGTCCTGGAATCGGCGTCTTCCATAGGATGTTGACCGACTTCTCGCCGTCCCACGAAACAGGCGTCTTCGCACCCTCCGCTACGCCTGAAGCATTCGATCCACGAAACGACGGCCAATCCTGCGCGTGCGTGGCCGCGGTTACGCAAAGAAGCAGACTAAATACCGCGATACGTTTCATATGTGATTCCCTCACTTCGTTTCGGATCTCTTAAACTCGCCTGTGAACCCGGGCTGCTTCAAGGTGAGGCTCACAACCTTATCCCCCTCGAGGTTGAACTTGATCGTGAATCCATCAAGCTCGACGATCGTGAAGGTCGTCTTATCGATCGCCGCCAGCGTAATGGCGGGTTGTCCACCGAACCTGCCAATGAGCTTTCCGTCGTTCATCGTGAACGTAAAGTCACCAACCTCGTGTTTGTAAACCCCGGTGTAGCTCTTGAGCGTCTCCGGATCTACCGGGAAGCTCTCTTTAGGAACTGCGCCAGCCTTCTTGAGCAATTCGACGATCTCAGTCTGCTTAGCGGTTGTCGCAGCACCTAACGCCGAGGACAGGATCCCGGCCTTCAGCTCGCCCTTGTCGAGCGCCACCTTCACGATGTCGATCTTGCCCTCCCTTACGCCGTACATCAAGACTCGATCCCTGCCTTGAGCCCCCTTATCGAGCAGAAGCTTGAGTATTTCAACGTTGTCTCTCTGCAGTGCCCATCCGAGCGGCATCTCGCCGTAGAACGTATCCTTCACGTTCACGTTTGCTCCGCGTTCAAGCAGCAGCTTCACCACTTCGACGTGCCCCTTGTCGCACGCATACGCGAGAGCTGTCGCTCCGTATTGAGTCTTCGCATTTACGTCCGCGCCCTTGTCGAGCAATTCCTTCAACTTCGCAACATCACCCTTACGGGCGGCAGCCAGGAAGTCTTCGTTCACGTTCTGCGCCCTCGCCGGCGGCGCGATGATGAAGGCGAAAACAAACAACGCAATCAGTCTACGCATGGCTTTACATCCTCTGTTGCTGACGTCCACTTGCGGGGATTCGGATCCAGCATTCCCTCGCCTCTGACCAAATAATGATTAGTGCTAGTAAGGGAACGCCTGGATAGATGACCATGTTCTGAGAAATCTCTGCTTGACTCCACTTGTCGCAAATTATATCTTGAAATAGTCGAAGTCAAGCTGATCGAATGGCCGCAGGCTTGAGTGCGTAGCTCTCATAATTCGACAGTGGCGAATTGTAAACACGATATGAACCTTAGGACTGACCCTTATGCAAGCCTCGTCTATTAGGCTCCTCGCCCTTGTTCTGGCAAGTCTGCTTCTCGTTTCCCTCGTTCCCGGTCAGGGGGCCCGACACCCTGCCGAGGCTCAGGCCCGTAGCGACTGGCCCGATTGGCGGGGGCCAGCCAGGAACGGCATCTCGCAAGAGACGGATCTTCCCACAAGCTGGTCGCTCAAAGGCCAGAATCTGCTCTGGACAGCTCCCTACGGGGGCCGTTCTGGTCCTATCATTCTGGGCGATCGCCTCATTCTTCAAAACTCATGCGGCAAGGACGCAACCGAGCAAGAGCGTGTAATGTGCTTCAATGCCGATACCGGGAAGCTCCTTTGGGAGCATCGCTTCAACGTCTTCCTGAGTGACGTACCGAAGCACCGGGTCGGATGGGCCTCGCCGGTCGGCGATCCGGCAACAGGCAACGTCTATGCGATTGGGGTTGGTGGGCTGCTGCTCGGGCTGTCCAATGATGGCAAGCTCCTGTGGGAGCGCTCGCTGGGCGAAGACTTCGGATTGTGGACGACTCACGGCGGCCGCACCAACTCGCCGATCATCGAAGGCGACCTCGTAATCGTCAGCGGCCCGACTGAAGGGTGGGGGGATCAGGCTCAGCGGCGGCATCGCTTCATGGCCTTCGACAAGAACACCGGCGAAGCGGTCTGGGTCAGTTCGCCCGGCGGCAGGCCTTACGACACCACTTATGCTCCGGCCATCGCCGCGGAAATCAATGGAACTCGACTGATCATTACGGGCGCAGGAGACGGCGCCGTCCACGCAATGAAGCCGCAGACTGGAGAACCCGTTTGGCGATTCGAAATGGCGAAGCGAGGCATCAACACCGGCGTCGTGCTCAAGGGCAATCTGGCGATCGTCAGTCACAGCGAAGAGAACCTCGACACCAGCGAAATGGGGTTGCTTGCCGCCCTTGACGCCGGCAGCAAGGGTGCAATCACCAAAGAACAGGCTAAATGGGCGGTAAAGGGATTTCAGGGAGGGTTCTCGTCTCCCGTGATTGACGGCGACCGGCTGTACCAGATCGACAACGGCGCGAACCTCTTCGCCTTCGACGTTAATACCGGCAAAGAACTCTGGATACAGAACCTCGGGACGATTCAGAAGGCATCTCCCGTTCTTGCAGACGGCAAGCTCTACGTTGGCACTGAGAATGGAAAGTTCTTCATTCTCAAACCCGGGCCTGATAAGTGCGAGATCCTCAGCTCGGTCGAACTGGGGAACGGCCCGGAGGGTCACGAACAGATTATCGCTTCGCCCGCTGTTTCACGCGGGCGAGTCTTCTTAGTCTCCGATGCGGCAGTCTACTGTATCGGAAAGAAAACGAACTTTGCCGCCGTCCCGCCCGCTCCTCAACCCAACGCACCGGCAGATGCTGTGGCGACGTGGCTTCAAGTCACTCCCACTGACGTCGATATCAAGCCCGGCCAGTCAGTCCGTTTCCATGCCCGGCTATTCGATGAACATGGACGGTTCATCCGCGAGGAACAACAGCCTGCGTGGTCGCTCGACCAACTGAAAGGAACGATTCAGCCCAGCGGAACTTTCACCGCTTCGACCGACGCAGTTGTCCAGGCAGGGCAGGTGAAGGCCACAGTCGGAAAGCTGTCGGGCGCAGGCCGGCTTCGCGTCTTTCCACCCCTTCCATGGAGCGAGGACTTTCAAAGTCTTTCCGGGGACGCGTTACCCTTGCATTGGATCAACACGGTCGGCAAGTACTCGTCACGGGAAATGGACGGCAGCAGAGTGCTGGTTAAGAATCCCAATCCACCAATCTTCAAACGCGGCCGCGCTTTTATCGGCCCTTCGAACATGTCGAACTACACGGTCGAGGCCGAGGTTAAGGCGCAGGAGAAGAGGCGGCAGATGGGAGACGCGGGAGTCGTAGCGCAGAGGTACGCGCTCATACTCTTCGGCAACAGTCAGAAGATCGAGCTGGAGTCCTGGCAGCCCGAGATCGCGCGAACCGTTCGCGCGCCCTTCGAATGGAAGGCGGACACCTGGTATCACCTGAAGCTCGAGGTCCAGAACATACCCAATGGGAACGTTCGGGCTCGAGGAAAGGCCTGGCCGGTAGGGCAATCCGAGCCCGCAGCCTGGACTATCGAGAAGATGGACACGATGGGAAACAAGCAAGGCAGTCCCGGCATCTATGCCGATGCTACCTTTGAGATCTACTTTGATAATGTAAAGGTCACGAGTAACAAATGAGCACCAAGACAGAACGACTCAGAGCAATCATCGTCAGCGTCATAGCTGTGGCTATCACGGTGGCGGCGGCATGTTTCGCCAGGACGTCGCCGTTTCCGTCCGATCCGGGCACTGGCGACTGGCCGATGTGGGGCGGCACTCCCGACCGCAACATGATCTCGAATATGAAAGGGCTTCCGACCAGTTGGGATGTGGCCACCAAGAAGAACGTCAAGTGGGTGGCCGGCCTTGGCTCGCAGGCCTATGGCAACCCGGTGGTAGCCGGCGGCCAGGTGTACGTGGGAACTAACAACGAGTTGGTGCGTGATCCGAAGCAGCCCGGCGACCGCGGGGTGCTCATGGCCTTCCGCGAATCCGACGGCCAATACCTGTGGCAACATACGAATGAGAAGCTACCTGCCGGCCGCGTCAATGACTGGCCTTATCAGGGTGTCTGCTCGTCTCCTCTCGTCGAAGGCGACAGGCTCTACTATGTCACTAATCGGTGCGAAGTCGTGTGCCTTGACACTCAAGGCTTCCGCGACGGAGAGAACGACGGGCCATTCAAGGATGAGAAGTTTACCAGTCAGACCGATGCCGACATCGTCTGGAAGTACGACATGATGGAAGAGGTCGGCTCCCAGCCGCATAACATGAGTAACGCATCGCCAGTGTCGTTCGGAGATTTGATATATGTGAATACGTCAAACGGACAGGATGAGAGTCATGTGAACATTCCTTCACCCAAAGCTCCGGCGATCATCGCGTTGAACAAGAAGACCGGTAAGAAAGAATGGGAAGACAATTCGGTTGGAGATCGGATTCTGCACGGGCAGTGGGCGTCGTGCACGATTGGCAAGGTAGGCGGCGTCGATCAGGTAATGATGGGACAGGGCGACGGCTGGATACGCGGTTACGAAGCGTTGACCGGGAAGAAACTCTGGGAGTTCGATTGCAATCCGAAGGACTCCGTCTGGCCCAAGACACGTAATGAGCTGATCGCGACCGCTGTCATTTGGGACAACCGCGTCTACGTCGCCAACGGCCAGGATCCGGAGCACGGGGAAGGCGTCGGACATCTCTACTGCATTGACCCCACCAAGCGGGGTGACATAACCAAGACCGGATTGGTGTGGCACTACGACAAGATAAGGAGAAGCATTTCAACCCCGGCGATCTACGAAGGGTTGATCTACTATCCGGACTTCAGCGGTTTCTTGCACTGCCTTGACGCCAAGACCGGGCAGGTCTACTGGGTGCACGACATGTTCGCCGCCGTCTGGGGCTCTCCACTTGCAGTCGATGGCAAGGTCTATCTTGGAGATGAAGATGGCGATGTAGTGATCATGCAAGCCGGCAAAGTGAAGAAGGTGATTGGTGAGGTGAACATGGGAAGCTCGGTATACAGCAGCCCTGTGCCCGCCAATGGAGTCCTGTATATTGTGAATCGGAATCAGCTCTATGCGCTGGCCAACAGTGGCGCAGCGGCCGCAGCTCCCGTCAAACCGGTGCCTCCGCAGAAATGAAGGAGAAATGCGAAATGCGAAATTCGAAATGCGAAATTCTCTTGCACCTGACTTAGTCA
>DASYSA010000525.1:0-11409 GCA_036003885.1 Blastocatellia bacterium | reverse complement strand
GGGTTCGAGGCGTTGGCGAAGGTCGGAAGGATTTCCCTCGCTCTTGATGATAAATGAGCCGGCGTTGAACTGCTGCTCTCCCGCTTTGAACGTATCTTCGGCGGCGCCCATCTTGATATCCTTGAGCTTGAAACGAAGGGTCGCCAGTGTGTTATCTGCGGTATGGTTGATGATGAAACCGGCTGTGGAAGCCGATCCTGCGATCTTCCCTTTGACCTTCGCATCGCTGGTGAGCAGGACCATCGGCGCATCCAGCACGCTCTTTTCGGTGACTCTCACCGTCTTCACGTTGCGCAGGGCGCCCAGGGTCCAGCCGGTGTCGTCGTACGGCCGCGGATCGTTCACGTTGTAGTACTGGGTGTCCAGGAGCATGTCCGCCATTCGTGAATAAGGCTGATCCATTCGAACGATGTACGAGCCGGCCGGAAACTTCTGGTCTTTGACGGCGAACTCTTTGGTCGCGGTGTTGACCTCAACTCCCATCAACCGCAGCAGGTTCACTATGTCGGCGGCCTCGACCGGACGCGCCGTGTCACCCGGTATCACCCAGGCAGAGGGCCCTTCATTGCCCGCCTTTAGAACCGCCCGCTTGCTCTTCACGTAGAAATTCTCCAGGAAGCGCTCCCTGGTGGTGGCGACGAGGTTCATCGCCAGGAGTATGGCCGACTGTTGAAGGTTGATGTTGTTTCGGATAGACCACCTCACGCGGGCGAAGGGCGGGTTTGGCCTGAACCAGTCGCGCTGCGATTGCGGGCCTACATTGCGTTCGCCGGTGTCGGCGCCATTGCCGCCGAACGTCTCATAAAAGCGGCCGATCGAGTTATGGCCATTTGCGACATAGAACATGTAGTTCGGCGCCCAGCCATCATAGTAGCCGTGAGTCCAGATTCCCGGGACGCCGCGCTTGGTCATCTCTTCAATCTCGTGATACGCCAGAACGTGCCACTCATCGATGACCAGCGGATCGAGCCAGGCGTTGTAGGGGCCGGTGCCCGTTGAGGTGTACAGGAATGGAACAGATTCGTGCAGGTCGTGGAGCACCTGAGGGTGATACTCGAGAAAGGTCTTCATCTGATTGCGCGACAGCGCCAGGGCCAACCCCAGGCCGTCGCGGTTGTTGTCGTGTGCGACGTACTTGCCCCAGTAGAGCAGCGGCGGGGCCTGCTTGCCCGGATTCTTCTTTCGGTAGTTGTAGACATCAACCGAGCGGTCGCGGCCGTCAACTTCGAGGGTGGGCGTGATCATCACGATCACGTTCTTGCGTATCGCGTCGATCAGCGGCGTGTCTTCAACCGCCAGTCTGTAGGCAAGCTCCATCAGCATCTCCGGCGAGCCGGTCTCAGGTGAGTGGATCGATCCCGACGCCCAATAAAACGGCTTCCCCTCCGTTATCAACTGCTGGGCCTCGGCGTCGTTGACCCGGCGGGGGTCCGCAAGCTTTCCGGTGATCTCCTTGTAGCGGTCGAGCTTCGCCAGATTCGCCTCGTCGCTAACCAGCACCAGTAGTTGTTCCTTACCCTCTTCGCTCTTCTCGGGAGCAGTGAAGACGCGAACGCGCGGCGTGGATTTCTCGAGCTCGCGATAGTAGCGATACTGGTCCTTGGTATAGGTCAGCTTGTCCGGAGTGCCGATGACATAGCCGAGGATCTTATCGGGCGACGGCACCTTGTCTGAAGAAGGAAGGTGATCCACCAACTCCGTGCGGAAGTATGTCTCCGTAGTGTACTCCTTGATCTTAGCGCTGTATGCCTCGTCGATCCGCGACGCCGCAGCAGCGGCGGCGGGCTTGGCCCTGGTGTTCTTCTGAGTTTTGGGGCCGGCTGCGCGTGCGAGTGTCGTCAGCATCACGAGCAGCATTGCGCACGCCGTCAGAAAGGCACACGTCCGCCTGGTTGCGAGCAAGCGTCGTCGGTTCATAGTCCCCTCCATTAGTCAGACTTGTTATGACTGGAATCGAAGCAGAAAGGTAAACGGAAACGGGCAAAAAGGCAAAGCTGTATCCGACAACCCGGCCCGAAGCCCTTCTAAATTTGTGTTCCTGTTTTCTTTTGCCTTTGAAGCTGGCAGAGCGTGCTCGCGTCCGCGCCAGTGGAAGCACGGCCGCGAGCTCGCACGCCTGGCTGCTAAGACTCCGCAAGGCTGTTGTCGGTTACAGGAATTTTCCTGGGTACGCAGGCTTCCAGCCTGCCCCCTCCCACAAGCCCGCAGTCTGGAAGGCCTGCGTACCCAGGAAACTTTTCGAGAAAAGCGCTGTCCTGCCGTAATTCTACTTCATATGCAATAGAGCGGCGGCAGTTGGTCGCTTGCCCGACTCTCGGCCGGCGTTTCTCGCGAGCACTTACCTCGCGGCATATTGATTGCCCTGCGTATCGTCACCAAATAACTCATGAATTCGGAGGTGTCGCATGTCATCCCGGGTTGGAATTCGTGTGCTCGCATTCACCATCTGGTTTTTGGGCGTCGCCGGGGCTTTCACCGTCACGAGGACCCTGGCCCACAACGAGACGGATGAACTCGCTCGCCGCGTGCGTGAGGTCCTCAGAGGGCGATGCTTCCAGTGCCACGGCCAGAACGGTGTTGCCAGGAACAACATCTTCGTGCTCGACCGCGCTCGCCTACTGTCGTCAAAGACGGTCATTCCCGGCGACGCTGGTTCCTTGCTGCTCAAGGTCGTAGAGTCGGACACAATGCCGCTCGGAGGTCCCCCGCTGTCTGTAGACGAAAAGGCAACGCTGCGTCGTTGGGTCCTGGGCGGCGCGACGGATTGGGACAGCCACCTCGCACGTTCACAGGCTCGAACGTTCATCAGTGGGCCGGCAATCACCGCGATGATCCACGACGACCTCACGCGCGCCGGCGAGCGAACTTGGCCGTTTCTGCGCTACTTCAGCATCGTGCATCTCTACAACGCAGGGGTTCCCGAGGAGGAGCTTGAGAGCCACCGAGCTGCTCTTGCCAAGCTCATCAACAGCCTCTCGTGGCACCGTGACATTACCCTGCCTGCGGCGATCGACCCCGCGAGGACGCTGTTCCGTGTAGACCTGCGCGATTACGAGTGGACTACGGCTGCGTGGAACAATATCCTTGCGGTCTATCCTTACGGCATCCGGACTGCGGACTCCGAAAGGATCAGCAGGCTGTCGGGCGCCGACCTGCCTTACGTACGAGCGGACTGGTTCCTCGCCAATGCGTCCGTGCCTCCTTTGTATCACGAACTGCTTGGTCTCCCCAGAACCGTCTCGGAGTTGGAGCGGCTTCTGGGCGCCGATGCCACGCGCAATTCGCCCGGCGAAAACAACATCGTTCGTGCGGGCGTTCGCAACAGCGGTGTTTCGCAGAACAACCGGGTCCTCGAGCGGCATCCGTCTGTTTACGGCGCTTACTGGAGGAGCTTCGACTTCGCAAGCAGTCTGGACGATCAGAGCATCTTCAAAGATCCGCTTCGCCTTAACCCCGCCGGCGGCGAGATCATCTTCAATCTGCCGAACGGCCTCCAGGCCTACTTTCTGATGAACGGCCAGGGCAGACGAATTGACGCGGCGCCGGTTGGGATCGTCGCTGACCGGAATAATCCGGATGACCCGGTGGTCCGAAACGGCCGCTCGTGCATGAGCTGCCACTACGATGGCATCCGTCCATTCAAAGACGACGTTCGTCCGGTTATCAGCCGCCAGACCGTCGGCTTCTTCGAGCGCGACAGGGCGCTCGCCGTTTATCCGCCGCAGGAGACTTTGGACCGCTTGATCGAGAAGGACCGGCTGCGATTTCAGCGGGCTGCCGAGCAAGCGGGAGCCACCTCGCCCAACGGGCAAGCTGAGCCGATCAACTCGATGGCGCGCAGGTTCAATGCCGAGCTCAACGTGAAGCAGGCCGCCGCCGAGTTGGGACTCGAGACCGGGGAATTTGAAGCGCGTGTGCGAAGCAGCGAGGCGCTGGTGGCGCTGGGCTATGGCCAACTTCTGGTGCCGAATGGCGCATTCAAGCGTGATGCGTGGGAGAGAGACTTCGGCGTCGTGGTGCGCAAGCTTCAGCTCGGCGACTACGTGAACCCCCTTCACGCAGAATCGCGTCCCGCGTTCCTGCCCGGTCCGAGCGGGCCGGAGCGGACAATCGCCGGAGATTTCAACCGGTCCCTTTCGCGCTCGGCCGCCCTCAACACGAATCCGGGCGACCTTCTGCGGGCGGCTCGAACTGTCTTCGTGAGGTCCGAGACGGTGTTTCTCAAACCGGACCAGCTAGAACACGCCTTGAGAGAACGTAAGGAGTTCGAGGCGCTGGGACTGATGATCGTCAAAGACCCGAACGTCGCCGATCTGATGATCGACCTCAACAGGCCGCTGTTCACGTACACGTTCACCTTCACAGTGAGCAGTTCGCAGACGAGTGTTCTGCTGATGAGCGGAAAGGTGATCGCATTTGATGGCAACTTTGCTTCGCAGAAAATTGCAAAAGAGTTGCTGAAGAGGTTAGGGTTGGCACGTTCTGTTCAGAGGATTGAAAAGTAAAGCTGCGGGTAACACGATTTTTTGCGTGCGATTTCGCCAAACGCCAGGCATCGCCGTGCCGCGCGTGGCTGGCATTTATCCACTGATCGACTCTTTATCAAGCATTTCGCATGTCTTGTTTTCGGCCTTTCAGACATCACTGCGCTAAACCGACTTTACGTACAAGCTCTACGAACTGTGGGTCTGAACGAAGCTCCCTCAGCCTCGGATCGATCTTAAGCCAGGACATAAAGTACGAGTGATCCTCATAAGCCCTGTTCAACCATTCCAACGCCTTCTCTCTCTTTCCGAGACCAGCATAGACGATCGCAATATCATATGGAGAAACATACGTCTGCGCGGATTTTTGAAGTAGCTCATTCAGGATTCTCTCCGCTTCCCTCTTATTGCCGGATACTGCATAAACGTGCGCTATATCCGATTCAGTATTTCCGGAGAGATCAAGCGTCTTTTTTAACGCCGCCAGAGCTTCTTGATACATCCCCTTTTGCACGTAAGCCAGCCCGATCTCGCGCTGCGCCTGTGGATATCCCGGTTCCATCTCAAGAGCCGTTTCGTATTGCTCTATCGCTCTATCGTACTGACCCGCGAAGTATAGGATCATTCCCGGCAACTTATGATTTCTAACTGCGACGGGATCAAGTTCCAATGCACGCTTAGTTTCGGTTAACGCCTCCTGAAATCGGCCCATGACCATGAAGTACACAGCGTAAGTCCGGTAAGCATCTGCATAATGGGAATTGAGCTCAATCGCCCGCTTAAGCTCAGTCTCCGCGCCTGGCCAATCCCAGTCATAATATATCTTAACCCCAGCTAGCGATCTGTGCGCTTCGGCCAGACTGCCATCAAGTTTTACGGCCTCCATCGCTGCCTGCATAGCCTTTTGACTCACTTCACCAGGCGATACTTCATGAAGCAAGATATAGCAATCGGCCAGGCCGGAATATGCGAGGGCAAACTTCGGGTCTATCCGTATTGCCTCTTCAAAGTAAGTGATAGCTTTCTGTAATCCGTAGTTCGTTCTCCTGTTCCAATAGAAACGGCCGTGTAAGTACTTCTCATAAGCTTCGCTGCTTTCGGTGTAATGTTTCGCCAGGAGTTTTTGCTCGTTGCCTGTCAAATTTGGCACTAATGCTTCCGCGATTCTCTTTGACATTGAGTCTTCAGCCGCGAAGATATCAGTAAAGATATCATCGAACTTTTCTGACCATAAATGGCTGCCGTCCGCGACGCTCACAAGCTGCGCTGTCACTCGGATTCTATTGCCTGACCTTTGAACATGCGCGGCGAGCAGCGCATCCACTTTCAATTCTCGACCGACTTCCAGTAGCTCCCCAAACCCCTGTTCCGGCTTGTTGTATTTAGCTATGGAAATCGCCGGGCGCACGATGATCTCGCGCAGGTTGGCCAGCCTGGTTATCAAGGCATCGGCCAGGCCCATTTGAAGAGCTTCATCCGGGTTATTTGTATCGACAGGTCTGAAGGGAAGCACTGCAATCGATTTGATCTTTAAGCCGGGCTCCGCTCGACTTCTGCTTATGTAGTAAGCTGTCGCGGCGATCCCGAGCGCCAGCGCAATACTGGTAAGCGCTATCCACCTGTATTGTCGCCAGCGGGAGCGCGACTCAGGACCCCCTGCAAACAGAAGGGATTTTTCGTCGGTGCTGTCCCGTCGCTCTTCCTGCTTTTCCTCTCCCTGTTTCTGCACTCGGTGCTTCGGAGCGGTAGATAGAGTGTGCTGTTCTGTTATTGGCTCAATCTCTTCGTCCAGGCATTCTCTTACTGCTGCCGCAAAGCGATAGCCCCGGCTGCGGACAGTCACAATGAACCGCTGATCTTTTGCTCCTTCGCTTAGAGCTCTCCTGATCTCAGAGATAGCCTGTGCGAGGTTGTTCTCTTCTACTACAGAGTCAGGCCAGACCTCTTTTAACAAATAATCGTGGTACACATCCATCATACAGGCGTGGGATCAAGTTTCTTCTGAAGACCCAGTTCAACGATGGCTCGTGGCTGGTCCTGACCCGCGCCCTTCCTGTTCAACGTTATTTTGAAAGCGGGTTCCCACACGGGAAAAATCAATTCATCTCCGCCGCCGGATCCGCCTGGGCAGCGATGGCGCTAACGCTCACAGTTGAGCCTTCAAAGAGGGTGCACTAACAGCAAGTAAAGTCATACAGGCAGCCGGAAACACGTTGGAATGAGTGTTTTACTGTAACTGACAGACTTGGAAGTTCAAATCAGTTTAGAAAAATAGCAAAGCACCGAGCTTTGCCTGCTGTCAGCGGGTAGGGGTAGCTGGGCAGGCGATGGCTTATAGTGGCAGTCGCTCGAAAAACCTTGCGGTGCTTCGCAGAACGGATTCATATCTTCGCCATACCGAGTGCCAGAACCGGTCGTCATCGCCGGCGGCGGCGATGACGACAAACGGAGTCGCCAGGACACAGGCGGCTGCACACAAGAGGAGCAGGAGAACGCCCGCCAACAGCACCTCGCCCAGAACCTCAAGGATAAACTCTCCCATGACTTCGCTCCCCGCGGGAAATCTAAAGCACTTCAAAATACGCTGACAGCGCCGCCGCGGTTCCGAATCCCTAATAAGGAAACGCCTGCATGAACGCAGTCAGAGCCGCTTCCCCATTCTTTGATGACGCCGAAATGAAATACCCGCCGCGAGTCCATGCGAAGAATGCGTCATTGCCACTGATCGATTTCACGTAGCTTGGTTCCTTTTCAAATGCGCCAAAACGCTCATCGGCCGGAGACTCGGGGGCAGACTCATCGGCTGCTGTCTTAAGCGAGGCCTGGGCAAACGCCGCAGTGCTCGACACGGCAAACTCCACAAAGACTGATGCACTGCCTGAGCGGTATTGTGCATAAACCGAATCGCTGTCGATTTCAATCGTCGTCGGTTGGACGTCCTGTCGCGACGCCAGCCTGAGGCTCTCACGGGTGTACGGTCCGACCTGTTTCGGCAGCAACTGATCGAGGTTCAGACCGGTCGGCATCGGACGCTGATCGATCCCATATGGCACAGGTCCGTTCACCATCTTTAAGCTGTGTGTATCGGGTGCTGTCGGTTTGGTCGCCGCGGTGTCGCTGTTCACTTCAACGCGAACGAAGAACACATTCGCCTTCTTCGTTCCCTCATCTTTCGCTGTGACGATCATCAGGCCGATGTCTTTGTCGCCAACGTGCTTGCCAAAGACGCAAAAGAGCACTACCTGGGCGATACCTTCATCGCTGCCGCTCAAGCAGGTGGATTTGTCGGTCTTATCCCAGCCGGAGGCCACCATGCGGTCGTTGGAGTAAAAGGTCTTGATATCGTCGGGCGCCTGGGTGGTCTCAAAGACTATCCAATCTCCGGTGTCCTTTCCGCCTCTGCCGACGACCTGATTCAGGCTCGTGCGCATCAGCAATTTGATGTAAAGCGGCATCTCGAGTTGCGATTGCGTCAATCCATCCATCTTCGGCACATCGCTCCATAGCTCCGAGGCAGTCTTCAAATTGCTGTCGCCGCCCTTAAGCGGGTTCGGTAGGCTGCAAGCGGCTGCAACCATCGCTATTGCGAAGAAGGCGCCGATCTGAATTCGTTTCATGATTCCCCCTGTGCGTCATCGCTGTACGCGCGTGCTCTGAGATCGCTGTGAATATCGAAATCACCTACCGCGAACGAGTCTTGCCCAGAGAAGAAGGGTCAGGCGTGCAATATGCAATTCAAGGCATCACCAGCTTTTCAAGGTTTGGCGAGTAATGAATTGCAAATTGCACGCCTGACCCCAGCTCGAACGGTTCCCAGGACAACCTCTGAAAGGATTGGAACTAGAGCTTTACCTCACTCACCTGAATCGTCGGATGGACGTTGGTGTAGTTAGGGATGTCGGCCATGATAGCGTCTGCGTGTGGGCCGAATGCCGCCTGAAAGGCCTCCACGGAATCGAAGTAGAGATGGCCCATAGCGCTGAACGCTGGTGGTGACCCAGGCGTGGCGCCGCCCAAGCCTTGTTCCACCGCTGCACTCTTGCACGCCGTCTCGAGCTTCACTCGGACCATCGGGATGTGTCGGTTAAGGTAGTAATCCATATTGAAGGTACTACCAGCACCGCCGGGATATAGCACGCTTACCTTGATCATTTGGATTGTCCCTCCCTCATGCCACCACCTCGCTCGCATTATACAAGCGACTGCCTTCGCAAGCCTAACGCGGAACTGACGAGATCACTGCTCAGGATTCTCAGGCATGTCTAACGCAAGTTCGCCTGGCCCGCACGAATCGTCGCACCCGTCACTTCCCCCTCAATCGAGCCACCGGGCCGTCCACTCCATTCGGCAGTTGCTGATCGGCAAGCTGATCGTCATCCCGCGCCTCTTTCTTCAGTCTCGCGAGCTCCGCCTTCAGAGTTACGGTCAGCGTCTCCTCTCCAGGCTGGGCGTACAGGTTATGGAGATCGTACGGATCGTTCACCAGGTCGAACAGTTCCCACTGATCCTTCTTCCAGAAATAGATCAGCTTATGTGTGCGCGTGCGAACGCCGTAGTGCGCCCGCGTATTGTGGTCGCCTGGATCGTGATAGTAGCGGTAATACATCGACGTGCGCCAATCGGCTGGAGTGCGGCCACGCAGGACAGATAGCAGGCTGCGTCCTTGCATGTCGGCTGACGGCGGGAGGCCGGCAACGTCGAGGAACGTGGGCGCGAAGTCGATGTTCAGCGCGATGGCGTCGCTCCTGGTTCTCGGCTTGATACTCGCCGGCCAGCGCACGAGGAAAGGCATCCGGATGGACTCTTCGTACATGAAGCGCTTGTCGAACAGACCGTGGTCGCCAAGGAAGAAGCCCTGGTCGCTTGTATACACTACCAAGGTGTTCCTCGCGAGGCCCGTTTTGTCCAGGAATGCGAGCAGGCGACCTACGCTGTCGTCCACCGATTGAACAGTGGCCAGGTAGTCCTGCATGTAACGCTGGTACTTCCACCGAACGAGCGCCTCTCCGGTCAGGGTCACAGTCTTGCCGTCGCGCGTGGTTGTCACCGAGTCCGGCTTGGTCAGTAGCCACTTCGTGAGTTCCGCTCCCGCAAGGCCCTTCGGAGGCATCAGTTTCAAATCTCGATTGGTCAAATCCGCCGCGACGCGCTGCATGTTCTCGTGAAGCGCATCCGTGCGCGTTGCGTACGAATCCCAGAATGTGACAGGTTCAGGAATCCGCTGGGCCGCAAAGTGTGCTGCGTGAGGCTCGTTCGGCTCCCAGGGCCGGTGAGGGGCCTTGTGGTGCACCATCAAGAAAAACGGCTTGTCGCGCGGACGATGTTCCAGAAAATCCAGGGCGAGGTCGGTGATCACGTCGGTAACGTACCTTCCGGTGTATGTCTTCTCGCTGGTGGCGGTGTAGAACACGGGGTCATGGTATACGCCCTGTCCGGGTAGGATCTCCCATCGGTCGAAGCCTGCGGGATCGCTCCCAAGGTGCCACTTGCCTACGATTCCTGTGTAGTAGCCGCCCTGCTGTAGCAACCGCGCGACGGTCATGCGCGCACTGTCGAAACGATTGAACATGGTCACGCCGTTGATGTGCGAGTATTGACCAGTCAGAATGGAGGCACGGCTCGGCGTGCAGATCGAGTTCGTGGCAAATACGTTCGACAGCAGTGCGCCTTCTCGCGCGAGCCGGTCCAGGTTTGGCGTCTGGTTCACGCGCGACCCGTACGCACCGATAGCGTGCGCCGCGTGGTCGTCTGTCATGATGTAGATGATATTGGGACGGCTGGCGCGCGGGATTTGGCCCAGCCCGCTCATGGGCAGAAGCGTGACGGCGATAAAGAGGCCAGCGGCTAGCGATCTCATATCTTTTCTTGTCCGACTCCTGAGTCACGAATAGCGGATTGTGACGCCGAAAGTGGCCCGGCAGCGATCAGCCCTCCGCTGAAGCCCGCTGTTGGGCCTCCATCCATCGTCCATCGGCAAGGACAACAGACGTTTCGATCTGCCTCTCAGGGATCGACCAGTATGTCCGGAGCAGGCGATCCTTTTGGCTGTTCGAGACGACCGTGAATCCGTTCCGCCGATAGAACTCAATGGCCCACGCCGCATCCGCCCAGGTCCCAATCAAAATGGGTTTCTCGGAGAGGCCTTCCACATGGTGCAGGAGGCTTGTGCCCACGCCCTTCCTCTGTAAAGTTGCGGCGACATACGCGTGGCGCACCAAAGCGACACCTCCTTTGTCCTGAATCCCCATCACCCCTAACAATCGTCCTTCCTCCTCCGCCACCCAGAAAACGACGCCATCAGCAATTTCTTTCACCAATTCATCGGCCGGCATGTAAGGTTCGCGCCACCGATCGACCGGTATCACTCCCCGATAAGCCTGCGCAGCGTCGTTGATAATTGCCAACATCGCCGCCAAATCCGCTTCCACACTTTTTCGAATTAGCACCATTCGTTTTCGAAGATCCTCATCCTTGCCTTCTGTCCGGCGCGTGGCCTAGAACCCGGCCGGCTTCGCCCCGGCCACGCCGAATGCTCGTTCGAGCGCCAGTCCCACCTGCCCGATCAAACCGTCGTCGAAAAGTCGACCTAGGATCGTGACTCCGTGCGGTACACGACGCGGCGGGGTGAACTTCGGGAGCGGATTCGCCGGGTCCGGGGCCCAGTCGCTCCGGGCTTCCGAGACTTCGACAAAACCGGCGCGCAGTGTGAGCGATGGATGACCGGTGAAGTTCGTGATTGTGAGCTGCTCGTCGCGTAGCGACGGCACGATCAACACGTCGACGTCATTGAAGATGCGCGCCATTTCCAGCGCCACCTTGCGTCGCAACCGATCGGCCTGCACGAAGTCCACCGCCGAAAGGAATCGCGCCTGGCGGAACAAGTTGGGCCACGCATCCTTGACCTGTACCTTGAGTGAGCCGAGTT
>DASYSA010000524.1:0-7833 GCA_036003885.1 Blastocatellia bacterium | reverse complement strand
GCAGTAAACGCTTTGTGTTTGAGCAGCATTCGCACGCCATAACGCAGGTCTTGAAACATATCATCCTCCCATCGCAGTTGCTGCAGCCAGAGCGCATCCCGGAAGGCGCCGAGACTTCGCCAGAGCAGATTGAATTTGGTTCGCCAATTGAGTCGTTCCCAATCAGCAAGCAGCGCTTCGCGATAGCGCAGCTCGGCTTCCCACTCTTGCTTCCAGTCTGAGCGCAGGCGCTGCGGCACGATCACTCCGATGAACCTGATCAGCCAGAGATGAAGCATTACAAGATCTCCATTACTTCGCGTCGTGTAGGCACCGATCCGCAATCCGCAATCCGAAATCGGCTCACTCGCACCGCAGCGCCACCATCGGATCGGTCCTTGCGGCTCTGCGCGCGGGCACGTAGCATGCCGCCAGCGCAACCATTGCAAGGAGTAGCGCCACTCCTGCGAACGTCCAAGGATCGGTAGTGCTCACTCCGAAAAGCAGACTTGCCATAACACGCGTCAGCGCCCAGGCCCCGGCTAAGCCGACGGCGATCCCGATGGCGACCAGGATCATCCCTCGCCCGATGACCAGTCTCAAGACATCACCGCCCTGAGCGCCTAGTGCCATGCGAATTCCGATTTCATGAGTGCGCTGCGTCACCGCGTAAGCAATCACGCCATACACTCCGACCGCAGCCAACACCAGGGCCAGAAGCGCAAAGGCGCCGAGCAGCAGAAGATTGAAGCGGCGCGGTGAGACTGAAGTCGCGAGACGATGCTCCATCGTCTGGACCTCATGAAGGGGCAGTTCATCGTCAACTTCGAGCACTTGCCGTCTTACTGCAGCCGTCAATCCCGCAGGGTCCGTCGAGCTGCGAATCACCATCGTCATCGATCCCGGCGCGAACTGTGTGAAGGGCACGTAGATCTGCGGCGTCACGTCTTGATCCAATCCGTGATGCCTCACATCGCCCACGACACCAATCACGATCGGCATAACTTCCCGGCGTGGACCGGGCACCCAGACCTGTTTTCCCAAGGGCTCTTCATTGGGGAACAGTCCCGACGCCAGGGCCTCGCTTAGAATCACGACGCGCGGAGACTCGGAGTTGTCGCGTTCGGTGAAGTCACGGCCCGCGTGAAATGGGATGCCCATCGTGCGAAAATAATCCTCGCTCACGATACCGACAGGAGTGCCGAGCTGATTGTCAGGTGACTGCGGGCGCCCGGGGATTCTAAGCCAACCCAAAAACTGAAAATTGGTAAGCGGCAGGTGGTTGATCGCCCCGAACGATTCAACTCCCGGCAGCGAGGAGACGCGTTGAAAGACTTCGCGATACAACGCCTCTCGCCGGCTTCGCTCTTCGTAACGCAAATCCGGCAGCGAGACTCGTACCGTCAGCAACCCCGCGGGCCGATAACCTGGATTGACTTCGAGCAGATTCACGAAGCTCCTGATGAGCAGACCGGAGCCAACCAGCAGCACGATCGCCAAAGCGACTTCGGTCACCATCAACAGGTTGCGGAGGCGGCTGCGATCAAAGCCGCTGCCGCGCCCACCCTCTTTGAGCGAGTCATTCATATTCGGGCGTGAGAATTGAAAGACGGGCGCGAGGCCAAACAACGCTCCGCTCAATAGAGATACGAGCAGCGTGAAGCCGAGAACTCTGACATCAATATTGATAGTCGCAAGGTGAGAGATGTCGCCGAACGTATTGGCCGCAGCCAGGGAAACGATCTGTTTCGTAAGCCAGAAAGCCAGGAGCAGGCCCAGGACCCCGCCGCCCAGCGCGAGCAGCAAACTCTCAGTTAACGTCTGCCGCATCAAACGCAACCGGCCCGCGCCCAGCGCCGCGCGAATCGCAAACTCCTTCTGCCTCGCGGCAGCGCGCGAGAGCAGCAGGTTCCCAACATTTGCACATGCGATGAGCAGGGTCAGACTGACGGCGCCGAGCAAAATGAGCAGCAGACGTCGCGTATCACCCACGAGCTTCTGGTGCAATGAGGCCAGCCGTACCTGCCCGCCAAAAAGCGGAAACTTGCCCAGTCTGGTGTTTTCAAATCGCTGGCGGATTGTCTCCAACTCGGATTGCGCCTCTTCTCGCGAGATGCCCGGCTTCAGGCGCGCAATCGCGCTCAGGATCGAGATTTGGACATTGCCTCGCTCCTGCTCCGGGTCGAGCGCAAGCGGAACCCATGCCTCGACCGGCTGAATGAAACGAAAGCCGGGAGGCAGCACACCAACCACCCTGTAGCTCTGGTCATCGAGTGCAATCGACTCTCCAATAAAGTCTCGATCGGCGTTGAATCGGCGTTGCCACAAACTATGACTAATGATCGCCACGCGCTCACCGCCGGGGCGATCTTCGGCAGCGAGAAAGTTGCGGCCAAGCAGTGGTTCCACACCGAGCGCCGTGAAGAATCCAGCGGAAACGCGGTTAGCGTCCAGCCTTTCAGGCTCGGCCGAGCTGGTCAGGGTCAGGCTGGTGGCATTGTAAGCTGCGATCTGCGTGAGCGTCTGGCTCTGTTCATTCCACTCGAGAAAATGAGGGCCCGCAATTGCGTCGCTGTTTCCCTGTGGCTGGGCCTCGCCTACCCAGACGAGTTGATCTGGAGTGGGGTAAGGCAGCGGTTTGAGCAGCAGCGCGTTGACGACGCTGAAGATGGCGGTGTTAGCGCCGATGCCCAGAGTCAGGGTGATCAACGCCACGGCCGTAAACCCGAAGTTCCTGATCAGCATTCGCGCGCCATAACGCAAGTCTTGAAACATCTCATCCTCCCATCGCAGTTGCTGCAGCCAGAGCGCGTCCCGGAAGGCCCCGAGACTGCGCCAGAGCAGGTCGAGTTTGGTTAGCCAGTTGAGTCTCTCCCAATCGGCGAGCAGGTATTCGCGATGTCGCAGCTCGGCTTCCCACTCCTGTTTCCAGTCCGCCCGCAACCGCCGCGGCACAATTACGCCGACGATGCGAATCAGCCCGAGCCAGAAGCGAAACCCGGTTCTTTCCCTCGAGTCAGCCATCCATTTCACTCCTTGCCCGAAGCGAACCAGCGGACTTACAAGGAATTCGATAGCGCTTTCTCATTAACACCCAACTTCAGTTGGGTGTTGTGGCCTCCGGACTGGATCGCAACCGTTTTAACGGTTTGTGCCCGTCGTCGAAACTGTTGAAACAGTTCCGAAGTCCCCGCTCCCCAAAGTCACAGACCGCCGTCACTCCAATCCGCAATCGGCTCACTCGACTCGCAGCGCGCTGATCGGATCGACTCTCGTAGCTCGGCGCGCCGGGATGAAGCACGCCGCCAGCGCTACGACAAGGAGAATCAAAGTTATTGTCACCAGTATTGCCGGGTCCGTTGGCTCGACGCCGAATAGCAACTCCCTTATGAATCGAGTCAGCGCGAACGAAGCGCCTAAACCCAGCGTTATACCTGCCACAATGAGTTTGATCCCGTGCTTCATCATCGCCTTCAGTACATCGCTCGCCTGAGCTCCCAACGCCATTCGCAGACCAATCTCTCGAGTGCGCTGAGTGACCGTGTACGCCATAACCCCGTACACCCCTATCGCCGCCAGCAAGGCAGACAGAGCGGCGAATCCGGCCATTAACAGCGTTGTGAATCTCTGGGCGGCTACGAGTCCGGAGACTGTGGCCTCGAGAGGCTTGAATGAATGGATCGGCTGGTTCTGGTCTATCGCGGCCAGCTCGGCTCGAATTGGAGCGGCCACCTTCATCGGATCTCCCGATAGAGTGCGAACTCTCAGCGACATGGACCACCAGTTGTCCTGCAAGTACGAGTAGTACATGTGCGGAAACGGCTCGTGGCTGAGCGTCCAATACTTCGCTCCGCCGACAATACCTATTATCTGGTATGACATATTCGGGGCTGCGCGGCTGACTTTGCAGGTGATGTGTTTGCCGATAGGGTCTTCACCGGGGAAATCGCGTTGAGCCAAAGCCTCGTCAATGATCACGACCGGCTGCGCCCCTTTCACATCACGGTCGTTGAAGAATCGTCCCTCTCGCAGCGGAATTCGCATAGCCTTGAAATAATCGCCGTTCACTTGATTGATTTGCGCGTACCGCTCCTGGTCGGGAGGGAGCGGTGGATGTTCATCGATGCTATAAGTGAAGGACGCGGTCAGGCTGTTGATGAGGCCGGCCTGTGTGACACCGGGGATCGCCGATACGCGCTCAAGCAGTTGCTGATAGAAGGCGGTGACCTGCGCGAACTCTTTGTACCTATCGCCCGAGGGGTCGATCCTGGCGGTGAGGACTCCCTCCGGTTCGAAGCCGAGATTGACCTGGGTTAGCCGCCAGAAACTCTTGACGATGAGCCCGCCTCCAACCAGCAGCAGCATCGCCAACGCAACTTCGCTCACTACAAACATTGAGCGCAGCTTGCTGCGCGAACCTGCAGCTCTTCCGCCCTCTTTCAACGCTTCGTTAAGATTGACCTTCGAAAGTTGAAGCGCGGGGGCAAGTCCAAAGAGGATGCTGGTCAGCACCGAAAGCGCTACAGTGAAACCGAGTGCGGTCGCATCGATCCTCAACATCGCTACGTGCGAGTTGGCTTCCGCCAGATACTCGGGCAATCCGCTCGCGATGAACTTGATTCCGAAATTCGCCAAAAACAGTCCGGCGGCCCCGCCGACAAAAGCCAGCATCACGCTTTCAGCCAGCAGTTGACGCGCGACGCGTAACCGGCTTGCTCCCATCGCCGCGCGAATGGCCAGCTCTCTTCGTCTGACGTTGCCGCGGGCCAGTAACAGATTGGCCAGATTCGCGCAGGCGATCAGCAGCACGAAGCCAACGGCTATGACCAACAGCAGTAGCGGCTGACCCAGCCCCTTCGTCAGGAGTTCCTGGGGAGGGCTGGCGGACGCGTGCGCCGCGGAGTCGGGTTGGTTCGAGAACTGGCGCGAGATCGTATCGAGTTCGGCGCGGACCGTTTCAAGTGACACACCCGGCTTGCCGCGAGCAATCAACTCGAGGTAGCCCGCGGGATCGATCTCGTCCTGGGCCGTGAACGCAAGCGGGACCCACAGGTCGGTTTTTGTGAAGAACCGGAAGTCCGCAGGCATGACTCCGACGACGGTGAAAGAATCGCCGTTCAAAGTGAGCGATTGTCCGATAAGCTGAGGGTCGCCCCCAAAACGCCGCTGCCAGAGTTCATGACTGAGCACGACGACGTGTTCTGCCCCGGCTCGGTCTTCTTCATTGAAAAAAACGCGCCCTTGCTCCGGAGAGATGCCCAGGATCGAGAAGAGATTCGCCGAGACCTGATAGCCCTGCAAGCGCTCCGGCTCTCCCAACTTGGTCAGATTAGCGGGCCATCCTTTATTGCTGAGCGCCGCCACGTCGGTGAATACCGTGTTGCGGTTCTTCAAGTTGAGATAGGCCGGCGGCGAGAACGGCCATCTACTATTCCCGCCCTCAGTGTTATAGATCGCCACCAACTCGTTCGCCCTGGGATATGGAAGCGATTGCAGTAAGACTGCATTCACCACGCTGAAGATCGCCGTGTTCGCGCCGACGCCGAGTGCGAGGGTCAGCACTGCGACTGCGGTGAATCCGGGTTCCTTGAAGAGCATTCGGACGCCGAAACGCAAGTCTTTGATCATGTCGTCCTCCCATCTGAGTTGCTGCAACCAGAGCGCATCCCAGAATGCGCCGAGGCTGCGCCGAAGCAGGTCAAGTTTCGTTCTCCAGTTGAGATTGGTCCAATCGGCCAGCAGAGATTCGCGGTACCTCAGCTCGGCCTCCCACTCCTGCCGCCAGTCGGATCGCAGCCGCTGTGGCACGATCACACCGATGAGGTTGACCAGGTAGAGGTGCAGCCTCACGCGATCCTTCTTGGTGGAGTTGAACATGGCCATCTTCTAAAACCTCTCAATGGACACGGCAAGCTCGCTTACTCGCAACGCGACAACAGTCGTGAACGAGTGGTGCTTCTGGGTGCGATCATCCTTGTTCACGTGAGGGTCGTGCCTTCGAGGGGTGTGGCATGCGACTCTCCAGGAGTCGATAACGGTTTACTGCTTCGGTTAAGGCATCTTTCCCGTCTGGCGTGAGCTCGTAGTACTTGCGAGGTGGCCGTTGTTCACGCTGGGCTATTGTAGCTTTCTCCCACTTCGAATCGACGAGGCCGGTTTCTTCGAGGCGGCGCAGGGCGGGGTAGACAGTTCCGCTGGGCAAGCCGGTGATATCCATGATATCGAAGCCGTACTGGTAGCCGTTTGCGAGCGCTTGCATGATGACCGCCGCTGAAAAAGAGATATAGGCTTTCGGACTCATTCCGCTCTCTCCTTTTGGTTAAGTAGATTGCTATTTATATAGAATGCTACATAGGGTGTCAAGGAAAAAGTTATGGGATGGTCAGTTGTCCGTTGTCAGGGGTCAAGCTGATCTCGGTATCGATTCAAATTGACAGTCCTTCTACCTTAAGAGGGACGAGGATGGACGCAATGGATCTAACGCTGACACCGGAACTCGAGCAGATCATCACGATCGTAGCTCGAAAGATTAACGTCATCCTGGAGGGTCACGTAAGCGCGAGACCGCACTACCCACGGGCATCCTGGCTGAGAAGCACCTCGATCGGAGTGAAACCGGCTGATACTGCGACGGGTGGAACCACGAATTACACGAATTCAACGAATCAACACGAATCATTCGTGGTCATTCGCGGAATTCGTGTAATTCGTGGCTCCGTCCCTTTCCTGACCCGGACAAGCCAGGGATCCATCACTCCATCGACGGCACTTTGATCGGCGCGCTCAACTGCAGCTTGCCCCAGCCGATTCTGAGCGTCACGTCTTGAATGTTCGGCGCTTTGTAGGTCAAGTCAATTGTCACTTTGTCTTTCACGTCGGTGACCTGCTCGAGGGTGAGCGGCGCTTTGAAGTCGATCGGCGCTCGCCCGATCTCAGAGGCGTCGATGTGACCGGCACGCGCTTTGACCGGGTCGATGAATACAAGATTCCATTGCCCTCCGTCCGCGGATCGTTCTACTCCCAAGTACCACGATCCGGCCGGAACTGTCTTACCTGAAATGGTCAAAGGCATGTCTGTATCAAACGTCGTCCAGAAGTTATCGCCCAGACGCCACACCTTTCCTTTGGTCATCGCGTCGAACTTCGCCGTGTCTTCATAGTCTTTCTTCCATGCGGGCCGGCCGTGATCGATTGCGAACTGGCCCGCGCCATGGTTCTTCGCTCTGTTCCAGTAGCCGACCCGTGTTGTTCCCCGATCCGGCGAATCGCTTCCGAAGGCAATGATGTTTGGTTTCTGCTGGGCCTGCGCCGCAGCAGCACACACAAGCAGAACACTCGATACAAGAATTCTTCTGACGTGGTGATTCATCTGTTCCCTCCTATCATGGTGATTCGTTATCGTAACTATTTGTTACTTTGTGGTCTCTTCTTACTTGCCGGTTGTCCGTTGTCAGTGTGAGTTTCGAGCGGATCAGTTTCTCCCAATGCAGCGCAACTGACAATCGACAAGTGACGAACGACTGGTCACAGGTGACGAATGGCCGGTGACAAGGCACGAATAACACAGTTCATTCGTGTCGCAACGCCACCATTGGATCCACTCTGATTGCGCGGCGAGCCGGAATGATGCTGGCTCCCAACGCGACCGCGAGCAGCAACCCCGAGACCCCGACGAAAGTAACTGAGTCAGTCGCGCTGACGCCGAACAGCAGACTCTTAATCAAGGCCGTCAGGGGAATCGCCGCCACGATGCCGGCCGCCACACCTATCGACACCAGCATCAAGGCTTGTGTGATCACCAGCCGGAACAGATTCGACGACTGCGCCCCAAGAGCGATGCGAATGCCTATCTCG
>DASYSA010000523.1:0-14785 GCA_036003885.1 Blastocatellia bacterium | reverse complement strand
CGAGAGAATCGATGAACGTCCTCGCGGTCTCGATCATCACATTGCGCCGGTCCCTTGTGCTGCCGCTCAGATCAAGCAGGAGGACCAGGTTGATTGGCGCGCTCACCGGCTCGAAGTAGAAGATCTTCTGTTCGACCCCGTCCTCGAATACTCTGAAATCCTCTCGCCTCAGTGCCGAGAGAGAACTACCGCTGCGGTCGGTGGCCTTCACGTTGAGATTGATGAGTCGCGCTTCGAGCCGGATCACTCCTTCTTCAGACCTGGCCTTCGCGGCCGCGGGTTCCACACCGCCGCCGGAATCGAAGTCCGAATGATCGGTGGATCCCGTCTTGAGCGTCGGTCTTGATTTCGGCTCGGATTCGAGGGTGGCGACGCTTGTGTCGCGGAGGCTGTCGAGCGAAGAGTCTCGATTCCCGAGCGAGCCGCTTCGAGACCAGCCGGCCGATCCTGCTGAATTGACACTGCTCGACGGATCGAAGACCGAAGGCGAACCGTTAAAACTACCAGCCAGAGAGAAGCCCAGGAGTTCAGGCTTGTCGAGAAACTTCGCCATCGCGTTCGGATCGACTTTGGCTTGAGCAACTATCGCCTGGCTCCGAGAGAACGTAACGGTCAGCAACTCTATATCCTTGCCCGACTCGTGAGCATAGACATAGGAACGGTTTCCCGAAGCGCGGCTGATCGACTGGACCATTGGTTTCCACTTCGCGTTGAGAGAATGCTTGACCGACTGTTCGAAAGCGCTGTCTCGCTCGCCGGGGGTGAAGTTCTGATCTTCAAACATCGCGAATTTCACGCTTTTGAGTCCTGCCGGGTGAATGATCTTGACGGCAATCCCGGCCAGCCCCAGGAACGGAATCTTCTTCTTTTTCGCATGGTAATGCTTCTCGATGTTTCCAACGATCATTCCAAAATCGTCTGCAAGGACAAGAGACTGGGCGGAGATGGCGAAAACCACAAGAAAAAGCGCGCGAGCGAAAAGGACCCTGCAAGTCATGCGGTATACCCCTCTTCGTTTCCGGCGAGTCGAAATTTGGGCGGCCTCTGAGTACGCACGCTTCCAGCGTGCGGGCTTCCAGATGTGCACCCTGGAAGCGTGCGTACCCAGGGAGTCGCATATGAACTACGCAGCGAGAGGCCCCCGAGGAGGCGAAAACTTTGGCGTCACCCTGGGAATGGGGGACTTTGCTAACCAAGCCCTAATGCTGTCTCTTCCGTTTGACTTGGAGCAATTCTCAACTTAGACTTCCGGCCTGCAACCGTCAAACCCGCACGATCCAGTGGAGATTGCTTCGCGAATCAAACCAGGGAAAGAAACTCATACAGGGGGCTTATCGAAATGATGAAGCGTTCGTCCAGGAGAACATTCACGGCAGTCGCTCTTGCGGTAACGTTGACATTAACCGCTCACGGGAAGCCGAAACTGCCGACGCAGCAACCACAGCCCTTCAAGGCGCCCGACACGATTGATTTCCGCGCCGCCAACATAATGAGCGAGGGGGTCCGCCTCCACGCGGAACTCTTCTCCCTGAAGACGCTCGCAGGTAAACAGTTGCCTACGGTCATCATGGCTCATGGCTGGGGGGGCACCGCCGCCAATTTTCGACGCGACGCGGTAGAACTCGCCGGCGCCGGCTATCTTGTGATTACCTTCGACTATCGCGGTTGGGGAGAGAGCGATTCGCGCGTCATTCTAACCGGTCAGGCTCCTGCGAGGAAGGAGGGTCTGCGCTTCACTGCTGAAGTCATGGAAGTACGCGAAGTTGTCGATCCCCTGGAAGAGACGACCGATTGGTTCAACGTTATCCACTGGGCGATGGGTGAACCGATGGTGGACAAGAATCGCGTCGGCCTTCGGGGATCGAGCTACTCGGGAGGGCACGTCGTGTACGTTGCTGCTCGCGATCCGCGGGTGAAGGTGATCGTCAGCCAGGTGGGATCGCTTGATTCGCGGCCCAGGGCGGTAGCCATTGCGGGCGGTGAGTCTGATCAGGTAAAGCTCGCATACGATGAGGCGACTAAACGAGCGCGCGGTGAGATCGGATATCCTGCGCCCCGAGCGCGGGTGATCGGCAATCTGCAAGGCGGGCCGATCCGTGACAAGCTGCTGCTTTATGCTCCGGTTGAAGATGCGGGCAAGCTCAAGAATTGCGCGGCGTTATTCATCGTCGCGGAGAAGGAAGAGCTCTTCGATAACAAGGATCACGCGAAACTGGCCTACGATCGAATGCCGGGGCCGAAGAAGTACGTAGAGATTCCGGGCATCACGCATTACGGCATCTACACTACAGCGCGCGATCAAGCCATCAAGCTCGCGATTGAATGGTTCGATCAGTATCTGAAAAGGATCTAGGATCTAGGATCTAGGATCTAGGATTTAGGATTTAGGACCTGGGATTTGGAATCTGGATGCAGGATCCAAGTTGGCGGACTTGGTGAGCGCGAACTAAGATCCGCCAGTGCCAGATCCTAAATCCCAGATCCTAAATCCTAGATCCTCATTTCAGGGTTCCGCTAGTCGCACAATCTCCGCGCGCTGGGTCGCGTCCTTCAGCCAGCGAGATTCTTCCTGCTCGATCTTCTCTGCCTTGAGAATCTCTGTGATACTGTCGCGGACCTTGCGCTTTTCATTAGGTAATTCGGCGTCCAGGGTGGGAGGAACTGCGCCTTGCGCCCGAATCTTCGGAACGAGCTGTTTCTCGTAATAGGCCTGGATCTCCTGCTCGGTCACAAACACGAATGAGCGGAATCGAAAATCTATGAATCTCTCCCTTGCGATCATCTCTCGCACAAGTTCTTCAAGCTTCTCGGGCGTCAACCCGACCGATTCGATTCTCTGCCGGAATGCGGCTTCGGAGGGGAACTGAGCGATCAGTTCTGTCTGCCTCTTATTGACCTCGTCCTGCGTAAGCTCTGCGGATGGAACCCGCGCCGCTTCGTGGGCTATCAGGCGCTGGTTTATGGTGACGTCCAGCTCAAGGCTGAGCAAGTCCGAGCTGACCGGGCCGGCCGGGCTCGGCGACTTCGGCTCGAGCGCCATGTTCCAGATCAGGTCACTCCGCGTGATGATGTCCCCATCGACCAGCACGAGAATCTGATCGATCACCTTCTGGTTCTGCGCCCGGGCGGCAGAGATAAGAGGCGCGAGGAGCGTGAAGGCGAGTAACCAGGCAGTCCCGGATACCTGAAGCCATCGCAACGCTCTTTTCGATCTCTTCGTTTGTCCGCGGCGGCCGTTCTTCAACATTCCCTTATCCTCTATCCTTGAGCGAGCGTCGCAAAATACATTCCTGTACTCGATCAGAATGTCTGGCCAAAGCTGAATTGGCGCCTGAAGGTCGGCGCGCCCGCCGGCTTGTTGATCAGCAGGAACGCGAAGTCGATTCGCACCGGCCCAATCGGAGTCTTCACCCTCAACCCAAAGCCGAACGTCTGGGTGAGATTCTGCGGCCTGAAATCCTTCGTGCGCCTGAACACATTGCCGGTGTCCGAGAAGACTGTTCCGCCAAGTATTCCGACTATTGGAAACCGCAATTCGTTGTTTATTATGAAGACCGCATTTCCGCCGTCGGGCTTTCCCGTCTCGACATTTATCGGCCCGGCGAGCTCGAATCCAAACCCCCGCAGGTCGCGGGAGCCTCCGGCAAAGAAGCGTTCGGATATCGGAAGCGTCTGCTTTCCGCCGAACGGTGTCGCGAGCCCCAGGCGTCCCGAGACAGTGAAAACGGTGTCGCGAAATCTTCGGACGGGATAGTACCGGCTGTGCTGGGCCAGCAATTTGATGAACTGCTCGTTCCCCCCAAGAATTGTGGAGGCGATCGAGAGGCTGCCCAGCGTGAAGGCTCCTGTGGTCGGATCAAACGCGTTGTCACGAGTGTCGCGGGCGAAGCTGGGACCGATGCGTCCGAGCCTCACCGGCTGGCGGCTGCGTTCAACGTCTGCTTCAGGAGGCGAGTTCTTGATGCGCTCGAAACTATAGGTCAGGTAACCAATCGTGTTTTCCGAGAAGCGCCGCTCGGTCTGAATCTGAGCGGTGTAGCGGTCCGAGAGAAAGCTCGTCTCAGCCAAACGCCGGGCGAAAATCGAGATCAGAGTCGGATAGTCCTTGCCAAAAGGTCGCGGATTCTGAAAGGACACCTGGCCGAGCAATTCGTCCTGGCCAACCCGGAGCTGGGCGCTGCCGGTGTACAGCTTGCCGAACATGTTGGTGTTGGTGAGCTGGACAAGTCCGCGCGCACCGTTGAGAAACGTGAGACCCGGAACATGTGTCTGGCTCCTGCTCGATTGATAACCGAAGCCGTAGATCAGAAGGTAGCGCTTCGCCTCCGCCAGATCGACCGTAACATCCCGTTGCTCTACCCCGTTGTCGGTCCGTCCCACAGGCTCCGATGAAATAGTCACGGTGTTGAAAGCATTCGTCTCATAGAGGCTCCGCTCCGTCTCTTGAAGGCGGTCGGTCCGCAGCCATTCGCCCTCCTTGAACAAATAGAAGTCGCGTTCGAGCCGGCCAGGGTCGGCATGGGCAACGCCTCTGGTGTGTACTGTTCTTATGCGAACTCGGTTCCCCTCGCTGATGCTGAATACGACTCGCACGCGATCCTGTCCGGCTACGCTCCCCAGATCGGCTGTCTCGGATATCGCTTCGGCATTGGCATAGCCCTCAGAGGTGTAGGCTGATAGCAACCGGTCAGCATTTTGACTCACGACGCTTGCTACGAGCGGATCGCCGGCATCCAGCTCCAGCCGCTTGATCAGCTCTGCGGAGGTGAAGACGGTATTGCCGCGCACGTCGATCGCCTCGACATAACTTCGAGGCCCCTGTCTAACGTCGAAGGTGATGATGAGATCCTCGCCCTCGACCGACACGCCTCGCCGGACGTCGACCAGGGCCTTTCGGTAGCCGATCTCTCTTAGCCGTTTTTGAAGGAGGTTCGCATCCTGCCGCAGCATTTCGTTGCTGGTAACTCCGCGTCCGAGGCCGAAGAAGGGAATGAACGAGGCTTGTTTGGACTTGAATTGATCCTCGATCTCTTTGTGCGGTATGGCGTCCATACCCTCGATGTTGATGTCCTTCAGGCGATAGCGGCTTCCAGGCTCTACCAGATACTTGAGGCGCGCGACGTCGGCCGTGGAGGGCGGAGCAGCTGGCCTGGTCACCTCGGCAAAGAAGTATCCCTGCTGCTGCGCGTAATCCGATAGGCGGCGCCGTCCTTCTTCGAGCGTGAAGTCATCGATGCCTCCCAGAGTGTAGAAGGTCAGCGTCTTCTTTTTTGTCTTCTCATCCATCGCGAGCCCCTCGACCTCGACCATGACGCGCGGCCCCGACTCGACGCTGATGGTGACCGCGACAGAATTCTCGATCAGGTCGGCCGCGATATTGTTGCTCACGCGCACCCCCAGGTAGTCCTGCTTGAAATATGCCTGACGGATCCGATCCATCTCCTCTCCGACCGCCGCCTGAGTAAACGGCTGTCCTTCCACGATAGCGGGCTTCAGCTCGCCGAGATCTATCCGCGCGCCCTTGATGTCCTTGACGTATCTCGATACTCGGGCCTGCTCGCCGGGCGTGACCTTATAAATCACCGAAGCTCGCGTGCCGCCCGGATCGAGTTGAATTTCGTAGTCGACGTGTGCCTTGTAGTATCCGCGCGCCGAGTAGAAGGCCAGCAACTCGCCGACGCCCTGAGCCACTCCGCTCTCCGACAGCCGTTCTCCCGGGTCTAATTCGTTCAGTCTCGCGCGGAGGTCGGCAGCGGAAAAGATGGTAGCTCCCTGGAACAGGACGTTGTCGATGCGAGCTTGCGGCTTTACCACAAACCTGAGTGCGACGCCATCGGAGCCAACCGCAGTCGCTTCTACACGGGCACCGGCGATGAGGCCGGACCTGTGCAGTATTTCCAGCGACTCGCGAATCTCCACTGGTGAATAGTCCTGGCCGGCCGAGATCGTCAGGAGTGATTTCATCTCGCCGGCGTTGCTCTGCGGCGCCCCGTCTATGGTCACCTCGACGCTGGTGACTCGGCGGCCGAGGAATTCGCCCAGGTCAGAACCCGCGGCAGAGGAACCAAGGAGACAAAGGACCACCGGCAACACGAAGGACCGCGAAAGATTGGCGGCCCTGCTGCTCTTCCCCTTGGGTGCCATTACGCTGCACCCCTTGATGGGGTCAGGCCCTCGATTTTGCGATTCCGATTTCAATCCAGGTGACCCCTTTCCGCACCGTTAGAACCTCTTCCTGATTCTCACATCAAAGCCAAGCTCACCGCGCTCATTGCGAATGCCAACAAGCGAAAAGCGATTGCTGATCCGGTACTCAACAAGGGCTACACGGTCGAGCCCCGAGGCTCCTCCCGAGGTAAGGTTCTGAGAATAGGTAATCGTGAGGTCCTTGGTGATGCGGCGTCCAACGGTCACCCTTGCCGTGGGATCATTTCCTCGACCCACCACCAGCGGATCAATCGAGAATTTCGTCAACCCGAAGAGTCTGGTCCCTTTTTCGAGCTTCTCCGAAAGCGAGGCGGCAAGGATTGACTGTGCCAGACCGAGACCGGACTGAGTCACGACTGCAGCTTCGGACCTCCCGCCTGTAACGCTGCCCGTAAGAATCAATGCTACGATGTCCTTTTCCGCCAGCTCCGGATCTGATCTGAGCGTCGTCTTCAACTTCGACGGAGTATCGGTGAAGCTGACCGACACGCGATAGCCGCTGATGTCTGCCTCCGCCTGAACATCAAAGACCGGCTCGGCCCTGCGCTTCGGAGGGAAGGTAATCAAACAACGGGTCAGCTCGTATCGGTCGTTCCGAAACTGCAGAGTGCCCTGATTGAGCGTGACTCGGCCCGAGACCGTAGGGTCGCTGAGTGGACCGTGCACGCTGAGATAGGCGCTGCCCAGCGCATCGGCCAGGTTGTTGCGCACGATCAACGTGTTGTCCGCGGTTATGCGCAGATCTGCGCTGATCGGAAAGCCGCCGCCTCCGCCGCCCCCCGGCCCGATGTCGACAAACTCGGGACCAAACGGTCCGCCGGTCGCGATGAGTTCGTCCATTGTAATCTCTTTGGTGTAAGCGGCGCGGCGCACGTCGATCTCGCCTGAAAGCACGCCCTGAATTCGAGTGCTCCCCTGGAAGACGATATGCGCATCGAAGGTGCTCTGGGTATCGCGCGGGTATTCGACAGCCACCTGATCTGCCTGTGCTTCCAACCGCCATCTGTCAGGGACAAGCCCGGACAGGGCCGCCCCGCCGCTGATAATCATCGTGCCGCCTCCGGGAGTCGAGGCGGTGAAATTCTCGATCAACGCCTGATCGGCAGTGAACCTCATCTGGCCGTTCCCCCGAGTTATCGACAGCGGCAGATTGACGACGCGGATGCCCACATCTTTGAGGTTCACGAAACCCAGCAAGCGCGGCGACTCGAGGGATCCCGCAATAGACGCCTGTACCTGCGCTATCCCGGTCATGAAAACGGTGTCGATGAAGGACGAAACAAATCGCAGGTTCACCTCGCCATCCACCGCGAGGTTGGACTTCGATGGGTCATTGCGCGAGATCATCCCTGCGATCTTGACGCTGGTTCCTTCACCGGTGAACGTAACCGGATCGATGGTAATGGCATTGCCGCTTCCTGTGATGACGATCGGACCCTCGTTGGTGATCGTGTAGCGCTGGCGATCGTTGATCGCGCCGCCAACCTCGAGCTTCGTAATGGTCGCCACGGCATGCAGGCCTTCGGTGTTGAAGCTCTGATCCGCATCCAGCAGGGTTCCAGTCAGCTTGATCGTGCCGGTCGCGCGGCCTGTCAGGCTCGACAGACCGGGCGAAACCAGCGCCAGATACGGTCCGATATCGGAGTCCGTGAATTCGATGCTCGCATTCACCGGCAAAGTCTTGCGCTCCCGGAGGTCGATGGTTGCGGCAAAAGTCCGGGCCTGATCGAGCACGTTCGCGGTCGCCTCCAGTTTCAATATCCCGTTGTCGGTTACCGCGACTATCTTCGCATCCCCGAGGTCCCGTCCCTCGATAGTCACGTTCTTGCCCTGAAGCGTCCCGCTGATGTTTGTAGTAGCCCACTCCTTCCACATGCCCTGCCCTGTCACGGTGAGGTCGGCTCGGCCGCTCATCTTAACGCTATTCGCTCTCTCGGACAGCTCAGCCAGGTCGAGGTTCTTGCCTTCCGCGTTGATTGAATAGGCGTAGGTGTCGAGGTTGATTGTGGCCAGCCCCGAGATCTGTGAATCGCCGATCCGCATCGTCAGATCTTTCACGCTCAAAACGCTGTTTGCAAAGTTTACCTGTCCTTTGAACTCGGGAACGGAGATCTTCTTTATTGCCTTCTCGTCTTCGTCAGACGAGGGATTGAACTCGGCTGCTGTGAGGCTCACCTCGGCTGATCCGTCGATGGTGCGAGGACCGGGCAGCCCTTTCAGGTCGAATTTTCCGGTGACCACTCCTCCTGCAACGAAATTCTTGAACTCCGGCACGGCAGCTCTGATCAAGGTCGGAAGATCGAAGTTCGCAACAGTCCCGCTCACCGAGATGTTGTCGTTGTCTTTGCCTTTGTCCGTGGTCTGCAGCTTGGCGCTCATTTTGAATTCAGCACGTCCACCGCCGGGGCTGATTACAATGGCATTGTCGACTCGCGCCATCGACGGTTCGTAGACGATATCTCCCTGAAACGAGCCGACGCCCTGCTCGTCCGCCTTGATGTCTGCGAGGACCAGATGGCCTGACACGCTCGGCGCGGAGAGCTTCCCCTGGACTCGCCCGGTGAAACTGCCTTCGCCGGAGAGTGTGATCTTGTGCCAGTCTTTGACGTCTTCCGGTATCAGGCCAAATGAGTCTAGCACTCGTTGCACTTCAGCCATGTCTTCGGACTTGAAGTTGATGTCAAGGGTAGCGACCGAGTCCCATCCGATCGCGCCGGTTGCCGTTACGTCGCTTCGAGCCGAATGAACGACCGCCTTCTCGATGTTGAATCCGCGTCCGTTGGCGACGAGACTGACCTCGCCGGTGGCCGGTGATGTATTCGTATCCGAAGCCGGCGGAGCGACCGTCGCGTCAAACGTGGCATCGACCCGGCCTGTCGCAGCCTTATAGTTGAATCCGGGAAAAGCGAGCTTCGCAGTTCCATTCACCGTCCCGTGCACGACGACTTCTTTTGTCGAAGCCAGGGTTGTGGCTTGATTTAGATCGAGCCCTTTGAAGTTTACATCTACCCTGGAAGAGCCGCCGGAAAGTGCGATGGATGCGCTGCCCGACACTGTCCCGCCAACCACCGACGCAGTCATCTCGGAGAGACTCAGGTGGTCGGGATCGGCCGTGAGCTTGCCGCGCAAGGCGCTAACAGTAACCTTTCCGCTCTTGACCATCGGCAGCGACAGAACGCCGGTCACGTCGAAGTCATCACCCCGCCCAGTAATACGCGCAGGGCTCAAGCGAACTGAGCTGATCTCTATTCCGCGTCCACCGATTCGGCCCGTGGTCACGTCGCCCGTCGCCGTATATTCGGAACCTTTTCCAGTGACACTAGACTTCAGTTGGAGGCCGGCAACGTTGAGCCCTTCGGCACTCAGAGCAGTCGAGCTGAGACCGCCCTCGATCTTGTATTCGGCGCCGGTGCCCGCGACCGTTCCGGAGAACTTTGCCTTGCCGCCAAGTTTCGTGGAGGGTGCAAACACTCGAGCGATCTGGTCGAGCACCAGGTTGGATTCCACCTTCAGGTCGTACTTCAGGGGTTTGTAGCTTGTAATGTCACCGAGGATATCCAGCGTGCCGAGCCCGGACCCTACCCCAAACTCCTTGAGTTTCGCACTGCTATCCCCGAGTTCGGCTTTGATCTTGGCGGCGACTATGTCAACGGTTCGGCCATTCACAGTTATGGTGCCGGGTTGATTGAGGCCAAACTCAATGGGGTGGTTGGCTGGGTCGTCGCGCTGCTGGTCAACGGAATTGAACTTCGCGTAGAAGTCAGGAAGTTCCACGTTTATGTCGCGGCTGTTATCCACAAACGACACCTTTCCGCTGACGACTTCGAGGTAGGCGGAAGTGACCTTGATGTTCTCCTTCTTGTCGGGACGCTCGGGCGGCGCGTGCAGGTCATCAATCGAGGTTCGCCCCTGAGGATCGACCTCGATGCGGAAGTCGGGGCGCGTGATGACCACCTTCTTGATCTCGATCTTCTGTTCGAGGTAGGAGATTACTGAGAACTCGGCGAGGATCTCAGCGATGGAACCCAATGGTTTGTGGGTCTTCGCTGAGAAGAGTTTCAGGTCGGAGAGTCTAACCTTATATGGGCGGAGGTCTAGATGGGCCTGGCCGATCTCCGCGTCAATGCCGACGTCCTTCAGGGCTGCAATGATCTGCCCCTGAAGATACACGTCGAGGTGCCCACTTCGGATGTACCAGAAGACTGAGACAACCAGGATCAGTATAAGACCCAGCAGGGCGATAGCGCCGAACAAAATTTTTCTGCGCATCCGCAATCGTCAGACCTTAGTAAGAAGATGTCCCAGTTTCTCTTTCCTGGCACGCAGCACTTTCTCATTCGATTCGTTCGGCTCCATCTCGATGGGAATGCGATCCGTTATCTCGAGTCCGAAGCCTTCGATGGCCGCACGCTTAACCGGGTGATTAGTGATCAGCCGCATCTTTCGCACTCCAAGATTGTGTAGTATCTGAGCCCCGATGCCGTAATCGCGCGGATCCATCTTAAGAACACCCGCGACCTCCAGGTCGGCCTCGACTGCATCCCTGTTGCGCTCGTCGGTCAGGCGATAGGCGTGAAGCTGATTGACCAGACCCAGCCCGCGACCCTCTTGCCTCAAGTAGAGCAATACGCCCCTTCCTTCCGCAGCAATCAACTCCAGCGAGCGATGGAGCTGCCAACCTGTGTCGTCGCGCACCGAACCGAAGACATCGCCCAACACACACTGCGAATGCACTCGAACCGGAAGACTCTGCTCGCCGTCTATTTCACCCATCACCAGGGCGAGGTGAACGTCCGAATTGATCTCGTTAGTAAATGCAAAAGCCCGAAACTCGCCATACACTGTCGGCACTGACGCTTCACCGGCTCTGCGGATGAGCAGCTCATTCGACATCCGATAACTGACCAGATCGGCGACTGAGATGATCTTGATCCCGTGCTCGGCGGCAACCACGCGCAACTCAGGCAACCGCGACATCGTGCCGTCGTCGTTCATGATCTCGCAGATCACCCCCGCCGGTGTGAGACCTGCGATGCGAGCAAGATCGACAACCGCTTCCGTCTGACCCGGCCTCACCAGCACCCCACCTCTTCGCGCGCGAAGCGGAAATACATGGCCCGGGCGCGCGAGGTCCGAGGGTTTCGACCGCGGGTCAACCGCAACCTGGATCGTCGTTGCGCGGTCGGCCGCCGATATTCCGGTCGTGACTCCTCGCCTCGCCTCAATAGAGACGCAGAAAGCGGTGCCGCGGGTTGCCGTGTTATCGGCTTCCGAGATTTGGAGAGGTATTTGCAACTCGTCGAGGCGCTCAGGCGTCATCGACAGACAGATGAGACCGCGGCCGAAGCGGGCCATGAAGTTGATGATCTCAGGCGTGACCTTTTCGGCAGCACAGGCGAGGTCGCCTTCGTTCTCGCGATCCTCGTCATCCACGATTATGACCATGCGTCCTGCGCGAATGTCCTCGACTGCTTCTTGAATCAGTGCGAATGACATGAAACCTCCTGAGAAACCCTCAATTGCTAGTAGCCCCGTTCCACTAAGGACTCGACCGTAAGGCTCGAAGCGTCACCGGCAGTCCCCTTCCCTTGTTCCATCAGCCGCTCGACGTATTTTGCCAGCACATCGACTTCGAGGTTCACGTGGTCGCCGCTCTTCAAGTCCCGCAGTGTCGTTTCGCGCCAGGTGTGCGGAATGATCGCGACATCGAACCAATCGCCTCCCAGTCCGGCGACAGTCAGGCTTATCCCATCGACGCAGATCGACCCCTTCATTGCGATGTATCGGCCCAACTCTCGAGGAAACCGAACACGCACGCGGTAAGCATTTCCTTCGCGCGTTACCGACATCAGCTCGCCGGGTCCGTCGACGTGGCCCTGAACCATGTGGCCTCCCAGCCGCTCGCCCACTCCCAGGGCGCGTTCCAGATTTACCCTACTACCGGCTCCAAGACCGCCCAGGGTTGTGCGCTTGAGCGTCTCAAGCGACGCATCGGCGCTGAAGTAGTCGTCTCCCATCTCTATGACTGTCAAGTCGGCGCCGTTGATTGAGATGGAATCGCCGATGCGCGTGCCCTCCAGGACTTTCCTGGCCTCGATGACAAGATAAGCGCCCTCCGAGCGTAGATCCACTCGGCGCACTCGTCCGATTTCCATTATTAGTCCGGTAAATATTCCCATATCGTCAGTGCGCGAGTCGAACTCGCAGTGGTCTCTCCTCTCAACTGGCTGTGTGGCGAGCGCGGCTTTGGCGCAGAGTGAGTGGCGAGCCGTTGTTCCAACTCCAGTGGTCCTGCTGTGGCGAGTTAAGAGTTTAACTGCGCGCTTTTACGATTTCAAGCGCACGGTCCAATAGCTGGTCGAGTGTCAGGGCCGACGTATCAATGACTATCGCATCTTCCGCCTTCACCAGTGGGGTCGCCGCGCGCTCGGTATCCCGGCGATTACGTGCTTCTATCTCGGCCTTGACCTGTTCAAAGGAGACATCGCGACCGCGCCCCCGCTCCTCTCGCCAGCGCCTTTCTGCGCTTACGTCAGGCGACGCATGCAGAAACAGTTTCACTTGAGCCGAGGGAAAGACCTTAGTGCCGATGTCGCGGCCGTCCATGACAACGCCGCCCGCCACGCTCATCTCTCGAAGCTTATCGACCACCGCCTCCCGCACGGCAGGCTGCGTCGCTACTACGGAAGCTGCGTTGCTGGCATCAGGCAGTCTTATCTCAGCGGTGAGGTCGCGGCCATCGATCAGGACGCGCAGTTGATCGGGATCGCCTTCGAGCACAATGCTTGATTCGCGTGCCAGTCGAGCGAGCGCACTCGCATCATCTAACCGGACCCCCGTGTCGAGGGCCCTGCGCCCAACTGCGCGATAGATTGCTCCTGAGTCGATGTAGAGGTAACCGAGTTTGCGGGCCAGGGCTTTGCCGAGCGTGCTCTTGCCGACACCCGAGGGTCCATCAATAGCGATCAAAAGACCTGGAGGCTGCGGGATCTTCTCTAACCTGCTCACGCGTGCCCTCAGTCGCCCTCTATCTGGCCGGCCGTCACTATTTGGCACCGGACGAAGACCTCCGCGACGATTTCAAGGGATGTCTCGCAATCTTTGCGGCTGATGTCTTTGTGAGTGACCATTCGCATCTCGCGCGGGTTGATGCCGTTGGCAAGGACTCCTCGTTCCCTCAGCAGCGCCGACAGACCGTCGGTGCTGATGCCGGTGTGACGGATGTCGAACACGACGATGTTTGTCTGGACACGTTCGGGGTCGATTCGGACGCCCGGAATCTGAGCCAGGCCGTCAGCCAGGAGGCGCGCGTTCACGTGATCTTCTTCAAGACGGGCTGTCATCTTTTCGAGCGCGATCAGGCCCGCCGCTGCGATGACTCCAACTTGCCGCATCGAGCCGCCCAACATCCTGCGGACCGAAAGAGCGCGGTCGATGAATTCGCGCGATCCCGCGATCAGCGATCCAATCGGGGCTCCGAGTCCCTTCGATAAACAAAACATCACCGAATCAACCGGTGCTACAAGGTCGCGAACGTCGCGCTTCAATGCAATTCCCGCATTGAAGATTCGCGCGCCGTCGAGATGGACCGGGATCCCTCGTTCGTGAGCCCGGTCGCAGATATCTTTCAGGCGCCTGAGCGGCATCACGGTCCCGCCGGCGAAGCTGTGGGTGTTCTCCAGGGTGATCAGGCCGGTCTGAGCGACGTAGTATGCGTCGGTTGGTCGAATAGCGGCCTCGATCGTAGGCCAGTCAAGTATGCCATCCTCGCCTCGCACCGGACGAGCGAGCGTTCCACAGATCGCGGCCATTGCAGCCATTTCTGCGTTAAATATGTGGCTGCGTTCTTCGGTGATCACCTCCTGCCCGGGTTGAGTGTGAAGCTTGATACACACCTCGTTTCCCATCGTGCCCGAAGGGACGAACAGCGCGGCCTCTTTGCCGACGATTTCCGCCGCGCGTTCCTGCAGTCGGTTGACGGTGGGGTCTTCGAGGTAGACGTCGTCTCCAACCTCGGCACGCGCCATAGCCTCGCGCATTTCATCAGTGGGTTGTGTAACAGCGTCACTGCGCAGATCGATGTAGTCCATCACCTCTCCGGACTCGAGCCTTGTAAGCCGAAATCATACCACGCAGCAACTCAGTAATGAATGATGATTTATTGGTTTGTGGTCTCTGGTTTAGGGTCTCTGGTTATAGTCTCGGACTTCCGACCAACAAACCATAAACCACAAACCCGAAACCAGAAACCGGATGCTGGTCAGCGGCCGGGTTCGACGTTTGGCTTCGGAGGGAGTCCTGGATAGATTCCACGGCGCACACGCACCTTTAGGTCGGTTCGGATTGTATAGACGCGGATCGGGTGGAAGGCCGAATCACCGGATGTGCGTTCCGATGAGTAAGCGACAACGTATTCGGTGCCGATCTCTGTGATGATCTGCTTTCTGATCGTCTCGCAGTCGGTCTTGCCGTCGGGTTCGACAGGCTTCACGAATTCGACCGCGCCGCTTCTCGCGGTCTTCGCGCACTCAATTCTGTTTTCGGGATCCCACACCGCACCCCCGGTCTCTTCAGCAAG
>DASYSA010000522.1:0-14620 GCA_036003885.1 Blastocatellia bacterium | reverse complement strand
GCCCTCGATTCCACGATTCGAATCCCTATTCGTTGTCTCCGTGCAGGCTTCGAGGCGAGGGTTCCGTGCCTGGTGTTTGCAGAATGATACGCAGCCACTCAAACTGCGTTGGTAGCGTGCCACAAGACGGTCTATTATGAGTGCTTTGAAACCCATTCAGCGGAGGCGCAGATGAAGCTCTTGTCAATGAAGATCGGGGGAGTAGATCGAGCGGGTATCGTCATCGGGAGTGAAGTGCTGGATGTTACCGCTTTATGGGAGATCATCGGTCAGAGGGGCGAATGGATCGAGGCCTTCAGTGAGTCCGCCAATTATCGTCCCCTGGACGGACCCTATAAGGACGCTATCGACCTCTACACTCGGTATGACGATTGGCTTCATCGGATCGTCCGCCGCCTCAGCTCGGATTCAGATATCACCGGACGGTGCAGGGAATGGGGCGCGCTCAGGCCGCTGGACATCTCCAGGCTGAATCCGCCAGTCACCGCGCCGGGCAAGATCCTGGCCGTTGGATTGAACTATGCCGCGCATGCTGCTGAACAGAACCTGCAGCCGCCGGAGTTCCCACTCATCTTCTCGAAGAACGTGACCGCGCTGATCGGACCCGAAGACGACATCGTGTTGCCACGGATCAGCAACATGGTCGATTACGAGGCTGAGCTTGCGGTCGTGATAGGCAAGGAAGCCAGGTCGGTTTCGGCGGACCGCGCTTTTGACTACGTGGCCGGCTACACGATTATGAACGATGTGACAGCCCGCGATCTGCAGAAGAACGAGCGCCAGTGGACTCGCGCAAAAGGGCTGGACACATTCGCTCCCTGCGGCCCGTGGCTGGTCACCAGGGACGAGATCCCCGACCCTCACTCGCTCGATATCGAACTCCGAGTGAACGGCGAGCTGCGGCAGAGTTCCAACACGAACGATTTGATCTTCGACGTGCCTCGGATCATCGAATTCGTTTCGCAGGATTTGACATTGAAGCCGGGCGACATCATTTCGACGGGAACGCCTTCCGGAGTGGGAGTCTACAGACAACCGCCTGTGTTTCTGAAGGGCGGAGAAAAGATCGAGATCACGATCGGCAAGATCGGTGTACTGACGAACTCGGTCATCGCTCAGTAGGTCCGCCGTCTTAGTACACAAGGCTCTGTTTTGTGAGACTGTCATTGAGCCTTTTTTTTTCGGTAGAGTTCCTCTGGTTTGGAGGAGGGCGGAAGATTCTCGATAACAATGTAGTCAGGGATCTGAATATAGATCGTATCGCCAAGCGAGTTGACACGCGGGATCTCCCAGACAATCCCGTTCCAGGTCGCCAGGTCGAATGATTCCGGATCATCCGGGGCGCCGCGAATTCGGATCCAAGCCTGTTTACCCTTCGCCATGCCAACTCGAATGCACCTTCGCTGTGCGCTTCTTGGTTTTGCCAGGCTGCTCCAAATGGGGCTTTCAGAACGCCTAATAGACACTGCCACAGGTTAGGGCAGTATTCAAGCGGTGGGTGTCATTGGTCATTCGTCACTGGTCATTTGTCAGTGGTCACATCATCCCTGCCCTCAGACCGTTCACAATCGACGAATGACTAATGACAAATGACCAATGACAAATGAGCACTGGCCACTGACTCAGATTACTGTTGTCACGATTTCGCGAATGCTTCGTTGTAGTTCAAGGTCATCGGTGATCGGGCTGCTGATCGCCACTTCGCAAGCGGTGTGCGGATGGATGCCCCTGCTGATCAACTGGGCTGCGTAGACCAACAGCCGCGTGGAGACTCCCTCTTCGAGCCCGTGTCCTTTCAGGTTTCGAACCTTCTCGCCGATCAGCACCAGATCACGTGCCATCTGTTCGTCGACGCTCCCCTCGTGCATCAAGATCGCCAGTTCGAGCTGTGGCGGCGGGTAATCGAATTCCATCGCAACGAATCGCTGTCGAGTCGATTGCTTCAGGTCCTTAAGAACGCTCTGATAGCCGGGGTTGTATGACACTACCAGCATGAACTCATCCGGGGCCTGCAGCACCGTGCCCCGCTTTTCGACCGGCAAGATGCGCCGATCATCTGTGAGCGGATGGATGAGCACTATCGTGTCCTTACGAGCTTCGACAACTTCGTCGAGGTAGCAGATGGCGCCGTGCTTGACGGAAGTCGCGAGCGGACCATCGTGCCAGACCGTTTCATCGCCTTCCAGCAGAAAGCGACCCACCAGGTCGGTGGCCGAAAGGTCCTCGTGACATGCCACCGTAACCAGTGGGCGCCCAAGGTTGTATGCCATGTACTCTATGAATCGCGTCTTACCACAGCCCGTAGGTCCCTTCAGCATCACCGGCAATCTCGTCTTGTAGGCGGCCTCAAAGAGATCGACCTCCTTTCCCACAGGCAAATAATAGGGTTCCTCGACGATGACGTGTTTTTCTATGGCCTGTTCGATTCGTTCCTGGTTAGCTGTCATAATAATTTCGAATTTGCGAATTTCGAATTTCGAATTGAGGATTATGAGTCCACGGTTCCTTTCCTGCTACGCTGCCGGGTAATCCCCAATTCGAAATTCGCAATTCGAAATTCGCAATCCCCCAATGCTCCGTGTATAATTTTCGCTTCAACTGATCCCGGATCACGATCAGATACTCAGTTGCGAACTGGGATAATAGCATCCGGCCGTGAGCGAGCCAAGATGCACCGGCAAACAACAATGAACGTAGCAGTAGCAATGAGCGGCGGCGTCGACAGTTCGGTCGCGGCCGCACTCCTGAAGAACGAGGGTCACGACGTCGTCGGCTTCACCATGCAGTTGTGGAACCAGCGGCGGCGGCTCGCACCCGACGGCGAGCCTCAGCCTTCGCGCTGTTGCTCGCTCGATGACGTTTATGACGCGCGGCGTGTCGCAGAAGAGTTGAGGTTCCCTTTTTATGTGCTCAACCTGGAGGATGAGTTCGAGCGCGCCGTAGTCCGCCCTTTCGTGGAAGACTACCTCTCGGGGCGCACGCCGATCCCCTGCGTCTCTTGCAACTCAAAGTTGAAGTTTGCGCGGCTGGTAATCCTGGCTCAGCAGGTGGGCGCGGAGCGCGTCGCTACCGGGCACTACGCTCGAGTCGAATTTGACGAGCCGACCCGGAGATTCATACTGAAGAAAGGCCGGGACCTGTCCAAAGACCAATCCTACTTTCTGTTTGAAATGACCCAGAAGCAGCTCGCCCGCGCCGTCTTCCCTCTCGGGGATATGACTAAGCCGGAGGTCCGCGAGGTCGCAAGAGGTCTCGGCCTTGATACTGCCGAGAAGCCGGAGAGCCAGGAGATATGCTTCGTACCGGACGGCGACTACGCGAAGTTTGTCGAAGAGTATGCCCGCAATGAGATGGTCGGATCGGAAGTTGGGAATGCCCTCGAGGGCGGGGAGATTGCGACCACCGATGGCGTAGTCGTCGGGGAACATTCGGGACTGCATCGTTACACCATCGGCCAGCGCCGAGGCATTGGCGTGTCATCGCCCGAACCTCTGTATGTCGTGAAGATCGACGTACCGCGCCATCGCCTGGTTGTCGGGAAGCGAACGGAACTCTACTGCAAGAGTTTTGTAGTCAGTGGAGTTAATTGGGTGTCGATCGCTCCGCCCGCTCATGCGGTTAGCGGCGACGTGAAGATACGCTATCGCGCGGCTGAAGCGCCCGCGACGATTACGAAGGTTGGCACCGGCGAAGTGCGGGTCGAGTTTGATACTCCGCAGGCTGCGGTGACTCCGGGGCAGGCAGCAGTTTTTTATGACGGCGATGTCGTCCTCGGCGGCGGCTGGATCAAGTGCGGCCAGCGCTCAGAAGAGTAAAGCTCCTATGAATAAGAATAGAAGGTCCGTCTACCTCTGGTTCATGTTGATCGCGCTCGCGCCCCTGATTGCCCTTGGACAAGGTGGTGGGAGCGAAAAGGTGGTCAAGGCCAGGGGATACATCTCAGCGAGCGCTCTAAGAGCGGGGGACAAGTTCAAGGTCGCTGTAGTGCTCGAGGTAGCCGACGGGTATCACATCAACGCGCACGTCCCCACGCTTGATTACCTGGTCGCTACCAACGTCGGGTTCAACCCTCCTTCAGGCATCACAATAAAAGAGGTAAAGTATCCGGAGCCGGATCTTAAGAGCTTCGAATTCTCGCCCGACGCACAACTCTCGGTCCACGAAGGCACCGTCATCATAACCGCTGAGGCCGAGGTCTCCGGTTCGATAAAACAGGGCGCGGTTACGATCCCGGCGCGAGTGACGGTCCAATCCTGTAACAACTCGCTCTGCCTTGCTCCCGGCGAAATAGATGTCGAGATTCCGGTCCAGGTGGTAGCAAAGGGAACAAACATCCAGCCTGCGAACGCGGACATCTTCTCGGCGGCCGCGGTCTCGCACGTGGCCTCGTCGCCAGAGCTCAAGCAATTTAAGGGGAGCGGGCCCAAGAAGGATGCCTTCGGTGAGTTGATAGCGGCGAGCGGCCTGCCGCTGGCATTGCTCGCCGTCTTCTTAACCGGTCTGGGGCTCAATCTCACGCCATGTGTCTTTCCGATTATTCCGATCACCATCGGGTTCTTCGTCAATCAGGCCGCATCCCAGGGAAAACCGCGTCTGAGCCGTACATTCCTGATGGCATTAATGTACATGCTCGGCATGGCGATCACCTACTCAACACTTGGCGTGATCGCTTCTATGACCGGAGGCTTGTTCGGCGCCGCTCTTCAGAGCCCGGTCGTGCTGATCGGGTTGGCGCTGATCATGGTAGCCCTGGCACTTTCGATGTTCGGGGTCTACGAGTTTCGCATGCCCGAATTCCTGAATCGATTCGCGAACAAAAGCACGCAGGCTACGAGCGGAGCGATCGGGGCGCTGGTGATGGGCCTGACAATGGGAATCGTTGCGGCGCCCTGCATCGGGCCAGTTGTGCTCGGTTTTCTGGTGCACGTCAGCGCGAAGGGAGATCCGGCCTACGGGTTCCTCATCTTCTTTGTGCTCTCGATTGGGTTGGGATTGCCGTATTTGATACTTGGGACTTTCTCGGGCGCGATCAAGGCCTTGCCACGTTCCGGCGAGTGGATGATCACTGTGCGAAAGGTGTTCGGCGTTGTGCTATTCGGTATGGCGATCTACTTCCTGCTGCCGCTGATCGAAGCGTACAAGAACTACATCCTGATCGCCTTCTTTGCAGTTTCGGCCTTCTATCTGATCTTCTGGGAGTCTGGCAAGGCAAAGCCGAAGCAGTTCGCGTGGGTGCTGCGTGCACTCGGCGCTGGTGCGGCTGCGATCGCGGTCATCATAGCCATTCCGAAGCGGGTCGAAGCCGAGATACCATGGCAACCCTATAGTGAACAGCTTCTGTCCACTGCTCAAAAGGAAGGCAAAGCAGTGATCATCGACGTGTTCGCCGACTGGTGCATACCGTGCAAGGAGCTGGACCACCTCACATTCACCGATCCCCAGGTGAAGAGAGAATCCACGAGGTTTGTAGCGCTCAAACTCAATCTCACTTCCAGTGACCCAGATTCGGATGCGGGTCGCGCGAAGAAGCGATTCGATATTTTCGGCGTTCCAACAGTTATCTTCCTCGACGCGAAAGGCCGCGAAGATGAGAATCTTCGTCTCACCGGCTTCGAAGATCCCAAGCTGTTTCTCGGACGGATGAAGCGTATGGCGCCTTCACCGCCTCTTGGCGACGGAGAGAAGGTGATGGCGGCGAACGGCGGAGACAGCAAAGCCGCCGTTGCCGACGGAGCTCCGGGCACCTATGAAATGGCGCCGGCGATCTCGCTGAACCTGCTCGAGGGCGGCACGAGAGACTTACAGTCCCTGAAGGGCAAGGTTGTGATGGTGGACTTCTGGGCGACGTGGTGCGTTCCATGTCTGTCTGAGATCCCAATGTTCAACGAACTCTACAAGGCGCATAAATCGCGTGGCTTCGAACTGATTGCCATTTCAGTGGACGACGAAGGGGTTAAGAAAGTCAGGCCGTTCGTGAAGGCCCATCCGATGAACTATACCAAGGTTGTTGGCGACACGCGGATGGCCGAGAGCTTCAGCAAGGCTGTGGATTGGTCTGTGCTTCCGGTTACCATGTTGGTCGATAAGCAAGGCCGCATCAGGTTCACACACATCGGCATAACCAAAAAAGAAGAGTTTGAGACCGAGATCAATCAATTGCTTGCGGAGTGAAAAGATCGTTTCGCGTTTCTCGTTTTGCGTTCCCTGGTTGGCCGTTTTTGGTCGGCCCGGCAAACACTCGCCCCCCCAGATTAATGTGAGGAGCGGTCAGCTTTGCTTTACATGATCGTTGAACATTTCATGAATCAGGATCCTCTTCCTGTTTATCGACGCTTCCGGGATCGCGGCCGCCTCACACCTGAGGGATTGCAATACGTATCAAGCTGGGTGGACGAAAAGCTCGAGCGTTGTTTTCAGCTCATGGAGACGAGCGATCCGAAACTTCTGGATGAATGGATTGCCAGTTGGCGAGACCTTGCCGAGTTCGAGGTTTATCCGGTCGTCTCCTCGAAAGAAGCGGCAGAAAGAGTCGCGCCGCGGATGTGACACTGTCTCATCCATCTGACGAGTCTGCCTTCCATTTCGTCCGCTTCGCCGCTCCGTCCTGATAGATCGTGGCAATCGCTTCTCCTATTCGCAACTCGAACAGAACGTATCGATCCTGAGGATGGTGGCCATTCGCTGTTGCGTGCTCAAACGCCTGCGCTCTTGTCTCTGTGTCGTTGATCTCGGCAGCTCGACCTCTCACGAGAAACTCTCCTTCGCCTCCGGTATTATCCTCAACTGTGGCATGCATCGCGTATCTCGAATCGCGATTGAGGTCGTGGCGTTTTGGAGAAGTCGGCTCCATATACAAAAGCAGATGTCCCTGCGCTATGAAGGGCGAAACCGGATGAACACGAGGCGAACCATCAGATCGGATGGTAGCAAAATAGGCAATGCGCTGTTCGAGCCTGTGCTCGCCGTACGTGGCAAGATCAGGTGCGCCCGCAAGAAACTCTGACCAGGTCATCACGGTAGCTCCCTCCAATTGAGTCGTGGGCCATCCACCAGCAGTGACAAATGGTTAAGAATGTCGCGGCCCAGAATGCCACAGTCCTGATCGATCAGCAGAAAGCGTCCTCTGAACACCCACCTCAGTAAAATCAGATCGAGTCGTACTACTTGGGCAGCACTCGTCCTGCCATCGAAAGCCATCAATTCGTACGCCTCGCTTGGATCGACGACCAAACCGAGTTGTTTGATAGAAGATTAAGGAATCAAGGAAACATCGGCGCCAGTGTCCAGTAGCATAGGCATGCCTACTACCGTCTTATCGTTGTCTGTGTTGCGGAGAGTTACCATTGCCAACGGTGCCGGAGGGTTAAATCGACTTGCATCATAGGCGGGCATCTATTGTCCCTCAATTATCTCTTTCGTGAAGTCCGCTGCTTGTTCAGGATGAACTAAGCGCGGACTACCGATACGACCGCCCGTGGTGTGTTTCGATACTGGGTACGACAATATAGACCTTTGCCTTCTCAGGAAGACAAACATTGGATGGTAGTCGAATCTGGCCATTCTCCACAACGCCCTCATATGTCTCAACCTTCATAACGGCCCCTCGCTTTCAGATGATGAACTCAATCTAGCACAAGGGACTTCGACCGTCTAACTCACAGTTGAGCTCGCGCCATTCTCCGTTATCGAACTGTGTGCCCTTTCTCGGCGTGGACTATTCGAGCTGCGGTGTGTCCGCTCATCACTGCGCTCTCTATCGTCGCCGGCAGCCCGGTAGCCGTCCAGTCGCCGGCAAGTATCAGATTAGAAATTGACGTCCTCGGCCCTGGCCTCAACCGGTCCGACTCGACCGTGTGAGCCAGCGTAGCATCCCGTTCCTTGACCACCGCGCTGTGAACCAGCTTCGCCGAACGACTCTCCGGAATAAGCTGATTCAGCTCTTCAAGCGCCATCTCCACCAGAGCCTCGCGCGTCCAATCCACGAACTCTCGAGCCGCGCTGATGATAATGGCGATGTGATTGGAGTGCTGGGCATTCGACAGTATGGCGTCTTTGTTGAAAAGCCACTGAATTCGAGTCCCAATCAGACCGACGAACTCGCGGTCGGTTACCGGCATGTCAAACCATAGATTGATCGAAACTATTGGCGACGACCTGAGGGCCGCCAGGCAGGCGAACTCTCCGTTACGCAGGTCCGCCGGCAGCATCTGCAGGAGCGCATCGTGAGTGACGGCGCTTATGAAGAAGTCGGCCTCGACAGGCGTGCCATCTTTCATCTCGACTGAACCAATGCGGCCCCGCTCTTCGATGAGTCGATTCACCTGCGAGCCGGTTCGCACCTGGCCTCCGCGAGCTTCGATGAAGCTGCGCGCCCCTTCGGTGTACAGGTCGCTCAAGGCTACTCGAGAGATGCCTATGTTGCCGCCGGCGCGATCGCCGTCGAAGGCTTCCAGCAAAACCACTTTCATCATCAACGCCGAGGCCACTTCCGGTTTCTCGTTCAACGTAGCTATCGCCATCGGATACCAGAAGCGGCGCCGGATGTTATCCGATTGTCCAAGCCGATCGAACCATTGAGCCACGGTCAGGTGATTCTGATCCCTGCTGCGAAGAGCATGGCCGACTCTCAGCGCTCTCAACTTATCCCCAATGCTTAAGCCGTCCATTCGAAGCAATCCGGCCAACACGTGGAGCGGAGATGGAAGCGGCGGGCACTCGAACGCATCCCAACCTCGGCGGTCCAGAAAGTCGATTCGAGGTCTGTTCTGGAACTTCAGCTTGTGAAGACAGCCGATCTTATCGAGAAACGCGACCGTTTCGTGATAGCACTGCATGAACAGGTGCTGGCCGTTGTCGACCTGGTCGCCGGTCTTCGCGTCTGTGAACGAGTAGGCTCGACCACCCAGATGATTGCGCCGCTCCAACAGCAGAACTTCGTGGCCGAGGTCGCTTAGCGCCACTCCTGCCGCAAGCCCGCTGAAACCGCCCCCGATTATGACAACGCGCTTCGGCAAGCCTACCTCTTGAACTTTGTTCGCGACCAGATATCGATCGCGATCTTCATCTTCCTTGCTTTGGGTATTGAGATCCGGTTGCGATAGACGTCGAACTGGACGCCGGCAATCGAGTCAAGCAGTTCGCTATAGATGGCTTTCATGATCTCAGCGGCAAAGAGTGACGCTCGATCCTGCTCGGGAAGCGTCGCGGCGGCGGCCTGATAGTAGTATCCGGCCCGGGAATGCTCGAATTTCATCAACTGAACGAAGGGTGTGTTGTAGACGTTGGCGCGCATGTCTTTCTCGGAATAGCCATAGCGCTCGAGATCTTCAAGCGGAATGTAGATCCTGCCTCGCGCGACGTCTTCCTTCAGATCGCGCAGGATGTTGGTGAGCTGCAGCGCCAGCCCGAGGTTCACCGCATACTCGCGGGTCCGCGGCGACTCATATCCGAATATCTCGATGCATATCAGCCCGACGGCCGAAGCAACCCGATAACAGTACTCGCGGAGATCCGCGAATGACTGGTAGCTGTGCCACTTCAGGTCCATCTCCATTCCGTCGATCAGGTCGACGAAAGGCTCCCTGGGCAGATCGAACTCTTCGATTGTGCTGATAAAGCTGTCGCCGAATTCGGTGGTGGCGTAGCCCTCGAACCAGTTATCCACCTCTTCGCGCCAGTATTGAAGATCCGCCTGGGGATTGCGCGTCCCCTGTTCTTTGTCGACTATGTCGTCCAGGATCCGGCAGAAAGCGTAGACATTCTTGATTGCCCGGCGCTTCGGGCCGGGAAGCAACAGGAAGGAATAATAGAAGTTGGAACCCGCTGCGCGGGTGAACCTGTGCTGCACGCCGAGCACGCGAGACATCGCTGCTGTTACGGTGCTAACCATTAGAAACGGCGAAACGCCCCCTCCTCAGTGCCGATACCATTATCTGAATCTTGTCGGCAATAGAGATCACTGGTCGTCGGGTGAATACATCATACCCATTCTCCTCGATTCGTTCGAGTATTCGCCAGCCGCCGAGCCATATAGTCCGAAGCTCGAGCCCGAGTCTCCCTTTCACCACTGTGCATAGAGGCTTCCCCTGCCTGAACAGGTCGCGGGTCCGCTCAACTTCAAATACCATCAACTCGCGACGCCCGGCGCCACCTGATTGCTGCTTTAGATCTTCGACCGTGATGCCGAAGCGTGTGAGATCCTCTTCGGGAATGTAGACCCGATCCTTGTCGAGATCGACCGTTACGTCCTGCCAATGATTCGTAAGCTGAAGCGCGGTGCAAATGTCGTCGGACCAGCGATAGAGGCTCTCATCGCGGTATCCGAACAGGAGCAGGATCAGTCTGCCTATTGGATTGGCCGAGCGGCGGCAGTAGTCGAGCAACTGATCGAAGCTCGCGTAGCGGCGCGTTGTCACGTCTTGAGTGAACGCAGAGAGCAGGTCTTTGAGGAGTTCGACGGGCAGGTCGAACTGATCGCGAGTGTGGCGCAGGGCGACGAAGATGGGATGGGAGGGTTCGCCCGAAACGGAGTGGTCGAGCATCTCGCGCCATTCCGCGAGTAACTCGAGCCGTTCCTGCTCACCGTGGTTTTCAGCGTACCCTTCGTCGGCGAAGTCGTCAGCCGTACGCGCGAATGCGTAGATCGAGTAGAAGTGCTTTCGCAGCCGGGCGGGCACCAGGAACGATCCGACCGGAAAGTTCTCGTAGTGAGATCTGGCCAGGCGCTCGCAGTATTCGTACGAAGACTCGACTGTCCACAGCCGGCCGGTTACCGCGACGCCATGGCTGGCCTCCGCGAGCCTGCTCCGCTTAAAGTGCGCCGCCGTTCCCATCTTCATAGGCGTTTAGGCTTCGATAATCGAACGAACCAAACGCTCGAAGATTATATGGGTTTGGCGCGCCAAAGAAAACAGCCGCCCTCGCTCGAGCCAGGCTGGAGAGAGAAAGGTTAACGTGTGCGAGGCGAGTAACCCTGCACACGTTTCCTTAAGCGACCTGCATCGCTGAGACGCTGAAGACTGTTTTCGAAGGCGTGAAGCGGAGCCTTGGCCTCACGCTGAGAAAACCCTAGTGCGCGACGAGCGCGACCGCCGGCTTGGCCAATGGCTTCACCACGGTCACACTTCGTGTGTGCTTCGTGCAGGACTTGCGCAGAGCCTCATCAACCAGCGGCTCAACCATACACTCGGCCTTTCGACACACGATGGAAAGCTCGCTAATGACAAGGTAGCGGGCTCGCTCGAGCATCCTCTTTTCGCGGAATGAGAGGGGCTTGCTGAGCGATAGGTATGTAAGATTTTTTAAGACCTCTGCGACGTGGAATATGTCCCCCGTCCTCATCTTCTCGAGGAATTCTTTATATCTGTCTTTCCAATCTACTGGGGGATTCGAAAAGTCTGCCGAGAGGGCTTTCAGCAGCCGATCACACTGGGTAGCGTTTATTGGGGATCTGAGACCGATCTCAATCGCGTTGGCAATGGGGACCATCACTGTTGATTCGGTTGACTTCAATCTGAGCAGGTAAAAACTGTTCTGTGTGCCTCCAATCTCCGTAGTTGTGATCCTTTCAATTACGCCTATCCCGTGATTTGGATAGACAACTTTCTCGCCTACTTTGAAGCTCACAGACACCTCCTTGTTACAAGTCGCGCGGATTGTCCCAGAAGAGGGAAACCGGGGGCGAATTTACCCTTAACCATAGAGAAACGTCTCGTGCTTAAGACCTGGAATGCGAACTGAACCATTCTGTTTGAGGATGCCGGAAACTGGGCAACTGCCGATTTTTGAATCGCCGAACTTGCCCCTACCCAACGTTCAGAAGTTCGCTTGATCAGTGTACAATGCAATGGAAGCGCGGGTCAAGCGAAGTGCGCAACAAATGCAAACAATCGAACCGAAGCACCTGATCCCTGAATGAGTGATAAGTAATGCCTGATCCGTGATAAGCGTTACGTCGACCGCGTGATCCGTGATGCGTGATTCGTGAGAACAGATGAGATATAAGCGATACGCAGTGCGTGATTAGGGGATGCGTGATCCGCGGATCACGCATCACTCCTCACTCCTCACTCTCACGGCATCGTGAAAGCAATGATCTCGGCACGGCGAAAGGGTCCGCGATCCCGACGTAACACCTTGATGACAATGTCATCGCCACTCTTCAGATCGCGTGTGAGTTTCTTGAAGTCCTCGACAGTAACGACTGGCCGGTAGTTGATCTCAATCACAACGTCATCAGGCCTCACCCCAGCCTCGTCAGAAGCGCTCTCCATCTCCACACTCAACACGTAGACGCCCCTGACGCCCTCAAGGCCGCGTTCCTTCGCAAGTTCCGGCGTCAACGGCTTCACGATTATACCAAGAGTAGGCCGCTGATCCTTACCTCCGGAACCGTTGTGTTGGTTGGGAGGCAGGCCGCGAGGGTTGCGCGGGTCGAAGGGCGGCGGCAAGTCGATCGCCTTCTTTTCGGCCTCGTCCTTCCGCTCCTCGAGCCTCACATCAGCTCTACGCTGTTCACCACCACGAAGATAAACTACGCTCGCCGTGTTGCCTGCCGGTAGTGACGCAATGATCCGCGTCAGCTCTCTGGGGTCTTTGATCTTCTGCCCATTCACCGCGATGATGACATCGCCGCTTTCGAGCCCTGAGCGAGATGCGGGCGAGTCACCCAACAACTTGGCCACAACCGCGCCCTGGTTGTCCTGAACTCTGTTCAATCGAGCCAATGGTGGAGTCAATGCAGCAGTTTCGACCCCAAGGTAGCCACGCTGCACCCGACCATTTGTCACAAGCTGGTTGTAGACGTCAACTGCTGTCGACGAAGGCATCGCAAATCCGATTCCGTTATATACACCGCTCATGGTGGCAATCTGGGTGTTGATGCCGATGACTTCTCCAGCCAGGTTTACAAGTGGTCCGCCCGAATTGCCAGGGTTGATCGCCGCATCCGTCTGAAGGAATTGCTGGAAGGCTGACTGCGTACTGGGATTCGCAAAGCGATCCTTGGCGCTGATGATTCCGGCAGTCACGGTCTGCTCCAGTCCGAAAGGCGAACCGATCGCAAGGACCCAGTCCCCTACGCTGAGCTTATCCGAATTGCCCATCCGCGCGGTCGGAAGCGGGCCGCGAGCATCTATCTTGATCACCGCCAGATCGGTTAATTTGTCCTCGCCAACCAATCGGGCCGGGTATTCGCTTCCGTCTGCCAGCTTGACGGTAAGCTTTGAAGCCTCTCCCGCAACGTGCTGGTTGGTTATTATGTAACCCGATTGATTGACTATCACTCCTGAGCCTGTACCCCTCCGACCGAAGCCCTGACGTTCGTCCCCAAGCACCACCTTTATGTGGACCACCGAGGGCTCGACTTGCGAAGCGACCCGAGCAAAAACGGCCGACATGGAATCGGGCGCCGCCGGCCCATTGCTCATAGTGAGACGGTTGTCCCCCGGCGGAGTATCAGGAGCACCCGCTACGGCAGTCTCAGGCGACGCCTCGGTCCTCGCTGTTGCGATTCCTCGGAGGATGGCGCCCAGCGCGATGCCAACCAGGAGACAGCACATCGCCACGGAAAGCACGATCAAACGGAGATGACTTCGAACGGGGAAAACACCTGCAGGTCTAGCGTCGGGAGCGTCGGTCTTTTCAGTCATATCAACTCCTTCAAACAAACAACTCAGGCCAGGCCAGTGGGAAGCCTGCTCGATCTTTATCAGGATCGAAAGAATTAGCGTGCATTATAGCAAAGAGAAGTTCTCCGTTCTAGGTGGTCCCCTTCGCTCCAGAGAAGCCTTGATTAAAGGATCAATTCTAAGACTTGCCTTCCTCGGCCAGCTGTGCCAGAACGATGTCACAGAGTTCAGCTCGATATCGAAGACCGGTCGAGCCGCTCTCCAACAACGCCTTTCTGATGCTGCCCCTGATCTCATCAACAGTCGCATACCGCGCTTCGACTATTTCGTGAGTATCGATCGGCTGGAGAGTGCCTCTGATCGGTGTAGCGCTAAAGACGTGGGTAGTCCAGTCAATGACCCCGCCAAGACAGGTGAAAGTAACCCGAGCCCTCAGCAGGTACCTGTCCATCGTGACCCGAAGCCCCGTCTCTTCGTAAGCTTCCCGGAGAGACCCCTCTTCAAAGGTCTCACCGGGCGTGATGCCTCCCGAAGGCGCCCGGTAAGCGCCCGGCGGATACATCGGTTTTTTGATGACTACAATCTCGTTCTGACGAGTTATGAATAGAGTTACGTCGTGGGCGCGGCCATGCTTCTGACTGCGCCGCACCATGTCGAATTCACCCGGCTTCATTTCGTAAGAGCGCGTTATTTCAACCGGGGACCCGTAGCGAAGTTCGACGGCCCGGATGATATCGGCGGTTATGTACACGGGATCGTTTCTCGTTTCTCGTTTCTCGTTTCGCGTTCTGACTTCTGACCTTTGACCTCTGACTTCTGACCTCTGGCCCTCACTTTGCCGCGGGCTTCTTGATGTTCCTTTCAAAGAACTGCATCACGGCCGGAAAGGTTGCGCCCACGACGGTCGTGTGATCCGCGTCAGGCATTTCGATGTACTCGACTTTGAGGCCGGCCTTCTGAGCGGCAGCAAACACCTTGCGTGAGTTCTCGAC
>DASYSA010000521.1:0-3684 GCA_036003885.1 Blastocatellia bacterium | reverse complement strand
GACCAAACCTCGCTCGAGGGCCTCGCGCGCTTCCTTCCAGGTCTGATGTTGAAAGGTAGTCATATACCAGGTCCACTTACGGCTTTAGAGCCTTGCGATCGATCTTGCCTCGATCGTTCTTCGGCAGATCATCTCTGAACTCGATCGAACGCGGATACTTGTAGGCCGCGAGTTTCGCTTTCACGAACTCCTTCAACTCGCGTTCCAGCTCCACCGTCCCCTCGATTCCTGCGGCGGTGACGACGAAAGCCTTTGGCTTGATCAGACCCTGGCCGTCGCTTGCTCCCACAACGGCGCACTCGCGCACCGCCTCGTGTTCGAGCAGACAATTTTCGATCTCGGTAGGCGAGACGTAGATGCCGCTCACCTTCAGCATCTCATCCGTGCGGCCGCAGTACCAGTAGTAACCCCTTTCATCGACCCGGAATTGATCTCCACTTGTGCACCAGTCTCCGGCGAATGTGGCTTTCGATTTCTCGTGCGCGTTCCAATAGCACAGAGCCGCCGAATCGCCCTTGATCATGAGCGTGCCCATTTCACCGGATGCCACTTCTCGGCCGTCGGCATCGACGATCCTGGCTTCGTATCCCGGCACGATGCGGCCGAGGCTGCCGGGCACGACATCGCCGGGATAGTTTGAGATGTAGATATGGAACATCTCGGCGGAACCAATTCCGTCGAGAATCTCGACGCCGAAAGTGTCTACCCACCGGTTGTACAGTTCCGGAGGTAACGCCTCGCCCGCGGACAAACAGAAGCGCAGAGAGGAGAGATCGTAGCGGTTTCGCGCTCCTTCAACCTGCAGCATCGAGTTGATCATAGTCGGCACGCTGGTCAGGATAGTAGGCCTGAAGCGCTGGATCATTTCGAAGATCGTTTCCGGAGTCGACCTTTCTGAAAAAAGGGCCGCCGCCCCTCCGACCGCGAACGGAAAGAGCAGATTGGTGCCGGTCGCATAACCGAAGAACAGCTTCGGCACCGAAAGCGTGATGTCGTCTTCGTGAATATCCAGCACCTGTTTCGCGTAGCATTCGGTGTTGTAGGGCAGGTCGTGATGCAAGTGAACGGCGGCTTTTGGATGTCCGGTCGATCCCGACGTGAACAGCCATATCGCGATGTCGTCGCGCGAAGTTTGGGCGGTCTCGAGCCGATCAGACGCTCCGCGAGTCAGCCGATCATAAGACGCCAGTGATGAGCTTCCCTCCAACCCCTCGAGGCTACCCGATCCCTCCCATCCTGCCACCACTGTGTGCTTGAGGAGAGCCGAGTGCGAGGCGGCAGGCGCGAACCTCTCCACCACACTGAAATGGACTACCGCAACCTTCGCCCGTGTGTACTCGAGGTAATACTCGTAGTCGGCGGTCGGAAGTATCGTATTGACCATTGCGATGACCGCGCCGATTTTTGCAATGCCGAACCAGGTGGCGACGAATTCGATGGAGTCGGGCAGCACGATCAAGACGCGGTCTTCCATCTCAACGCCAAGACTGAGCAGAGCGTTGCCCGCTTGATTGGCCATGCTCTGCACTTCCGAGTAGGTGTAGCGCTTGTCTTCAAAGTAGACGGCGACGTTTTCACCCCGGCCCTCCTCGATCCGGTCATCGAGAAAGTAGGATGCCATGTTGAACTGCTTGGCGAAAGAAACGCTCATTGGCAAGGCTCCAATTTGGCTCAGCGAGTATAGCACAGGGGCCTGCGCTGTTTATTGCCGCGCTCATGGGGCCTATGATGAGCGATCGATCTCGTCTTTGAAGAGATTGATCATTCCCTGGGTTCCCAACTCACCGAGACCGGCTTCGACCGCCTCGGTGAACAGCGCATAGGTCAACTCGGTCGCAGGAAATGCCGCCCCAATTTCATCGATCGCCTCGCGCACGAGCCGAAGGTCCTTCTGTTGGAGGTTGATCGAAAAGCCGGGTGCAAAGTCGTCTTTCAGTATTCTCGGGGCAAGGTTTGAGAGCATCCACGAGCCCGCGGCTCCGCTCGACACGACCTTGAGGGTGGCATCCAGATCGAGACCGGCGAGGCGGGCGAAGCGCAAGCCGTCTACCATGGCGACGATGTGCTGCGCGCAGAGAATCTGATTGACCAGCTTTGTCTTCTGGCCCTTCCCATTTCCGCCCGCGTACACGATGGTCTTCCCGAGGGCCTGGAAGATAGGCAGGCACCGATCAAACGTTTCTCTGCTGCCGCCAACCATGATCGCAAGCGAGCCTTCAATAGCACCCTTCTCGCCTCCTGTCACAGGCGCGTCGAGCATCTCGGCGCCCAGCTGTTTAAGGCGCTCTGCGAAGCTCGACGTAGCCGCGGGAGAAATTGTGCTCATATCGATGACGACCTGGCCCTTCCTGAGTCCCTGCCGGACTCCGTCATCTCCGAATAGCACCGATTCGACGTCGGGAGTGTCCGAGACGATAGTAATGATGGTGTCGGCGACTCCGGCCACCTCACCAGGCGAGTGAGCCTGAGCAGCTCCGGCTTCGACGAGCGGCCGGCATTTGGCTGCGGTGCGGTTGTAGACGGTTAAGTCGAAGCCGGCCTTAATGAGATTCAAAGCCATTGGCTTTCCCATTATGCCGAGGCCAATGAACCCGATGTGCATAGTCATCCTCTCGTTACGATGATATCCGAATTGCCTTTGTTGGCTTCCAGGCGGCCTATGATACAGCATTGACAAAGGCCCGCCAAAGCGTGTACCAAGTACGCGACGAGCTGATCTTCACCAAAGTTCTCGGCTATCGGAAGAGTCCGAGTTATAGCATCTCAACCCCAGTGAGGAGAATCATGAGGATTGCATTCATGCTTTGCGCCCTTCTGTTGGCCGCGGCCGGCAATCTGTTTGCCGCGCCCAAGAAGATCCGAGTGCTGCTCTGGTCTGAACAGACCGAACCCAGAAACATCTATCCCAACGGCATCAGCGGCGCCCTCGCCGACTATCTCAACAAGCAATCCGAGTTCGAAGCCAAGACGGCGACCCTCGACGATCCCGACAACGGTGTGAGCGAGGCGACGCTGAGCCAAACCGATGTGGTGATATGGTTCGGGCACAGAAAGCATGCCCAGGTCCCCGATGCCGCGGTTGAGCGCCTCGACAAACACGTCAAAGAACGCGGCATGGGTTTCGTCGCGCTCCACTCATCGCACTATTCGAAGGCGCTCAAGAAACTGCTCAACGCCGCCGGCTCATGGAGTTCCTACGTCAATCACGGAAAACCCGAGCAGATGTGGATTGTGCTGCCCGGCCATCCGATAGCCGAAGGAGTCACCGACTTCACGATTCCCCAGACCGAAATCTACACCGAACCCTTCGAAGTCCCCGAACCCGAATCAGTGGTAGTCGAGGGGACCTGGGAGTCAGGCCATCGCGGGCGCGAAGTGATGACCTGGAGCCTGGGTAAAGGGCGATTGGTCTATATTCGCGCGGGTCACGAAGAATACCCGATCTACTTCATGCCCCAGATGCAAAAGCTGGTGGCGAACTCGGCAAGGTGGGCGGCGGGACGAACTACGGCGCCTAAGAACCTCAAGCGCCGCGAGGCAGGGCCTAAGGCGACCGCCCAGGGGCCGTATAAGAATCCCGCCCCATGATCGCTCGTGGAAATGTGATCAGTGCTCGAACGCAAAACGTAAAACACTCCCGACAAGAGAGGATACGCACTATGAATAGGCCGAACAATCTTTCAC
>DASYSA010000520.1:0-4297 GCA_036003885.1 Blastocatellia bacterium | reverse complement strand
CGGGCGCGAGTCAGGATGCGTTTGAAACCGCGGCGAACAATGCTAAGTCGGGTTGCCCGATCTCGCGCTTGTTGAATGCGAAGATCACGATGGAAGCGAGGCTTGAGTCGTAGCAGAGCGCAAGCCTATCCAACGTGGCCTTAGAAGCACACGGCCGGGAGGCGCGAATCGGGTCCTTATTGTCATTCCAGACCTTCCTGGCGCGCGAGTTCGACGACCTGCCGAAATAGCTTCAATTCAGTTGCTACCTGCGGTGAGAGGTCAACGCGGCCCAAGGGAGGCTGCGAACAAAGAACAAGGCGCCCCGCGATGTGCGCGCCTTGTTGCCGAAGAAGACTTATATTTTCCTGTTACTGGTTGCCCGTAGGCTCGATGATTGTCTTTAGCTCTGAGCGAAGGCGCTCGATCTCATTGATTTTTTCGGCTATCCGGGCGAAGAGAGCCTCTTGAGCTTTGACGCCCTCACTGATCAAGAAAGCCGCGGACTCCGATCGGCTCTTGAATATGCCCGACTGCACCAGGTCGTCGAGCCGTTTCAGCGAGTCGTCGTTGACCCTCACCATCACCACGTGATCCCTGGCTGACAGAGCCGATTCTATCGCTTTGCTAATGGATTCCGTGGCCTTATTGATGACATCACCCGTCTTTTGAGCGACGCCCTTCACCGAGGAGGCTATGTCGTCGAAACTCGACGACTGCTTCGACTCATTTGCCATTCGCGTTACGACGATATCGTCGTTGGCTGGATCTTTCTCCTCGATAATCACATCTCCATCCGAATTCATCTCATCTCGCATTGCCTAACCTCCTTACACCAATCTACGTAATTGAATTACGGTCAAAACAGAGAAAAAGTTCACCGCAAGGTGGCTGGCTTCATTATAATGCCGGTTTCGCCGTCCGGCGTTCCCACTTCAACTTTGGGTGTAAGCTATGGAAACACGAAGCAAGGTCCTGAAGCATTCGGCAATCCCGGTTCCCCTGGCTCGGAAGCTGCTACACCGCGGCGCCCGGCAGAATCTGGCTCGAATCTTCGCCAAAGCCTATCCGGTCGACGTAGCGCGGCTACTTTCAATACTTGGGGGGGCTGAGAGAGGCCAGGCATTCTCGGTCTTGCTCGACGAGTGTGAGCAGTCCCATGCGGCCGCGGTGCTGAGCGAGATGGAGGCCGACGACAGCCTCGCCCTTCTGGAGCGGATCGAGCCAAAACGGATCGCTCAACTCCTGGGTGAGTTGCCGGCCGATGATGCCACGTTTCTCGCCTCGCGCCTGCCCGATCCGCTTGCTGCTCAGGTGCTAACTCTGATGGAGGCGCAACCTGCGGCGGGAGTTCGCGAGCTGCTGGAGCACGATGAGCGCACGGCGGGCCGCATGATGACCACCAACTACTTCGCTCTAGAGGAAGACGTGACCGTATCGGAGGCGATCACTGCGCTCCAACGCCGTTCCGAAGAGATCGAGATGGTGTTCTATGTTTATGTCATCGACAAGCGCGACCACCTTGTCGGCGTGGTGAGTTTGAGAAAGCTTCTGACCACGCCCCCTTCTACGCAGTTGAAGCGAATGATGGTTCCGGAGGTGATAAGCGCGAGGACCAGTGCCCCTCAAGAAGAAGTCGCTCGTCTGGTGGCCGAGTACAACCTGCTCGCTGTTCCCATCACAGACGACGAGGACCGACTATCCGGAATAGTGACGGTGGACGACATAATCGATGTGGTTCAGGACGAGGCCGCCGAAGATCTGCTGGCTCTTGCAGGTGTTGCTGCCGAAGAACGAGTCAACACCACGGCAGCCCGGTCGCTCAGGCTTCGCGCCCCGTGGCTTCTCGTGAACCTTCCCACTGCATTTCTGGCGTCGTTTGTGGTCTCGCAGTTCGATTCCTCGATCCGGCACTACCCCAGCCTGGCCGCCATGATGCCTATAGTCGCCGGCATGGGCGGCAATGCGGGCACTCAAGCTCTCACTGTTGTAATAAGAGGCTTAGCGATGGGCGAGCTGTTCAGCCTGTCGCGGACTACCCTAAAGGCAACATTGGTTGGTCTGGGGAACGGTATCATCAATGGCCTGGTCGGAGCTGTCATAGTCGCCCTTTTTTTTAGAGATACCTGGCTTGGAATAGTGCTCGCCATGGCAATGATCATAAATATGATAGTCGCAGGCGTGGCCGGGACGCTGATACCGGTTGTTCTCAAGAAGGTTCATGTCGATCCTGCTGCCGCGTCGTCCGTGTTTGTGACGACATGCACCGATGTCGCAGGCTTCTTTTCCTTTCTCGGGATCGCAACATTGTTGATGTCGCTGTTGAATGTGAAATGAGGATTTAGGATCTGGGATTAGGATCTGGGATTTAGGATCCGGGATTTAGGATCCGGGATAATCCGGGATTTAGGATCTGCTTTCGCGCAGCTGTAGCACGACCAAAATAATCCTATGGCCCGGAGCGACGCAGAAAGTGCTCCCCTGGATCCCAAACCCTAGATCCTAAACCCTAGATCCTAAATCCTAATTCCTAAATCCTACTCAAAACAGCCGTCTGTACAGATTGAAGCCAATTATGAACTTGCTTGGCTCCAGGGCCTGGTTGCTCGAGTTGTAACGGCTTGTAGTGGTCGTCTGAGTGTTCGAAAACGTCAGCGCGAAGGAATGCCGGCCTATACGCTTCTCCACGCCGAATCCAATCTCAGCTTCGGAGTGATTCCTGAACGTGGTTCCGCTCAGATCAGCTGGCTCGATCCGCCCAAGTTTGAATCCCACTCTTGGCGTGTACTCGAACAGAAACGACGTCGTCGGGCGAAAGCGGACATTCGCTCCGAACCCGAATGAGCCCGTGTGCTGTCCCAACTCAAGGCTCGCCGCTTGAGCTGGAGCTCGAGCGTTGAATCTGCCGTTGCTGTTGGAGTTGATGTGAACGGCGGGCGAGAAGAACAGGTTGACATACTGAGTGACACTTCGGGCTATCATCGTCTGAATGTTGAACGTATAGTTCTCACTAAAGTTATCTGCGCCCTCCACGCTCGAGTACGCCGATAGTGCGATTGGTGACCGCCCGCGTTCATCGAGCAGGTGATAACCGAATCCCATCTCTATCGTCTTGCAGTAGGCGAGGCGGTCGCAGATCGGTGACCGATTGAAGTTGAAGTACAGACTGTCGGTGATGCCGTATGAGACTCCCAGTGACGAAACTGACAATCCATCGAGGCCGAAGAACTCCCCGGGACCCTGGTCGTTGATAGGCTCAGAAAAACGGTGCGTGAAATTCAGATTCACACTGTGCCGCCTCACGCGCTTCGGCGTCGGAACATTTATCAGATGGTAGTCATATGGCTCGGACGGATGCGCCGAAGCCTCGGAACGGGACTTGGCGACAACGGGCGTCTGGTCTTTCGCTGGTTCAGCCGTGCTCACCTGCGCCACCGTCTTTGCGCGGGTGTCGATCCGGATTCGCTCGCCGTTAGACTCAACGTACACAACCGTGGGGTCGGTCTGGTCGAACTGGACCTGCATTTTGGAAGCGGCCTGGGCCAGGCCTGCCGTGACCACAAGTTCGCCCTCCATATCCGCATGGCCGTCACCACAGAAGACCGAGCAGGAGATGCGGAACCGGCCTTCGCGATCCGCGGTGAACTCGACAACCTTGCTCTTTTTGGCGTCGATCCTCTGATCGACGTCGAACTCCTTGATCTCGATTCCATGAGCAACATCTTCGGAGGTGACGATGAGTCGGACGTGATCGCCTTTTCGGACCGTAATCGTCTTTGGCTCGAAGGCATACTTTCGAGCGATCACCTTGATTTCTCGCTGCTCGGCCGGCTCATCAGCGAAGCAGATCCCTGTGCATGATAAAACAAGAAGAGACACGACCATCCCCATAAGTGTTTTTCTCAGTTTACTCACCTTGACGTCCTCCCTCTTTTTTCGTTATTAGAGAATTCCTGAAGCGGTTGCCTGATTCCAGGCACCCGGCAGTATAATTCAGAGGTGTTGATTTTCCAACTGAAGCGGCAGTACAGCTTACGGACCTGTCTCTTTGACCTCGTGGATTTGCACTATGGACCATAGGACGAAAATTCCCGATGTAGCACGCACTCCTGAGTCGAGATCTTCAGCGGTCAAGCTCTCGTGGATCAGCAGGATCTGGATCAGGTATTCACATCAGAGGCCTGGAGAACGCGCAATGTCTCCTCAGTCCCACAGGTATGGCTCCCGGCGCGAGCCGACTCGACAGGCCGCTCTGCTCCTGGTGCTGATCGCTTTCCTGCTCCAGACGCCGCGCCAGCAACGTCGAGTGAGTGCAGGG
>DASYSA010000519.1:0-8415 GCA_036003885.1 Blastocatellia bacterium | reverse complement strand
AACGTAAAACGCAAAACCCAAAACGTAAAAGTATATGAGAATCAATCGCAATGAACTCTTTAATTCGGCCGGCTACCTCGGTGGTGCCCTGCTGATCGGCGGCTATCTCCATTACGCAATCAACGAAGTGTTGAACACCTTCAACAAGTCTCTGATGATCGCCGGGGCAGTGCTGTTGATTGCGGTGGTGATCTTCAACTTCGCCGCAATTCGCTCGTATTTCCGGCGCCGGTCCTCGAGGCTGGGAACCAATACGGTTGTAATGACGGGAGCAGTAATCGCCATCATTGGCGTCGTAAACGTCGTCGGATACCGCCATCACAAACGCATAGACCTGACTTCCGAACAGCTCTATTCTCTCTCCGATCAAACGCGCAAGATTGTCTCCTCGTTAAGCCAGGACGTGCAGGTGATCAAATTCGCCCGGGAGGAGGATCAACTGCTGAAGGATCGAATGCAGGAGTATCGAGATATCAGCAAACGCATCACCTACGAGCGCATAGATCCTCAGGACCGGCCGGATGTCGCCAAGAAGCACGGTATCACCCACATGGGCGAGACAATCGTTGTGGCCGGAGGCCGCACCGAACGATTGGAAGAGACCGGCGAGCAAGCACTCACCAACGCAATCCTGAAGGTGACTCGCGACAAACTGAAGAAGATATGCTTCGTCGAAGGACACGGAGAGAAACCGCTCTCGCCCGCCGAGACGGATCAGGGCGAGAACTACAGCGCGGTAGATCGCGCCTTGAAGAATGAGAATTATGAAACCCAGGCTATAAACCTGGTCACCTCGCGCCAGGTTCCCTCCGATTGCGACGTCCTCGTGATCGCCGGTCCCAAGCAGGGCCTGCTTGCCCAGGAGACGGCGATGATCGGTAAGTACCTCGAGGGGGGCGGCAAGGCGATGTTGCTGCTCGACCCCGAAACGAATCCCAATCTGGGCGACGTGTTGAACGGCTGGGGAATCAAGCTGGGCGATGACCTCATCGTGGATCAGAGTGCTGTTGGGCTCCAACTGGGACAGGCCGTTCCCATCGCCCGGGCCGCGGGATCTCATCCGATAACCAAAGACTTCGGGCGGTCCATGATGCTCTTCCCACTGGCCCGTTCGGTCTCCACAAGTTCCGGCGGCGAAGCGAGAGCCACCGAGTTACTCAAGACCTCGGACGAAAGTTTCGCCAAGACCGACTACAAAGACGGCCGGCCGGACTTCATCGCGGGCAAGGACAAGAGAGGACCGATCACCATTGCGGCCGCCGCGACTAAACTGGTCGGGGACAAGGAGAGCAGACTACTCGTCATCGGCGATTCGGACTTCGCTGCCAATGCGTATGTCGAAAACGTGAGAAATGGCGATCTCTTCTTGAACAGTATCAACTGGCTCGCACAGGACGAGGAATTGATATCCATTCGAGCGAAGAGCCCTACCGATCGCAAGATCACGATGACTGGAAGCCAAACGAACATGCTCTTCTGGCTCACAATCGTCTTTATGCCGGTCGCCGTCATCGGCTCCGGCGTCTACATCTGGTGGAAGCGTAGATAACAATCTAGTGAGAGGAACAGATGGTCCAGGCTTTGCCCTATGAAACGAAACACGCTTATTCTCGTTGCAATCGCCGCAGCTCTCGCAGTCGCGGTCTACTTCCTGGAGATCAAAGAAGGGAAACCTCGCGACGAACCAACAAGCACTCCGACCACGAGGGCAGCCTTCTCCTTCATAAGCGCTGACATCGCGACTCTCATCGTGAACCGCGCGGGTCAGAGCACCACTGTCGAAGACCACGATGGGAAGTGGCTCATCTCGCAGCCGGTCAACGCCGCCGCCGACCAGTCGGCCGTCGACTCGCTCGTCAGCGCCTTGACCGGTGCGAAAGTGGAGAGGGATCTGCCCGCGGATCAGGAGAAGATGAAGTCCTACGGACTCGAAGAGCCGGCCGTCACCATCGAAATCAAGCTCAAGAGCGGCGAGGAGCATCGAGTGAGCCTGGGGGAGAAGGACTTCTCCGGACTCTCAGTCTACGCGCTGCTGGACGAAGCCCCCGGAGTCGCCCTCCTTCCCGCCTCGATTCTCACGAGCAGCGACAAGTCGGTCGACGATTTGCGAGACAGGTCCGTCCTTGGACTCTCACAATTCGATATCAGCTCGCTCAGCCTCAAGAATGAAAACGGGCAGATCGAGCTTGGCAAAGACGATGGGAAATGGGCGATCAAAAGCCCTATGAGCATAGCTGCAGACGAAACCGAGGTCAGCTCGCTGCTAAGCGAAGTGAGCAGCGCAAAAGCATCCGACTTCGTTGCCGATACAGATCCGGCCAAATATGGACTGGACAAACCAAAGATCACGCTCACCGCGAAGCTGAACGATGGCAGCCAGCGCGTTCTGAGCCTCAGTTCGAAGGTCGATGAGAACTATTATGCCAGGAACTCGGACCGCCCTCAGATACTCAAGGTCGACTCCAGCCTCTACGACAAGCTGAACGTCAAACTCTCGAAGCTTCGTGACAAACAGATTGTGAAGCTCAACCAGGACGAGTTGACCCGCATCGAAATCAAGAATCCCAACCTGACGCTGATTGCCGAGAAAGATAAAGACAATAAGTGGATCATCAAATCGCCCACCGATAAGAAAGACAAAGAGGCTCGAAGCAACAAGCTGCTCGATCCGCTCGAGACGAAGGCCGTTGAAGTTCTGGATGCTCCGCCAACCTCGGCCGCGGCCAAATTGGCGAAGCCGGCCGTCGAGGTTCGCCTCACGGACAAGAGCGGAAAGATCACGGTGTTAACCGTATCTTCAGCAGATGGCAACGACGCTTACGTGAGGGTGAAAGACCGTACCGGCGTGTACAAAGTGGGCAAGCAGATGCTTGACGATTTGAGTTTCAAGATCGCCGACGTTGTGGAATGACGGAAGAAAGGGGTCAGACCCTCGATTCCTCGATTCGCGCGCTCGACCAATACGCAGTACCGAGAGACAAAAATCGAAATCGGCTTTGCCGGCTCCTTGGAGTCTGAAGCGACGGCTCCTTGTCCCATCTCACCTGATAGCGGTAACAACAATATCTCCGCCTATTCTAATCCGGTCGAACGTCGAGCCAGCGGAAGGCTAGAGTTGCTTTCCGCAGCACACCGGTTCGGGTCCCCTCATCTGCAGGATGCGAGTGTGCTTCAACCCTTGACAGCGATTCGCTATTTGGAGTATTTTGCGGCCATCGCCACAGCTGCATTGACTGTTCCGTCTGCAAATGGACGCCAGAAGCGGGCCTACCGCCTGATTCTGAGCATGGTATTAGGTTGAAGGGGCTAGTGGCGTGCGTCGGCGCTCGAGTGTTACCGGTAACGAAGGGCTGAACGAGAGTCGTCGCTTCGCTTAAGGGTCCAAGGCCGGAGTAGCCGCAACCCTTGGTGATGTGCAGATAGCATTTAGGAAGAAGCTACAGGTTCAGCTTCAGTTTTCTTTTGTCGCCGTTGCCGCCGCGTTTCAAACGTGTGGTTGGCCACAGTCTACGTCAACAACCGCCCGGAAAACTTGAAGCGGGGCAATCCGAAACGGTCTGAGCGACTGCGAGCGTTCTTCGTTTGATTTTGCTCGGTATTGAATAAATCGACAAACGCAGTGCTGGTCCACGTGACCGAGCCGGCGTTGAACGCCTGTAATCTCTCTATCGCCACAGTACCAGGCACCGATCAGAGAGCGTGCCTGCCTTTAGGGGAGCGAGGCGCAAGTACCTTCGCTCTGCCAAGCATCCGTATGGAGGAGTCCAAATCATGAAAAGATCTCAAGCGTTGACCAGAAGTCTCAGGCGCAGTGCTTCACTTGTCATCGGCTTTGCGTTGCTCTCGACGATGGGACTTGCCCAGGATTTTCGGGCAACCCTCTCCGGTCGAGTTCTCGATGCTTCGAAGGCGGCAATACCAGGGGCTCAGGTTCAGGTGAAGAACGTTGGGACTAACGAAGTCATCACTGCTGTCACTGATGACGGAGGGAACTACAAAGTTCCCTTCCTCAACCCTGGCACATACTCAATAACCGTTGAAGTCTCAGGCTTCAAGAAATTTGTCAGGTCAGGCCTCGATCTCGGCATCAGCCAGGCGGCCACCATCGAGATCGATCTCGACCCCGGCAATATCTCCGAGCAGGTGACCGTCACTGCTCAGGCGCCTCTCATCGAAGCAGCAAATGCAGACCGTGGCGGCGTTATCGACCGCCAGCGCGTCATTGAACTCCCGCTCAACGCGCGCAACCCGTTCATGCTCGGGATGCTCACTGCAGGCGTCAACTTCAACGGCGCGGCGATCTGGCAGCGGCCGTTCGACAATGGCGCTATCGCCGAGTGGACGATCAACGGGAGCCAGTCGCGCGGCAACGAGTTCCTGCTCGATGGCGCGCCCAACAATTCACAGGCCGGCGGCAATAACATCGCTTATGTTCCTCCGGTGGACTCTGTTCAAGAGTTCAAGATCATGACCAACACCTACGATTCGCAGTACGGCAAGACCACCGGCGGCATCATCAACGTCTCGCTCCGAAGCGGCACCAATTCATTTCATGGCACCGGGTATGAGTTCGCTCGCCGCAACGGATGGGATGCCAATGACTTTCGGAACAAGGCGAGGGGGAGAACCGCCGATGGCAAGGAAGTAGCGCCACGGTCGGGGCACTACCTGGACCAGTACGGGTTCCAGCTCGAAGGACCGGTTTGGATTCCCAAGCTTTACGATGGGCGTAACAGAACCTTCTTCATGTTCAACTATGAAGGCTACCGCGAAGGAGTTCCCAGCCCGCTGAACCTGTCGGTTCCCGAACCCGAGATGTTGAATGGCGATTTCAGCAAGCTTGTCGACTCGCAGGGGCGTCCGATAGTCATCTATGATCCGGCAACAGGCCGGGCGGATTCCACCGCGCCCGGCGGCTGGAGGCGCGATCCTTTCCCGAACAATAAGATCCCTGCCAACCGCATCAATCCGATCGCGCAGAAGATTCTGAGCTTCATGCCTAAGCCGAACACGAGCAGGCCGGATGTCGGCTATGCGCGGCAAAACTACTTCGTCTCTCCGAACATTGCGGCCGATACCTTCTACAACTGGGTTGTCAAGGTAGACCAGCAGATCGGCAGCAAGAACCACATGTTCGTTCGCTATGCCAAGAATGACAGGACCGAAGACCGCAACGTCAACGGGATCCTCCGCACTCCAGGGCAGGATGGGCAGCATCCCCTCAAGCGCATCAACGATGCGTTCGTGGTCGACCACGTTGCGACGTTGAGCCCGACCTTCATCGTCAACCTTCGAGGCTCTGCTGCGCGCTGGGTGGAACTGTCGCGTGGCGATGCAAACCTCGGCTTCGACAAGACCGCGTTAGGTTTTCCGGCTAGTCTGATCAATCAAGTCCCCAACGGCGCTTTCTTTGGGCGCTATGAGTTCTCCGATTACATCGCCCTCGGACGCCACGCCAGTTTCAATGCCACGAATACCGTGGCTTTCCACCCGAGTGCTACGAAGATCAGGGGCGCGCACACATTCCGGGGCGGAATGGATATGCGCTGGATTCAGTTCGCAGAGCAGAACATGGGCAACCCCTTCCGATTGACTGCCAGCCGCGGCTTTACCCAATCGCGCTTCAACCAGGGCGATCCTTTGAGCGGGGACTCGATCGCGTCTTTTCTCCTGGGGGTTCCCAACGGGGGAAATATCGATTACGCCCTCTTTCCGATCACACTGAATAAGTATTATGCGCCGTGGTTTCAAGACGATTGGAAGGTGGGTCCTCGGCTGACGCTGAATCTGGGCCTGAGATGGGACGTCAATATTGCTCCCAATGAGCGATTTGATCGACTCAATCGCGGCTTTGATGCTGATGCGGTTAATCCGCTGAATGCGTTGATAGATCGAACAAGATTCGCAACTCTTCCTCAGCTGAAGGGAGGGTTGACCTTCGCCGGTGTGGATGGAGTATCCCGCATAGCATCAGACATCGACTGGAATAACATTCAGCCGAGAATCGGCTTTGCCTATATGGTGAATAAGAAGCTGGTGATGCGAGGGGGATGGGGCATTTACTACGTCAATCCTGGCAACGAGTATCGCCAATTCAGGGGCTTCAGCCAAACTACTGATGTAATCTCGTCACTGGATCAAGGGAGAACACCCATTACCGCCAACCTCCTCAACAATCCATTCCCGAACGGTGTTCAAGTGCCGCCAGGCAGTTCCCTCGGTCTGCTTACTGACGTAGGACGCGGGTTCAGTTTTGTTGGGAACAACTTCTCGGTGCCCTATGTACACCAGTTCTCGCTGGGGTTCCAGTTCGAGCTGCCGTGGGATTCCAAGGTTGAGGTGTCTTACGTCGGCAACCGTACAATCGGCCTCCAAACGAACCGGCCTATCAACGAGCCCGATCTGGCATTCCGCCAGAAATGCAATCCCCTGGAAGGTGGGAATCCTACTTTCTGTGATGAGTTGTTACCGAACCCCTTTCGAGGGTTGGCGGGCTTTGATGTAAGAACCAATCATTTCTTGAACGCAACGCTCTCACGCTTCGACTTGGCCAGACCCTACCCGGAATTCGGAGGATTGACGGAGCAGATGCGAAACGACGGGAAGATTTGGTACAACTCGATGCAAGTTACGCTGGAGAAACGGGCCAGGAACGGGCTTAACCTGACTGCCACCTACACTCTGTCGAAACAGATCGAGCGGTGGGGCTTCAATGATGTGCAGAAGAACATCATTCAAGAGGGATTGTACCTCTGGGATCGACCGCACCGGTTCACGCTTGGAAGCGTCTACCAGTTGCCTTTTGGAGAGGGACAGAAGTTCGCCAACACATCGAACAGGATCTTGAAGCGACTGGTGAGCGGGTGGCAGAACACCATCATCCTTCAATGGCAATCCGGTCGTCCGTGGGATCTACCGGGCAACATAATCTATCTACGAGAGGCAAAGCTGGACAAGATAGATTGGAAGGCTCACCAGGTATGGGGTATCAGGCACTACACTGGCACGAATCCGACGACCGGGCAGAAGATTGCAGGGCCTTGTGTCGGAGTAATTGGTAACGACGGAACAGTGACGCTTCAATCCTACAGCCAGAACCTAACTGGCTGCACGAAAGACAACGTCGATTTCCTAAAGCTTCCTCGATACGCCCCACGACTGACTCCATTCCGTGATGGACGGATGCGTCTGAATTCGATACCCACTGCCGATATCTCGTTCAACAAGATGACGAGAATCACGGAGAACACCAAGGTGCAGATCCGTTTAGAAGCGTTCAACATCACCAACAGCTATCAGTACAACAATCGGCAGTTCATCAACAACATAGATGATACAAACTTCGGGAGCCTGTTCCCCCGAGACGCGGGAAACACTGAGACCACTTACCCGCGTCAGGTTCAACTCGCAGTGAAGTTCATCTTCTAAACCAACCACGACTTGCGCGAATGACACGAATCCCTTCGTGTCATTCGCGTCAATTCGTGGCCGATTCCTTTATCGTCAATACCTGGTCCGCTTTTGCATCCTTCAAGAGTTGAATAGTTCCGCTCGGCCACCTGACCTCTATCGTCCGGACAACCTTCTCTTTTCCCAAACCGAAGTGCAGCCGACGGTCGCTTGACGAGGCATAACCCACGCTTGTAGTCGCATGATTGAACTGTGAGACACCCGAGAATAAAACCAGCTTTACCCTGGCGCCCAGCCCGTCCCTGTTGCTGCGAGTGCCAACCAGCAGCACCGTGAGCCAGTGGTTCTGATCAATCGACTCATTGCGAAAAAGCTCGGCCGGCTCATTCAAGGAGGTCGTCACTACGTCGATCTTACCATCGTTATTCAGGTCGCCAAACGCGCATCCTCGGTGTGCGCGGCGCACTTGAAAGTCGGGGCCTGCCAGAGTCGATACGTCCTGAAACCTGCCATCTCCCTGATTCAGAAAGAGACTGTTTGCCTGGCGGTACGTCTGTTCGTTGTACAGCTCTATATTGTCGTTGACATGCGCATTGGCGGTGAAAAGATCTTTGAAGCCGTCATTATTGAAATCAAATACGCCCAGGCTCCAGCCGCTTCGCTTCAAGGTCCCTATAGCGAGCTGGCTCGGGAAAGTCTCGTCGCTGAAGAACCCTTTTCCAATATTTCGAAAGACCGGGAAAGTCTCCCCCTCGAGCGCGGACACGATCAGATCAGGTCGCCCGTCGTTATCATAGTCGCGGAAGTCTACCCCCATACTCGAAACTGCCGCCCCACTTTCGTTCACCGCAACGCCTGCTTGAAGCGCAACATCCCGAAATACTCCCCGCCCATCATTCTGAAACAGAAAATTAGGAACCGTATCATTTGCCACGAAGATGTCTGTGAAGCCGTCGTCGTTAAAGTCCGCAACGGCCACGCCCATACCTTTCCCGATATACTTTC
>DASYSA010000518.1:0-3978 GCA_036003885.1 Blastocatellia bacterium | reverse complement strand
TGACCAATGACTAATGACCAATGACGAGTGACAAATGACAATGCCCAACCTCCTGCGGGACCTTCGCTATGCGAGCCGGATGTTGCTCAAGAAACCCGGCTTTACGGCCGTGGCCGTGCTAACGCTTGCACTGGGCATAGGCGCCAACACCGCAGTCTTCACTCTCGTCAATGGGGCTCTCATCAGGCCGCTGCCATACGCAGAGGCGGACCGGATCGCTCACGTTAGTTGGCTATCCCCTTCCGGTGGCAACTCGGCCGTCTCGATAAGGCAGTTTTCCTTTTTGGAAGAGCACTGCAGGAGCTTTGAAGCTGCCGCCGCGTACTCGTACCCGTCGATGTTCAATCTGTGGACAGGGTCGCAGGCAGCTTCGCTCCAGGGGTTGGCTGTCTCGATTGACATGCTTCGGGTTCTCGGAGTCTCACCTGTTCTCGGTCGGGGATTCCTGCCTGAGGAAGACAAGCCCACCGCCCCGCGAGTGGTTATTCTGAGTTATGGTGTGTGGCGGGACTACTTTGGTGAGGACGCGGAGCTCGTGGGGCGCAACGTTGTCCTGAACGGTCAGAGTTACATAGTAGTGGGCATTCTCCCGAATGGCTTCAGGTTTACTCCTCGCGCCGATCTCTGGTTCCCATTACTCCCCATGCACTCAACCGATCAAAATCCGAACTTTGAAATGCTCGTGCGACTGAAATCCGACGTCGATCTGCTACAGGCGCAGTCTGAAACCAATTCGGTCGTGGAGAGGTTTCGCGAGCAGTTTCCGAATGGGACCGAGACAGATTTTCGCGGAGCGGAACTGCTCTCGTATCAGAGATGGCTTACCGGCGACACTCGGTCGAGCCTGTTGATCCTCTTCGGAGCGGTTGGGCTTGTGTTGCTAATCGCTTGCGCAAACGTCGCCAATCTCCTGCTGGCGCGCGCCGCTCTTCGAGAAAAGGAGATGGCGGTGCGTGTCGCTTTGGGAGCAGGCAGGTTCAGCATCATCCGGCTTATGGTCACCGAAAGCCTGCTACTGGCAGCTCTGGGCGGGCTGGTCGGATTGCTGGCGGCGTTTTGGACTATCGATATCATGCTGGCCATCAATCCGAATAACAGCGGGCCGAATAGCAGCGGGCTCGCCGATCAGGTCCATCCGGATTTTCGGGTGCTGCTCTTTTCGATAGCGCTCTCTCTCCTCACGGGCGCCGCGATAGGACTCGTCTCTTCCGTGAAGTCTTCAAGGCTCGACCTCGGCAGTCTCAAGTCGGGCGCGCGCGCCGGCGAGAGTTCAGGCCGTCATCGTACGCGCAGCACATTGATTGTCAGCGAGGTGTCGCTTTCGCTCGTGCTGCTCGCGGGTGCGGCTCTGCTCATCAGGAGTCTGATCGAGCTCCACACGGTCAGACTTGGCTTTAATCCGGAAAATGTCTGGGCGATTCAGATGTTGCTTCCGCCCGAGAAGTTCAAGACCGCGGTTGAGGTATCGGCCTTCGAGTACGAGATTATCGAACGGCTGAAGGCATTGCCTGGAGTGAGATTAGCCGCGGCGGCGTCGAGCCTGCCTCCGGGACGCGGTCTGAGAAGCGGCGTCAGGATAAACGGTAATCGCGATACCGTTCAGTTCTGGGCGGTCAGCCCGGAGTTCTTTGAGGTGATGGGTATCCCGATTCGCGCCGGCCGGCCGTTGCTCGAAACAGACACGAAAGGAGCGGCGCCGGTGATGGTGATCAATGAAGTATTGGCTCGAAAATACTGGCAGGACGGATCTCCGATTGGCGACGACAGATGGTGCGGGCAGGGATCGTGTCAGCAGATTGTGGGAGTGGCCGGAGATGTGAAGATGCTTGGCCTGAAAGAGAGCGAACCTCCCGTGATCTTCTTACCTCAGTCGCAAGCGTCAGACGGCCTGACTCGATTCTCGAGTCGCGTTTTTCCCACCAGCTTCGTGGTCAGGAGCGACAGATCCCTCGATCTCGACGCGATAAAAAGGTTAGTGAGGGACGTTGATCCTACTCAGCCTGTGATCAGGGTTCAATCGATGACCCAGGTGTTGAGCGAGGCGATCGCATCGGATCGATTCTACACGGTGTTGCTCGCCAGCTTCGCCACTCTGGCGCTCGTGCTGACGATGGTTGGCCTCTACGGCGTTATGTCCTTCCTGGTCACTCAACGCACACAAGAGATAGGCATTCGCATAGCGCTTGGTGCGCAGACCGCCGACGTGCTCAGGATGGTCATCAGGCAGGGAGCGCTGCTTGCGCTCATTGGCGTAGCAATCGGGCTTGGCGCAGCCTTTGCTCTGACGCGATTGATGCAGGGGCTGCTGTTTGGAATTGGCGCGCACGATCCAGCGACCTTCGCTGCAGCGGCAGCACTGCTGTTCACGGTTGCTGTCGGGGCCTGCTATATCCCCGCGCGCCGAGCTACCAGGGTCGATCCAATGGTTGCGCTTCGATATGAGTGATGTCATTTGTCACTTGTCATTGGTCATTTGCATTCTCGGCCTCACGGCAAAGGAGCGCCATCTACAAGTGACAGGTGACAAATGACAAGTGACAAAGGACGAGTGACAAAATGACAATGACCAACCTCTTGCAGGACGTTCGCTATGGGAGCCGGATGTTGCTCAAGAATCCGGGCTTTACCGCTGTAGCTGTGCTAACGCTTGCGTTGGGCATCGGCGCTAACACGGCGATCTTTAGCGTCGTAAACGGAGTGCTGCTTAAACCCTTGCCCTACGCCAGTCCCGACAGGTTGGTGAGAGTCTTTGAAAGCAGCACCGGTCAACCCAGATTCCCTATGTCGCCCGGCAACTTTCTCGACTATCGGGATCAGAACTCCGTATTCGAAAAGTTTGCTCTCTTTACCCGCAACGATCTGGAACTCTCGCTCGACGAGCGCCCCGAACGCCTGTCTGCTATGCGCGTCTCAGCCGGCTTTTTCGAGACCCTTGGTGTCCGACCGCTGCTGGGCCGGGACTTCAGACGCGAGGACGAAGTGCCGGACAGCAATGGCGTCGCCGTCTTGAGCCATGCTTTATGGCAACGACGGTTCGGCAGCGATCCGGACATCGTTGGCAAGGGGATCACGCTCTCAGGGAATCCCTTTACGGTAGTTGGCGTGCTGCCGGCCGGGGTCCAACACGTGGGAGGTGACTACCGCTCTCTGCCGCACGGCGACAGCGTCGATGTGTGGTGGCCCATGGAACTGAGCTCGAAGTCACCTCGCTTTGCGCACTTCGTCAACACTCTTGGTCGGATGAAGCCAGGCGTGACGCTGGAACAGGCCGAAGCGGACTTCAACGTTATCGCAGAGCGACTGGCCCGGGAACATCCGGCTACAAATGACGGATGGCGAATTCGCATCCATTCGCTTCATGAGGAGATTGTAGGACGAACCCGCGCGACACTCCTCGTACTGTTGGCAGCGGTGGTGTTTGTGCTGCTGATTGGCTGCGTGAATGTGGCGAACCTGATGCTGGCGAGGGCAACGGTGCGAGAGCGTGAAATCGCAGTGCGCGCAGCGTTGGGCGCGGGGCGTAGGCGGCTCATACGGCAACTGCTCACCGAAAGCATGCTCATTGCGGTTGCCGGCGGTGTCGCCGGGTTGTTATTGGCGAACGTGGCGATTGACGCACTCATTGCGCTGGGCCCGGCACAGCTTCCACGTTTGCAGATGGTCGGGATCGACGGCCGTATTCTGGTCTTCACGCTGGTCATCAGTCTGCTGACCGGTCTGCTCTTCGGCCTCGCCCCTGCGCTGCAGAGCCTGAAGGTTAATCTAAACGAACTGCTCAAAGAGGGCGGGCGAAGCGGGACGGGCGGCGTGGGGGCTCGACGCCTGCGCAACGCGCTGGTAGTCGCCGAGGTCGCGTCGGCGCTTGTACTGCTCATCGGAGCTGGATTGTTGATGCGCAGTTTTGTGAAACTGCAGCAGGCCGATCCGGGATTCAAGCCCGATGGCGTGCTGACGATGAGTACTTCGCTGCCTTTTGCA
>DASYSA010000517.1:0-8247 GCA_036003885.1 Blastocatellia bacterium | reverse complement strand
CCAGGTGTCAGGTTCCAGGTGTCAGGTTCCAGGTGTCAGGTTCCAGGTGTCAGATGGAACCTCGGGCGCGAATCCAATGATCTTCCTCAGTCTTTTGGCTTGAAAAGAGGAGAACGCGCAATCGAGGTGTGAGGTTTCAGGTTTCATGTGCCAGATTTTCACATGATTTCCTCGAACCTCACACCTGACACCTGGCACCTCACACACCTGACACCCGACACCTGGCACCTCACACCTGACGGCCTGCTCGTCACACGTCCAGGCCGTGTCGTCCCAAGGTTGTTCCATTCGCGGGAATCCGGTGTAAAATAGTATTTTCCTTGATGGTGTACGAGTCCCTGGATGCGAATTTTTTCGTGGGACAGGCGGGACTGCTGCCCGCTCTCTGTCCCTGCAGCATCCTGGTCAGGTAAGAGTGTTCTATCCAACCCAGTATTCAATGCGGTACGTTAAGTTGCCTGGTTCGGGGTTTGCCACCAACCTGGGACTGGCTTCCCCATCAGTTGTCGAAATGTCTGACCAAAGGCGGCTCTTGGCCCCGTGGTTAGCGTCCAATAAGAGATTCGTGTAAGAGAATGCGACTTGTGGTAATGTTTGGGTTCGGCCGAGTCAACAATGGAAATCGAGCGAATATGGCAGCGCCGCTGGGCCCGATGGTCTCTGATTGCCGGAGGGTGGACCCTGTTTGGCATGTTCCTGGCAAGCCAGGACTATCTGGCTTATAGCCGCCGGGACTGGCCGATAAGTTCATACCGGATCCTCGGGGTGGAGCTCGCCTATGCCTATATTTGGGCCGGCATCACTCCTCTGGTGCTCGCGCTGTCTCGGCGCTTTCGAATCGAGCGGGAACGCTGGCTTCGCAGCCTGGCCGTTCACCTCTTCGTGAGCCTGTTCATCTCGTTCGCCACTCGGATCATCCACGATTTGATGTTCTTCTTCTACGTCGGCGAAGGCAAAGGTCTGTCGCTGACCAAGCTCTTGATGAACGTCTATATGATCTTCGACTATGGAGCGTTGATCTATTGGCTTATTCTGCTGGTTAGTTACGCATTCGACTATTACAGCCGTTATCGCGAGGGCGAGATCAGAGCTTCTCGACTTGAAAGCCAGTTGGCGCAGGCCCAGCTGCAAGCGCTGAAGATGCAGTTGCAGCCTCACTTCCTCTTCAATACGCTCAATTCGATCTCGGCCCTGTTGCACAAGAACGTACATGCCGCGGACACGATGATCGCTCGTTTGGGCGACTTTTTGCGCCTGACGCTGGAGAACGCCGGCACTCAAGAGGTGTCGCTGCAGGAGGAACTCGAGTTCTTGACGTGCTATCTGGAGATCGAGCGCATTCGGTTTCAGGACCGCCTGGTCGTGCGAATAGAGGCCGACCCGGCATCCCTGGATGCCCGTCTTCCCAATCTGATTCTTCAACCAATTGTAGAGAATGCCATTCGACACGGCATCGCGCCGCGTACCGGCCAGGGACTAATTGAGGTGCGGGCCAGGTGCCAGGACGGCCTGCTTCAGGTACACGTGAGTGACAATGGGCCGGGCCTGCCGACGAACGGCAACTCGAGCGGCGTACTTCGGGAAGGGGTCGGACTGGCGAATACCCAGGCACGTTTGCAGCAGCTTTACGGCAGCGCTCATCGCCTCGATATGGAGAACGCCCCTACTGGAGGCCTGACTGTCATCCTTGAAATCCCATTCAAAACTGAAACAAATGGAAGGAACGAACGTTATGGGCTTTTAAAGGAGAAGTTGAATGTCGGAGTCCGCCCGGATACGTGTCTTGATCGTTGACGACGAACCCCTGGCGCGTGAACGCATTAGTGATCTGCTCACGAGTGACCCCCAAATCGACATAGTGGGCCAGTGCAGTAACGGGACCGAAGCAATAAGTGCGATCCAGAAGCAGGCACCGGACCTGCTCCTGTTAGACATCGAGATGCCGGAGAAGGACGGCTTTGCCGTCCTCGAAGCTATTCCCCCCGACCAAATGCCGGCCGTGATCTTTGTGACTGCATACGATCAGTACGCCGTGCGGGCCTTCGAAGTATACGCCCTGGACTATCTCCTCAAGCCCTTCGATCGCGAACGATTCGAGCGTGCTCTCGACCGGGCCAAGGCCCAGGTGCTCGGCGAGAAGAATGGTGACGTCAGCCTGCGTATTCTGGCGGCCCTGGATGAGATCAAGACCAGGCACGTCTACCTGGAACGGTTGGTGATCAAGACCAACGGCCACGTCTTCTTTTTGAAGACCGATGAGATCGACTGGATCGAAGCCGAAGGCAACTACGTCCGGCTCCACACCTCGAAAGAATCCTATCTGCTCAGGGACACCATAAGCGCGCTGGAGGCCCAACTCGATCCGAAGAGATTCCTGCGCGTCCATCGCTCTGCCATAGTAAACATCGATCGCGTTCAGGAGATGCAGCCCTGGTTTCACGGCGAATACCGGATAATCTTGAAGGGCGGATCCCAACTCACGCTCTCCCGGAGCTATCGCGAAAAGCTGCACGAACTGTTGGGCAGGCCGCTCTAGTATCGCCTTCTAAAGGTCCTTCCAAAAATAGAATCGCGCCTTACCGGCCTGACTAAGCTCGACAGTCGAGTGAACGGGCGGGGCCACGAATTACACGAATTAAACGAATGATCACGAATAATTCGTGCTGATTCGTGTAATTCGTGGCTCCGTCCCTTCCGGCTCCTCGCCCAGTTTGAATTGCAATCTCCTGTTGCGGCGGATCTCTGCAGATTGGCTTTTCGATGAGCAAGTGGAAAGCGTATGATGAACCATCGACGGAAGTGCAAATCCCCATCTTCAGAGGGAAGTCGTGTTGGTGTTGGGCCCGTACAGGATGGATCTTTAACCTTATCTAAAGAAGGAGAAATAAAACTTGAAGACGTTTAGTGCCCTTACGCTCCTGGTGTCGGTGTGTGCCTTGTGCATCAACAGCCGATCAACCCAACGATCGGTTCATACCGGGACTCCGAAATCGCTATCGTCATTTGATGGCAGAGTCCATGAGCTACTCTCCAGGATGACGCTCGAAGAGAAGATCGGGCAAATGACTCAGGCTGAGCAAAGCGCTCTCAAGGACCAGCAGGATATCGAGAGGTACTTTCTGGGTTCAGTCTTCAGCGGTGGCAACTCAGATCCCAAAGGCGGAAACAGCCTGCAGGACTGGACTGATATGTACGACCAGTATCAGGCTCGCGCGTTGAGAACTCGTCTCGCCATTCCGATTCTCTACGGGGTTGATGCGGTGCGCGGCCACAACAATGTTCTGGGAGCTGTCCTCTTCCCTCACAACATCGGCCTGGGCTGCACAAGAAACCCTCAACTGGTCGAGAGCGCTGCTCGCGTGACAGCCGAAGAGGTCAGGGCGACCGGAATAAACTGGACCTTCGCCCCGTGTGTCGCGGTTCCTCGAGATGAGAGATGGGGACGAACTTATGAAGGGTTTGGCGAGACCCCAGAGCTGGCTAAGACATTGGGAGAGGCCGCAGTCAGGGGCCTTCAGGGAGCGGATCTAAACCAGCCTCTGAGCATTCTGGCCTGTGCCAAGCACTTCATCGGCGATGGCGGCACCTCCTGGGGTACCGGTGTTCCCAAAGGGAACTCCAAAGAGCGCTCGGGGCTCGACCAGGGCGATACGCGGCTAAGCGAGGAGGAGCTGAGAAAGATTCATCTGCAGGGATATCTCGCAGCAATCAAGGCAGGCGTCGGGTCCATCATGCCTTCATACAGCAGTTGGAACGGCGTCAAGTGCTCGGCAAGCAAAAGACTCATGACCGAAATACTCAAGCAAGAGCTGGGCTTCGAAGGCTTTCTGGTATCGGACTATGCTGCCCTGAACCAGCTTCCGGGTAATTATAAGAACCAGGTCGAGCAATCGATCAACGCAGGAATGGACATGGCAATGGAGCCTGCCAGGTATCGGGAGTTCTTCGATACGCTGAGGGACCTGGTCAACGAGGGAAAAGTACCGATGTCGCGCATAGATGACGCGGTCAAACGAATTCTGAGGGTCAAATTCGCAATGGGCCTGATGGAGAAGGGCCGATCTCCGCTGGCTGACAGAACGCTACACAAGAAATTTGGTTCTCCGGAACATCGGCGAGTCGCGCGCGAATGCGTCAGTCAGTCACTCGTCTTGCTGAAGAACGACAACAAGACTTTGCCGCTCTCCAAAACGATGAATCGGGTCCACGTTGGCGGCAAGAGCGCCGACGACATCGGCAACCAGTGCGGCGGTTGGACCATCACCTGGCAGGGCCAAAGCGGCCAGGTCACCACAGGCGGAACCACGATTCTAACCGCCATCCAGAACACCGTGTCAAAGAAGACGAAGGTCACCTTTTCCAAAGATGGAAGTGGGGCAGCCGGAGCCGACATAGGAATCGTGGTGATAGGCGAAAAGCCTTATGCCGAAATGACGGGCGACTCGGATGACCTGACGCTTTCAAAAGAAGATCTCGACGCGATCAACAACATGAAGCAGGCCAACATACCGGTGGTGGTCGTATTGGTGTCCGGGCGGCCGATGATCATCAATGAGGCGCTGCCTAATGCCAACGCGTTCGTCGCGGCGTGGTTGCCGGGAACCGAAGGCCAGGGAGTCGCAGATGTGCTGTTCGGTGATCACAAACCAACGGGCAAGCTTTCATTTTCATGGCCTCGTTCGATGTCGCAGATCCCAATCAACCTCGGAGATGCCAAGTACGATCCGCTCTTTAAATACGGGTTTGGTTTGACGTATTAGATTGGTAGCGGCAGCCGGAGGCAGGCCGCTATTGGTCGCTGTGACCGGCGCACTGTTCTGCGCCTGGGCGAACCCCCAATGGGTCGCCCACGCGCAGAACATCTTTTTATGAGGACTTCGAAGTGCGAGCCCGCAGCCGCAACCTGTTCGACTTCATCTTGCGAGTAGATTGGCCAGTGTAGTCACGTATCTTTATACTGCCCGCGCACACATCTCCGGCCTCCGCACCTTTGGCCCACTCCCGGAGTTGGTCGGCCCGCTGGCGAGTCAAATCTATCAGCGCCTCGCAGCGGCACATCGCGTAGACACTCCCATATGCCTTCCGCGGCTCGGTCGCCGGGTAGCGCGAAGCTACGTGCGCGTCGCGGAACACAATCCACGCTCTCTGGGCAGCTCTCAGCTTCTCGATGAACAGCGGATCAGCCTTGTACTTGCTAATAACCTGCTGGTAGACGCGGCTCATCTCGGCGTCCGATTGCTTGTACTCGTCACAAGACTTCTTATCCATCTCGGCCTGCGTCTGGGCAGCCGCCAGGCCGTAGAACAGACCCAGGAACAATATCGATAACGCTAACCTGAGCTTCCATTTGTCCATGGCGTTTCTCCTCTGTCCTCAGTCGGTGCAGGCTGAATTATACTCCCATACTTCCATACTCCCCTCCCCCTGCCGTCGATTCAGTTTGACATTCGAGCCACCCAAAATAGAATCTATCTTCTAGTCGATCTCATCGCGTGCCCCTCATTGCGACAAGGTCGTCTCACGTTATGGCGTGTAACTTGCCCCCGGCTGGAAAGAGAGAAGTTCCCTGATGAGCAGCCAACAACTGCCGAGTCGCCGTCGCAGCTCCTCCATCAAGGCGCTCATTCCTGTTACATGCCTTCTTCTGACTGTCGTCAATCTGCCTGCGGGCTGCTCAGTTCAACATCCCGAGCAGAAGAACACGGCTCATATATCGCAGCCGTTGCTTCCCGGGAAGAGCGAAGAGGAGACGACACCTCACGGGGAAGAAGACCCCGAAGGCCGCAACGACTGGTTTCTCTTCGAACGCTCTTATCCTAATGACTCGATACCCGAGGAAGCGCGCCGGAAAGCCTGGGAATCCCAATCTAAAGGGCGGGGCGCCGGAATAGAGACCCAGGCGTCCTCGACGACCTGGAGGGCGATTGGTCCCGCGCCCACCAATTCGCTGTTTCCCAATCTGGGAGTACAGAGCGGGCGAATAAACTCGATAGCCATCTCGCCCTCCGACCCGCGGATTGTGCTCGTTGGAAGCGGCACGGGCGGAATCTGGCGATCGTCGAATAGAGGCGTTTCGTTCGTTCCTGTTTCCGACGACCAGGTGGATCTGGCAGTCGGCTCGATAGCTTTTTCAGCAAGCAATCCATCGATCGTCTATGCAGGCATGGGAGACCCCAAAAATGCATATCTTGGGAACGGAGTCTTGAAGTCCACCAACGCCGGCCAGGGCTGGGCTCGAGTCAGCAACGACACCCTCCCGACTCCCGCCACGGTATCAGACATCGAGGTTGATCCTGCAAATCCGAATCGCGTCTACCTCGCCCAGGTGTCAAAACTCGATACGGATGGCCTGAGACACGCAAGCGGCTTCTACTTCTCAACCGACGGTGGAGTAAGTTGGACGAGGACCCTCGAAGGCCTGGTTCGCGACCTGGCGATAGATGCGTCGAACTCTCAGGTTTTGTATGCGGGTGTGTCCAGTTCGGATCAGTCGACCACGCCCCGTGCCGGGCTATACCGGTCGACGGACCGTGGCGGTACATGGGCGGCGCTCTACCTAACGCCATATGACTTGAACAAGACCAACGACGTCAAAGTAGCCGTGACTCGCACCGATCCGAGAACGATCTACGTGCTCACCGGTGGAACCAGTGCCGCGAGTTTCGACATGCGGGTCGAAGTCAGCACCGACGGGGGAGCCTCATGGACGAACCGGGGATCCAACGGAGTGGACTTTGGGCAGTTTGGATACAACAGCTACATTGCGGCCGACCCCAACACGGCGAATACGGTCTACATTGGAACTCGTGACGTCTACAAAAGCACCGATGGCGGCGGTGCGTGGACGAATCTTACGCGCAACTTTTCGCCTGGTGACGGCAGCTTCTACTTCACGCCCTTAATCGCTTCCTCGCATGCCGATCAACACACTCTGGCTTTTTCTCCCGGGAGCTCGAGCGAATTCTTTCTTGGCAATGATGGCGGCATATCCAGGTCCACAAACGGGGGCCAGACATTCACATCGCTCAACGCGACGCTGTCGCTCGCACAGTTCATCAGCATCGCGATCCATCCGAATGATCCGAGGCTCTCCTACGCGGGAAGTCAGGACAACGGCACCCAGCGGAGGTTCAGCGAAGTAGGCTGGGCAGAGTTTCTATCAGGTGATGGCGGGCGATGTGTCATCAATCCGCTCGACCCGAGCATCTCCTGGTTTACTTATATTCGCGGCGACATATTCAGGTTCGTCGACAATGGCGCAACCTATGACACTTCGATCGGTGGGAACAGCAAGTTTGGCGAGCCGGACTTCGGAGCGCGAATCGCGTTCTATCCGCCATTCACCGGTAACGGCGTAGACGCAACTCTCTATTTCGGCACGTGGCGGCTCTTCATCAGTACCGACCTGGGAAACACATTCACACCCTCGGCGGGCAACCTGGATTTGACGAAGGGGATCACCCAAAGCGGGAACGATGTGTTGAACGCCATTGGCGTGAGCCGCTCGGATACGAGTGTCATCTACACAGGCTCGGCGCAGGGTCGCGCCATGGTCACGAGAGACGGAGGCATAACCTGGAAGGACGTAAGCGCAGGCTTGCCAAACCGGACGATCAAGAGCATAGCAGTGGAGCCGACAAATCCCGCGATGGCCTATCTCGCGGTCTCGGGCTTTTACTCAGGGCACGTCTTCAAGACAACGGACACCGGCGCAACCTGGGCGGACATCAGCGGCACACTCCCCAACATCCCGGCCAACGCGTTGCTCATCGACCCGACAATTCCCGGTGTGGTGTATGTTGGAACCGACATCGGGGTCTTCAGATCGATCCGCGGAGGAAACGGGTGGCAACTCTTCAACGACGGCATGCCGCCAGTCGTGGTCAACGCGTTCTCTTCCCATCCTACAGGATTGATCCAGGTCGCAACCTACGGCCGCGGAGCTTATGAGGTGGTAGTACTGGCCCCTTCGATCGACACTGTCGAGATGCAGGCGCCGAAAGTGCTGGCGATAACCGGCAGCAGATTCGGCAGCGGCGCCGGCGTAATAATCAACGATGTCGACAAGAGCGAGGCAATCAAGAACGCCTCTGAATCTCAGATAAAGATAAAGGGAAAACCGAAGAAACTTGGGCTCAAATCGGGAGACAACACGATTCAAGTGATCGGGGAGGGAGGCCTGTTGTCCAATGTCTTTGTGTGGAGGCTGTAGACGCAACCCCCGGTTAGGATGTTATTCATCTCATT
>DASYSA010000516.1:0-7977 GCA_036003885.1 Blastocatellia bacterium | reverse complement strand
GCGCTTCTCCATAGTCGGGCTTCATCTTCACGACTGTTTCAAACTCCTGGATGGCTGCTCGAAGTTCTCCTCTCGCCGCTAAGGCGTACCCCAGATAGAAGCGAGCCTCGACTAATTCGGGTTTCAGTCGCACAGCCTCGCGCAGTTCGGTGATCGACGCATCGACCAGCTGCTTGTGCTGGAGCGCGACTCCCAGCAGGAGATGTGTATCGGCATCGTCGGGCTTCAACAAAGCAGACTGCTTGAACGCTTCTATCGCTCCGTCGATATTGCCCAGTTGTTCGAGAGCGGTGCCGAGATTGCGGTGGGCTTTATAGAGTTTCGCGTCGAGCTGGATGGCTTTGCGGAAGGATTCCACCGCCGGCTTTAGCTCTCCCTTTCGCGCGAGAGCGAGACCGAGCGCATTGTGAGCGTCCGCGTACGCGGGCTTGAGGGCCAGCGCGATCTTGAGCTCCGCGATCGCGCGATCGGTTTGCTGCTTCTCCAGGAGCGCCAGGCCTTGATTGTAGTGAACGTCTGCGCCGCCTGGCTGGCGCCGCCTTTGTGCGTCCGTCGAAACCGGGGAGAGCGAAATGAGAGCGATCAGCACGACTAATCTGCTCAGTTGAGAGCAAGTGTGTGACGTTCGTTGTCCTTTGCCATTTGTCATTTGTCATTTGTCGCGAACCGACACTCTCCCATTCTCCCACTCTCCCAATCTTTGAACTCGAGGTTTACTTCCTGGTTTGAGACGTCGCCCGTACGATGCGCGCCCCTTCCTTCACTGCGATGAACTGATCGGCGGCGACATCGGTTAACGTATCCACCTGCCCGCTCGGCCATCGAATCTCAAGCGTCTTCACTTTCCGACTCTTCGATAAACCGAAGTGAACTCGGAGGTCGTTCTGCGAATAGTAGCTGCCTCCGCTTCGCACTTCGTCTATCTGAGTTCCATCCTCGGTCACGCACTTGATGCGCGCTCCTATTCCATCTCGATTGGATTTTACGCCAATGGCTTTAATCGTAATCCAGCCGTTCTGATTGGTCGAATCACATCGCAGAAGCTCGGGCGTCGCATTGACGGGATTAATCAGAATATCGATGTCTCCATCGTTGTCGTAGTCGCCGAAGGCGCAGCCTCGAGCAGCGCTCGGCGCAAGTATTGGTGCGCCTGCCTTGTCTGAAGCATCTTCAAAGCGCCCATTCTGCAAGTTTCTGTAAAATACCTTTCGTTGCGCGTAGCCCGCTTCAGTTGTGAGCTTCTCGACTTCCGGGTAGACGTGGCCGTTGACCAGAAATACATCCAGCCATCCATTGTTGTCTGCGTCGACGAAGCCACACCCCCAACCAAGCCACCGAGTCGTTATGCCTATGCCCGCCGGAAATGTAACGTCATCAAAGACCGCCTTACCTGTGTTGTGATAGAGCGTTGAAGTGTCCCCCGAGAAGTTCGTCTTGAATATGTCGAGCCAGCCGTCGCGATCGTAGTCGCCCGCTGAGACTCCCATGCCGGCCTGGGGCTTGCCGTCGACGCTGAACGCGCACCCGGCTTCGGTGCCGACATCCGTGAAGGTGGAATTCTTGTTGTTCTGATAAAGAGCGGCAGGGGCCGAATCGTTCGCGACGTAGATATCGGGCCAGCCGTCATTGTCGAAGTCAGCTACCAGCACGCCGAGCCCATAAGTTCCAAGGGTCTTCCTGATGCCCGATTTCTCCGAAACGTCGGCGAACGTGCCGTTGCCGTTGTTGTGATAAAGCGTGTTGACTCCGCCGGTCAGCCCCGGAGGTCCGCAGGCGACGGTCAGTCCTTTGTAAAGGCAAGGTCCCGTTTCGGGAAGCGGAGCGGTCTTCAAATCGAGATCGATGTAGCTGGCGACAAACAAGTCCAGATAACCGTCGCGGTCATAGTCCAAAAACGCGCAGCCTGATCCCCAACGCGAGCGATTGATCGCGACGCCTGCCTTCTCGGCTACATCGGTGAACGTGCCGTTGCCGTTGTTGTGATAGAGCGCGTTCTTGCCGAAGTAGCTGACGAAGATGTCATCGTAACCGTCGTTATCGAAATCTCCGACGCACACGCCCTGTCCCCAACCTGCGCGCGTAAGCCCTGCCTTCTCGGTGACATCTCGAAACGTTCCATCGCCGCTGTTCCGGTAGAGATGATTGGTCGGGGTCTGGCCCTTCTCGAGGTCACCAAGCCGAGTGCCGTTGACCAGAAAGACGTCCTGCCATCCGTCGTTGTCGAAGTCGATGAATGCAACTCCGCATCCAGTCGTCTCGAGAAGGTATCGATTCTTGTGCTCGTCTCCATAAATGGTCTTGTGTTTAATGCCGGCTTGCTCTGAGACGTTGACGAACCTGATTCCCATTTCGCTGTTTGCGTGTTGCAACACCGAGCCTTGAACGGCAACAAGGGCGACGCATAAGAGCGTACCAATGACAAGGGGAGATCGTCCCAGGCAGCCCATCAATGTCCACCTTTGCTGTCTCGACCAGAAAGCTCTTCCATTATGCTTCGACCTTCCACACTTGTATCTTCAGGTCGAGCTTTCGCCGTCCCTCTACGGCCGAGCAGCAACATAACAACTCCAAAGACCGATCACAATGCGCTCCAGCCGACGTTGACATTCATCACCAGCGGCCAGGAAATGCGTCACCCTGACCTGAACGGGTTCGCGATTCTATGTTCTGCTTTACTGATCTCCCCTCGGCCCGCTAAATCGACTTCAGGCTGATCCGAATCAAAGAACGGCAGATGCGGCAGACGAACTCTGAGCCGCGGCTATTCTGTCACGCTCGTGCCTGATCACCGTTTCGAGAATCGCGCGAAGACCGCAAGAAGAGCGGTAGCCGATACTCTTGCTGACTTTTGTCAAATCGGGCACGCGCCGCCTGATATCCGCGAACCCAGGGCCATACGCTCTTTCGTATGGGATGTACACGATGTCGGAAGGGCTTCCAGTGACCTCCTTCACGGCCCGAGCCAGGTCGGCGATCGTCGTCTCTTCGGTGCCTCCGATATTGAAGATTTCTCCGGGGGCGGTGTCGCTGCTCGCAAGGTCTGCAAATCCGCGCACAACATCCTTAACAAAGCCGAATGTCCGCGACTGAAGACCGTCGCCGTAAACGGTGATCGGCTCCCCACGCAAGGCCTGCGCGACAAATGTCGGTATCACCATTCCATATTGGCCGGTCTGCCGAGGGCCGACTGTGTTGAACAGACGTATGACGACCACGGGCAGATGCCTCTCTCTCCAATAGGAGAGCGCCAGCGATTCCCCCAGCGCTTTCGAGTACGCGTAGCTCCACCGGGACTGTGTAGGCGGCCCGAGGTTGACCGGTTGGTCTTCACGAAGGGGCTCCTGGCTGGAATTTCCATAAAGCTCGGACGTCGAAGCAAACACCACCCTTTGGTTTTTCAACAGGGCCTGCCGCAGGACGCATTCGATGCCGTGCACATTGTTTTGAATGGTATCAATCGAGTGTTTCATCACTCGCTTGACGCCGACAGAGGAAGCCAGGTGATAGACGGTATCACATTGGCCGATGATTTCCGCCAGCAGGACTTCATCCCGGACACTTCCGCGGTGGAGAAAGAGATCGGGTCGTGAGATCAAATGTCCGATATTGCTGAGATCGCCGCTTGAAGAGTCATCGAGCACGTGTACGTGCTCACCCCGTTGCAGCAATTCCTGAGCCAGGTGAGACCCGATAAAACCAGCGCCACCAGTTATGAGCGCGCGTCTCATTTCGTTCCGTCCTTCGCAGTCAAAATAGGAGCGATGCAGCTCAATTAGGTTGCCACAAGGCATCATTCTACACCCTCTTAATAACGGGGGCACGCATGCGCCACCATACCATAGCCAGTGTAAAGCCGCCGCCAATCGCTTTTGCCGCCAGCTTAGCCCAGGCTGCACCTGCGGCGCCGAAGAGTGGCAACCAAAGAACCGCTGCGCTCGAAAGGGCAACCACGCGTATCAAATCACTCGCCGCCAGCGTGCGAGGCATGTTTAGCGGGAAGGCCACCAGAATCAGCGGAGTGACAACCAGATCGAAGGCGACTCCCAGCATCAGTATCCGAAACAGAGGCACAACAGCCGCGTATTGGTGTCCGAAGAACCACTCAATGGGCGCGCGAGCAAGCAGGGCGCCGATCAAAAGCAAAGCAGCTACCGGTAAAGTGCGCAGCAAGCTCGAGCGCATGAAAGCACGGTGCTCGACGACGGTGCGCTGCGCTGAAACAGCCGGCAAAAGAGCGACGAAGTTGCTCTGATTGATAAGGTCGGCAAACAATGCCAGTCGCGCCGCGAGCGCATAGAAACCGGCAATCTCCGGGGGCGACCAGTGCTTGACAAGCATTAAGTCGAGCTGTGCCGTGGTGCTCGAAAGAATGGCCGAAAGCCACAACCACCGGCTAAAGCCCAGCAGTTCTCCGGCGTTCTTGCGCAGGTTAATGAACCGGACACGTTGAGCCCAAAGCACCGGCGCGAAGAGGACAAGGGACGCCAGGGGTGTGAAGATGCCGACCGCGACTACGCTGGTAACATTCAGGCGAGCCAGCGCCGACAGCGCCCAGAAGCCGGCCAACCCTGCCACTGCGGTCCCGACACTGGAAACCGCCACCCATCCGAAACGACGCAATCCCTGGGCGACAAACGACGCCCAACCACTTAGAGCGGTTGTGACCACGGTAAGAGCCGCGAGGCGCAAAAGCAGCGCGCCATTGCCGATATCGGGAAGCACAACGCTTGCAAGTGGGCCGCCGAGAGCGAGAACCAATACGACAACCGCGCCAGCGAAGGCCAGCTTCAGTACCAAAAACGCCCCGGCCGCTTCCGGAATCTTTGTCGACTCTTCGGACCGTAGCCTCGACACCTCGCGCACCGCCGTATAGCTCAAGCCGCCATCACCAATCGTGCCTAAGATGAGCACAACAGCGGACACGACATAGAACGTCCCCAAATCCTGCGGACCAAGACCGCGCGCCAGTATGCGCACCGCCAACGCCGAGATCCCCAGTCTGATCACGCTCGCACCGAGCGTGATCAGACTGTGTCGCAAGCTTCGGCGTCTTAGATCACTGCTCAGTCCGGAGATGAAGTCTTGCCACAAAAAGAACCGTTGGGGCATAATCGACCGCGAAATAGAGCCACTGATCACCAGGCAGCACGTCCGGTTATATCATTAACGTGCTCCGTATGAAACGGCGTGATAGGCTGATCTTATATCTCACCGAGAGGTTCCATTGATGGACGCAATTGTGCTGGCCGCGGGATTGGGTACACGTTTGTGGCCGCTGACTCACAGTGTCCCAAAATGCTTAGTCCCCATTGGCGGTCGCCCATTGCTTGCCTATTGGCTCGACCTGCTCTCAACTCACGGAGTCAAACGCGTGCTGATAAACACTCATCATGCGGCAGAGGAAGTGGTCAATTTCGTCGAGCACGTTGACTCTCCGATCCATATCATCCTCGCCCACGAACCGATACTGCTGGGGAGCGCGGGCACACTTCGGGCGAACCAGGCGTTTGCTCACGGTGCGGATGAGTTCTTTGTCGTATATGCGGATAATCTAACAGACGTGAACCTGACAGCGTTACTGTCGGCTCATCGGCGTATGGGAAAGCTGGCGACGCTTGGACTTTTCAGGGCCACTGTGCCCAGCGAGTGCGGAGTGGCCATTCTTGATGAGAACGGCATTGTCACCAGTTTTCAGGAGAAGCCGGCCCGTCCGCTATCGAGCCTGGCATTCGCAGGTGTGATGGTAGCGACTCCTGCCGTCTTTGAGGCCATTCCGGACAAGGTACCCTGTGACCTGGGGCATGATGTTATTGGCAGCCTGGTGGGACGAATAGCCGGATGGGAGATTGATTCATATCTGCGCGACATCGGAACGCCAGAGGGATACGCGCAAGCCCAGGCTGATATTGCATCGTTGAAGTGGGATGCCTGGTAAGTCCACGCGTACACCTCGACCACTGCCGCCCTGGCGCGCGTAGGTGATCCAGCCTGGAGATTGATGACAGCTATCAAGGCGAAGTATAGTGCGGAAGCACGATCATTTACTGAACTTCGATGACGCAATACAAACAGGCGTGGATACTGCTCACACTTGTGCTGCTTGCATCTGCGGTTGATTTGCCGGCAAGGCTTTCATATATAACTTCCACTCTGCCAATTCTGCGTCTCTGGTTTGACCCGGAAGAGCAGAATCGCCTTCAATTTCCGGACGCTCCCCACGATCTGTTACGGGCAGCAGATAGTGTGATACCACGCAATGCGGCAGTTGTGCTGGTCACATCCGGAACCGACGTCCGTCATGCCGAATACGTTACATTTCACCGCGCGCTTTACCTTCTGGCTCCGCGCTCAGTATGGTGGCTCACGCCTGCGTCCTCGGACGGAACGTGGGAATCGCGTTGGTGGCTCTCTCGTCCTCTAACCAGTGACTCAGTCCAGAGCGTAGCCGCAGAAAGGCGCGCGAGCTTTGTGTTGGCGTATTCTATTCCCGATCTTATGTTGCCTGGACACAAGATCATCGATATGAAGGATGGGTACGTTGTCCAGCTGAGTGCGACCCCGGTGATCCCGGTGAGCGATATCGCGCCTCCAGCGTATGCGAGCGCTCTCTGGCCGTTCCAGATCTCTTTAGGCGTGTTGGTAATCTTTATCCTCGGCAGCGTCGTTTTATCCCTCAGCGCTCGATTAGGCTACGATGCGACCGGAGCAGAGGCAGCAGCACTGGCGTGGTCTTTGGGGGCTGGTTTGACGTCAATAGGTATGTTGTGGCTGAACGCGCTTGGCATTGGGTTGCGTGGACAGATCGGACTGCTCAGTGTGGTGGCGGCGTGTGCTCTCTTTCTGAAAGGGAGGAAGTGGTTCGCAGCATCGAAGCGCCATGTTGGCGCTTTCAGAGATTTGCGTTTCAGTTTCCTAAACACTTTCCTGATCCTGTTTTTCGTGATGCAGGTGGTGCTCGCAGCAATGATGGCTGTGGGCGGACCGCTTCATTTTTGGGATAGCTGGGTCAACTGGGCGATGAAAGCGCGCACGATTTTCGTGGAAGGACATATTTCGCCCGCGGTTTATATGGATTCGTCGCGCGCCGTTACTTTGCAGGACTACCCTCTCATGTTTCCTCTGGTTGAGGCCTGGCTCTTTGGATGGATCGGAGCGCCGGATGACAGACTCGTTGGGCTGTTGTCGGTGATCTTCTATCTTGCGCTCGCAGCAATGAGTTATGCTGCGGTGCGGCGATGGAGAGGAAGTTCGAGTTTTGCCCTGCTGACCGCAATTTCGATTATTTCGATCCCACACATCGCGGGGCAGGCGGGATCGGTCTTCGCCGAGGTTCCGCTGGCAGTTTTCACAGGGATCGCTGCTCTTTACCTTACAGAGTGGCAAGAGCACGGGTCGAAAGGTGCTTTGCTCATCTCTGCGTTGGCTGGGGGCTTCATGTCGTGGACGAAGCGCGAGGGTCTGATTCTGCTTCCGGTCCTTTGCGCGGCGTCGCTTATTGCGAGCAAGGAGACGCGGCGCGCATGGATTGGACTTGGCGCCTGCGTTTGTAGCGCGGTGATTATCGCCGGCCCATGGTATGCGTTTGTGGCGTGGAAGGGGGTTGTTGACCCGGCATTCTTGTCAGTCAACTTATCTACACTGGTGAATAACACAGGCCGCTTGTGGTTCATCGCGATTGCGGAATTGAAAAGCCTGGCGAGCCCCGACTGGGGTTTTGTATGGCCGTTGGGCTTGTTGTTCGGTCTCTTGAGCTGGCGCTCGCGTCCAGCCAAAATTCACCTGTTGTCCGTATCGTCACTTCTGTATCTGGGCTTGATCACACTGGTCTATGTGTTTTCAGCTTATGAACCATATCAACAGCATGTGATCAGCTCGATTGATCGTGTGATAGCTCCGGTTGCACTGTTTCCCGTGCTCTGGATTGCCGGTAGCGCAACGGTGAATGCTGGTGAGCGCTGATCGTCGTAATCTGTGATT
>DASYSA010000515.1:0-8400 GCA_036003885.1 Blastocatellia bacterium | reverse complement strand
GTCCGAAACCAGATTTACTTCTTCTTCGGAGCCGGCCGGCGCGTTCGCATCTGTGCCCTCTGCCTCTTGCGGTTCCTTTTGCTTGCCGCCCTTCTCGTCGACTCTCCGGGCGCGCTTCGTCTCTTTCTTACCCTTCTTGACTTGATCCTGCTCCGGCTGTTGATCGCTGGTGTAACAGGACAACGACGCGGTCGACGAGAAGGCTGATTGCGAGAGTAGAAATGTGAGGACGAACGCACTCAGTGCGATCGAGAGCGTTGAACGGCGGACCATCCCGTGAACAGACCTCCGAAAAATCTATGAGGACGGGCGAAGCTGATACTAGCACGCGCTTAATACAGAGCGCCACCGTACTCTCGCGCGGGGTCAGGCCCTCGATTCTGCGATTCTGATTTTCACTCGTTGCGCCCAGTGTCCCCTGTTTGCCCGGGTCCGTCGTTTTTTCCTTTCCGTCGCTCATTCATAAGCGAGGCCGGGGACACGAGTTGTTTCGCTACGAGCCATGTGAACCGCAGGTTGCCTATCAGGTATCGTCGCCACAGCCGGCGAGGCTCGCTCAGCAACCGGTACAACCATTCCACACCCGCTTGTTGCATCCATCCGGGAGCACGATGCGAGAGGCCGCTCAGGTGGTCAAATGCTCCGCCCACGCCCAAAGCGAAGCGAGCACCGGTGGCAGCCAGATTCGACGCAATCCAGATCTCCTGCATCGGTGATCCCATCGCTACGAATAACAGCTCGGCCCCGCTCTGCTTAATCTGTTCGACGACGGCACCCGCTTCCGCGGCGTTGAAGTAGCCGTTTCGGTAGCCAGCCACTCTGAGGTTTGGGTATTCACGCCTGAATCGCGTTACTATTCCGCCGACCGCCTCATCACGCCCCCCAAGGAGGTAGACGGAAGCGCCGCGCCGCGCCGCGTGACCGATCAACCTTTCGAACATGTCGATGCCGGTGACTCGCTCTTTCAGGGGCGATCCCAGCAGCCGCGAGGCCCACACAACTGACATCCCATCGGCCGTGACCAGATCAGCGCTCATTAACGCATTGCGCAGGTCGTCATCCCTGCGAGCCGAAACGAGTTTCGCTGCGTTCACGACAGCCATGAAAGCAGGCGCCACGCCATCGATGCACTCCTCTATCAATGAAAGCGCTTCGTCCTCGCTGACGTTATCGACTGCGATCCCGACTACCGTGACCCGGGGGAAGTGAGAAGAAGAGTGGGAGAGTGGGAGAGTGGGAGAGTGGGGGAGTGGGAGAGTGGGAGAATCGGCTTCAGAGGCGCCGCCGCCGATTCTGCCACCATCCCAGTCGCCCTCGCGTGCTCGCTTCCGCTCTCTCATTCTTCCACTCTCCCATTCTCCCACTCTCCCATTCTCCCATTCTCCCACTCTCACTCTCCTCCGCTCTCCTGGCCATTTTCGCCCGCGATGTTGATCAACTCCCGTACTGTGTAGATGGGTTTGTTTTGGGACTCGTGATACGTGCGCACGACCATTTCGGCGAGGAGTCCCATGAAGATGAACTGCACCCCCATCGCAAACATTATCATCGCCAGCGTAGCCAGCGGCATCCGGTTCAGGTGGACATCCCGGACGAAGCGGTAGTAGAGCGCGCCCAATGCCGATACGAGCGCTACAGCCAGACAAACCATTCCGCCCATCCCGAACAGGTAGAGAGGCTTGGTCATGTAGCTTGACATGAACTTTATCGTGATCAGGTCGAACAAGACTTTGACGGTGCGCGACAGTCCGTACTTCGATTGCCCGGCGTTACGGGAGTGGTGGTTGACCGGGATCTCGGTCACCCGGGCTCCCGCCCACTTTGCATAGACAGGTATGAATCGGTGCATCTCGCCATATAACTTAACATCAGCCAGCACGTCGCGGCGGTAGGCCTTAAGACTGCAGCCGTAGTCGTGAAGCCTCACTCCGCTGATCGCCGAGATAAGGCGATTGGCCATCATCGACGGCAGGCGTCGAGTCAGCCAATTGTCCTTTCGATCCTTTCGCCAACCCGACACGACGTCATAGCCCCGATCCAGTTCTTCCAGCAGCCGGACTATGTCTACCGGGTCGTTCTGAAGATCCGCGTCCATCGGAATCAGGATGTCCCCGCGCGCGTGGTCTATGCCGGCGCTCATCGCCGCGGTCTGGCCGTAGTTGCGGCGCAGCGCAATCACTCGCACGCGCCGGTCTCGAGCTGCTATCTCGCGAAGCTTCGCCAGGCTGCAATCGCTCGATCCGTCATCGACATAGATGATCTCGTAAGCCCGCTCGAGCCTCTCCAGCGATTCCGTCAGTCTTGCATTCAGCGGCTCGATGTTATCTTCTTCGTTGTATACGGGCAGAAAGACGGAGATCTCGGGCGGAGCGCTTTCGCTCCCGGGTTCGTTCAGTATTTCCAGCTTGTATTCTCGCATGACTATCGAGTGTCCGAGCATCATCTTCAATGACGGCGCATCCGGTGAGCAGTCCAGTGCGGGAATAGTAGACCGGCGGTCTGGTTTAAGCAAGGTTGGGATTAATCCGCGAATCTCGCGAATAAGGATTAGTCCGCGAATCTAAGCGAATAACCGCGAATCGACAAGACGAGACGATACAAAGGTTCGCTGCCGTTGTCGAGCGCCTCTCTTGTCAGCTAACCCCTCTCGCCGGGAGGAACAAGACCTGTAGCGAAGATTCGCGTTATTCGCGGACTATGATCTGAACCACTGTACGAACCTGGCTAAGCCGGCCTCGATTTTGGTCCCCGGATTGTAACCGAGTAGTCTTTTTGCTTTGTTGATGTCGGCATAGGTAACCGGCACGTCACCTGGCTGAAACGGCTGGTGGTCCAGGATTGCGCGGCGATTGAGCGCCCCCTCGAGTAGTTCGACCAACCGGCGCAGCTCGATCGTTTCGGATTCCCCAAGGTTGATCACCTCACAGCGGGTCGCGTCGTAGTTCATGGCCGCGACGACGCCCGAGATGACGTCGTCAATGTAGGTATAGTCGCGACGTGTCGTTCCGTCGCCAAAGATCGGGATGGGACGGCCCTCGGTGATCAAACGGGCGAACTTGTGAATAGCGAGATCGGGCCTCTGGCGTGCGCCATAAACGGTGAAGAATCGCAAGCACACGACCGTCATTCCATACAGGTAGCTGAATGCCTGGCAGGCGGCTTCGCCTGCGATCTTCGTGGCCGCATAGGGTGAGATGGGTTGAGCTATCGAATCGTCCTCCGAAAAAGGCACCTTCGCGTTCACCCCGTACACCGAACTCGACGAGCCGAATATGAAGCGCGGGACCTGTCTCTGCCGCGCTGCCTCCAGCAGAACATAGGTGCCTCGAACATTCGAATTCTCGTAAGCGAGAGGTCGTTCAAGCGATGGTCGAACTCCAGCTCGGGCTGCCAGATGTACCACGCAGTCAAATTCCGATTGCCGGAAGAGCTTTTCGATCTCGCCCTCGTCCGCGATGTCGGCCTCAACTAACTTGAACTGGGGTCTAGTGAAGTGCGCGGCTACATTCGCCCGCTTGATTGCAGGGTCGTAGAAGTCGTTGAAGTTGTCTACGACGGTGACCCTGCAGTCACCGCCTGAAAGCAGGCGATCAACCAGATGACTCCCTATGAAGCCTGCTCCGCCGGTTATTAGAATGTTCTTCATGAAGGTCAGGTGTCAGGTGTCAGGTGTCAGCGCCGAGTGTCAGTGTCGAGTGCGAGTTCACACCGGAAGCGTCACACCTGCCCACTTGAAACTTCACGCCTAACACCTCACACCTCACACCTCACACCTGACACCTGTTCTTTACGCTGCGGGCTTGAATGACCCATTCAGCCGGTAGGTGCCCCACGCCACGTCAAGTGAAGCTCCATCGCCAGACTTGTTCAACGTGATCTTGAGCAGGTCTTGAGCAGCGCCGTCTTTCGCGAATTTGAGAGGAGCTGAAAGGACTACCGTTGCCGGATCGAGTGGCCGCTTTGTCGCCGCCGATGAAACAAGAAGCGTCCAATTCTTCTGTTCGTCGGGGCGGGCGAATATGGCGTATTTTCCGGGCTCGAGTCTCTTGCCGTCGAAGTCGAGAGCGATCGTGGTCTCAAACGTAGTTGTATTGTTCATCCCCATGAACCACGCGACGCCCGGCTTGATCATCTCGTCGAGATTCCGTCCGGCGAGCTTAGGGGTGCCATAGTGGACCGTTACTTTACCTTTGCCGATGTTGAGCGTGCTTTCGGCTTCGCCCGGTTCGTGGGCCTGGCATGCGATCGAAGCAATCAAACCGATCAAAACAACGAGACAAACTCTCTTCATAACTCCTCCTGGGGGTCTATGTTCACCGAGGTAGCCTAGTGGAGCACACAACCTGAGGTCAAGTTTGGCTTGAGTCAGTTTGCCTTGTGTCAGACGTCGGCTCCGAGGAAGACGAGCGATCAGTGGGAGTTGCTACGAGAATTGGCCTTGACTCCCGTGCTCCACCCTGGCGCGGCTAGTGTCCATATGAGAACGGATGTCCCGCACCTTGAGTCCCGGCTTTGACTGCACCTCCGAGGAAGAAATGTCGAACCCTCGGAACTTGCTTCTGATGTTTCATGTGATAACCTTAGCGGCTGGTCCCAGCAATCGAATCTCAAAACTCGGCGGAGCTCAAAGGCTGGGCTCCTTTGGCGTGCCGGTTTCGCCACGAAGAGGAGAATATGAACAGGAAAGATCGCAAGCGCGAGCAAGTCGCCGCCCAACCAGGCCTCGTAGTCGATCGTCGCTCCTTCTTTAAGCTTCTTCCGGCGCTGGGAGCCGCCGGGCTTGCCGTGACACACATAGAAGCTCCTTCCACGGAAGCACAACAGCGCGGAGCCAATCTCGGAGGACCGCCTCAAGCTCCGCAACGCGTAACCAAAGAGTCACTACACGCAGCGGAGCAGTTGATCGCCCTCGAGTTGAGCGATGCCCAGGAAGCGATGGCGCTGCCGGGCGTGAATCGCAACCTCGCCTCTTTTGAAGCGGTGCGCAAGATCGACGTACCCCTCGACACTGAGCCGGCCATCGCCTTTCATCCCGCACCGCCAGGTAAGAAGTTCAACTCTCGGCGTGAACCGTTCAAGACGAGCAGAATCACGCCTCCTGCGTTCAAGTCACTCGAGGATCTCGCTTTCGCGACGGCAACCGAGCTGGGCGAACTGGTTCGCACGCGTAAGATCTCGCCGGTCGAGCTGACAAAGATGTACATCTCGCGCCTCAAACGATATGGCCCCAAGCTCATCTGCGTTGTGACGCTCACGGAAGACCTCGCCCTGAAACAGGCTGCAGAAGCCGAACGTGAGATCAAGGCCGGCAAATATCGCGGGCCGCTCCATGGAATACCGTGGGGAGCCAAGGACCTGTTCGCCACCAAAGGCATTCCGACTACCTGGGGCGCCGAACCCTTTCGCGACCAGGTGATCGATTATGATGCCGCAGTCGTCGAACGCTTGAATCAAGCGGGCGCGGTCTTGGTCGCAAAACTCTCGATGGGCGCCCTTGCACAGGGAGGCCGCTGGTTCAAAGGGGTGACTCGAAATCCCTGGCAGGTCGGGGAGGCTTTGCAGGGGTCGAGCGGTTCATCGGCGGGACCGGCTTCGGCGACGGCGGCTGGACTTGTCGGGTTCTCGATCGGCACTGAGACATTGGGATCCATCGTGTCGCCTTCGTCGCGCTGCGGAACGGTCGGTCTGAGGCCCACTTATGGCCGCGTGAGCCGCTACGGAGCAATGGGCCTGAGCTGGACGATGGACAAGATAGGTCCGATCTGCCGGGGGGTTGAAGACTGCGCGGCAGCTCTTTCCGCAATCTACGGACCCGACGGCCGCGACATCACGGTCGGAGACGCGCCCTTCAATTGGAATCCCGGGAGGCCGATCTCGGCGATGCGCATCGGCTACATAAAGGCCGAATTCGAACAGGGCAACAACGAAGAGCGGAAGAAGATGTATGCTGACGCCCTCGATACTCTCAGAAAGGCAGGCGCGAAACTGGAGCCGTTAGAGCTTCCCAAATTTGACGCCGGCAACTTGCGATTCATTCTGACCGCCGAAGCCGCAGCCGCGTTCGATGATATAACACGCAGCGGCGCGGTCAATCAGCTATCAGGGCAGAGTCCAGGTGACTGGCCTAACTCATTCAGAACCTCTCGCTTCATTCCGGCCGTCGAGTACTTGCGTGCGCAACGCGCCCGGACTCTGTTGATGCGCGAGATGGACAAGTTGATGTCAAACTGGGATGTGTTCGTGACGCCCGCGCCCGGGAGCGCAAGCCTGTTAGTGACCAACCTGACCGGACATCCGGCAGTTGTGATGCCCTGCGGGTTCATCAACGGCCTGCCCCAGGCAATCATGTTCACGGGCGGACTCTACGACGAAGCGGCGCCTTTGAGGGTTGCAATGGCTTACGAGCAGGCGACCACCTGGCATACGCTACATCCGAAAGTTGATTGGGAATAGAGGAAATGCGAAATTCGAAATGCGAAATGCGAAATTCCTCTCCTGCACATCCTGTGCTCGTTCTCCAGGCGCAGCAAAAATTTCGCACTTCGCATTTCGAATTTCGCATTTCCCTCGTATTCGTTGCTCTACTCTTATTACTCCTGCTGGCGACTGCCTTCGGGCAGGGACGGTTGGGTGCCGTGCCCCACAGCGGGTCCCACGAGAAGCAAAACCCGATTGGCGAGTTCACCTTCGTTCGAACGATCTACAATTCCCCATACGGTGGCCGAGGCTCGCGGTATGGGTATGGATCCTGGAGCACGGACTATCCCGAAGCCGACTATCACTTCATTATCGGGGTGCGAGATTGGGCGGGAACCAACCTCACAATCTCAGCCGAGCCTGCCCAGATCCCGATAATGGACGAGCGCCTCTTCAACTACCCAATAATCTACTTTGTCGAGCCGGGCTATATGGAGCTTTCCGGCGAAGAGGCCGAGCGACTGCGCGAGTACACGTTGCGAGGCGGCTTTCTCTTCCTGGACGACTTCTGGGGCGAGTACGAGTGGCAAAACGTAGAGGAGCAGATGCATCGGGTCTTTCCCGAACACAAGATCAAAGATCTGCCGCGAGACCACTCGCTCTTTCATTGCTACTTCGATCTCAACGAAGTGGTGCAGGTTCCCGGCATTCATTCATGGCTTGGCCGCGGCGTCACTCACGAGAAGGGCGGGATAGTTCCTCACTACATGGGGATTGAGAATAAGGAGGGCCGGGTGATGGTCTTCATCGCTCGGAACTGCGATCTGGGCGACGCGTGGGAGTGGATAGACGATCCGAGATATCCGATCAAGTACGGCCTGGCAGCTTACAAGGTGGGCATTAACGTTATCATCTATGCGATGACTCATTGACACCCTTGCTTCTCAGTCAAACAGCGTCCGCTGTTCTCCAGCTTTCAGACGCTTCGAACCGCCCGGTTGATCGCCCACTTCCCCGCTGTGCTCTCTCATCCATGCCTCGATGTCGTCGATCCCTTTCAACTCCGACTCTGGGAGGGCAAACGCTCCCTTCTTGAGTAACTCTCGATTTCCTGCCGGCGAATCGTCGCCCGTTCGCGCAAACACGGGACACCACTGCGCCTTCAAAGCCTCAGTCGCACCTCGCCAGGTGCCTCCCGTCTCGACCTCGCTCGACACGACTACTGCATAGTCAGCCAGCGCATAGATGAGCTTGTTTCGTCCCATCGCCGCTCCGACCGTGAAGCTCGCCGCGGGAGAATACGGAGTGATCAGCGTCAGATTTCCATTCTCCAGCGGCTCTCTCAAATCCGCGCCACGAACCGCGCGCTCGAGACTGTCTGCAAGCACGCCCACGGCCGCGCCGCCGGCCTCGATCGCCGACTGCATTGCCAGGGCATCCGTTCCTCGGGCGCCGCCTGAGATCAACGGCAGCGAGATCAGTGCACACTTGCGGCCAACCTCTTTGGCGAACGACTGCCCGCTTTCGTCGATGTTGCGCGAGCCGACGGCTGCAATGCCTCCGCGGTCTAAGAGTCCACGCCTCCCAGCAGTGAAGAGCACCGGCGGCGCGACGTGCTTTAACGCATTGCGCAGCCGCGATGGATACTCCCGATCGACTCGCGTAAGAACCCCGATGCCCCTTTCACTCAACCGCTCCAGTTCAATCTCTATCAGGCTTTCTCGCCCTAAGAGAACCGCTATGCGGTCCGCCTCACTCAACTCCAGCTCCAGTTCGCGAGCCAGATCCGCCGCCGACAAGCAAAGCAACCCGCCCGGCCCCCCCATTCCCGAGGTTGTGATCTTTCGCTCCAGCTCACTCCACTCTTTTGGTCCGAGTGGACGAATGGGTTCGTCATCCGCCCGACCGATCATCGAACAGAGCAACAACACCGCCTGGCTGCCTGAGTCCATTAGCTTCCTCCTGCTGCGGCGCTGGCCAGGG
>DASYSA010000514.1:0-6538 GCA_036003885.1 Blastocatellia bacterium | reverse complement strand
TACCAGTACCTTCCCTGACTTATTCATAACCTCTATATCGGCGCCTAAGGCGGCGATCGCTCGGCCGATGAATTCCGGCGATTCAGAGTTACTCAGGTCCAGATATGCGGCAGCCTCCATTACTTTCTCGGTTCTCACGAGTCCCGGATAGAGCGAGACGACAGCGACATTGTGATCGCGAAGCTCATGAGCCATGTCGGCGGTCAACTTATCTGTAGCGGCTTTGGAGGCGCCATAGGCAACATTGCCAATATACTTTTGTGCCGGCCAGAACGAAATATTGACGATCAGACCGCTGCGCTGTGCAACCATAGCTCTCGCCGCGTGAACAGAAGCAACGTAGTGCGCGCGAACACCCGCGGCAAACATCGCATCCCACCGCCAGAGCGGTTGCTTCCAGAAGGGTAACATCCAGGTGAACTCGCCATTCTCGATCATCCTCTCGTAGCCGCCCCAAACGTTATTCACCAACACATCGATGCGATTGTGGTTGGCAGCAATCTGTCGAAAGACAGCTTCAACCTGTTGGTCGTCCCGATGATCACATCGGACCGCAATCCCTCTCTCAGCGGCGAACGTCAAATCCGAATCCGTTCGCCCCGTGACATAAACAGTTGCGCCGGCATCGATGAGCTCGAGAGCAATTCCTCTTCCTACACCGCGACTGGCGCCGGTGACCAAAGCGACTTTTCCATGTAATCTGGTCATACGTCTCCATAGGGACTGACAGGCACGATACTCGATCCGGCCGGGATGATACCATGCAGGGACCAGGCAACGTTGCCTGATTGCGTCACTAATGGACTGTAAGAGCGAATTCGATTGCGCTTCCTCCTTAACTCCAGCCGGAACCTTTATTTCAGCATCTGTCCAAAAGGGAACAGTATCGTGAAGAGAACTGCGGTATCGTTCCTTCGATGGAGCTCTTATCAGCTCCAAATCGTCAAAACATCGTCCTGCCGCCAGTATATTCAGCGGAGTGGAAGTGTAGTAAGTAGGTGGAGGCCCGTTGACCGGGTGTGTGGCGTCAGGCTGGAAAGGAATGAGTGATACATGACTATATTGATCGTTATCATCGTGCTGATTCTGCTCTTTGGCGGCGGCGGCTACGGCTGGCATCGTTCGCGGAGATGAGTGTTCCTGAAGAAAGACATCTTGTCTGAGCTGTTGGCGCAGACGGCGGCTTCCTGAGCAACCGAAGGCGCGATCGCTACCAGGCTCGTGTTGTTGATCGATTTCAAGCCGGGTGGATAAAGGCCGGCATTGTTCTCAAGAAGGAGTCTTAATCATGGGAGTGCCAAACAAAGCCGAGATTCGAGGCAAATTCAATAAAGCAAAAGGCGGAGTAAAAGAGAAGATTGGACGCGCGGTGGGCAATCCTGATATGGAAAAGGAAGGCGCCAGCGAACGCGGAAAAGGGAGCATGCAAGAGACGCTGGGCAAAACCAGGCGGAAGGTTGGTGATGCACTGAAGGACCTTGGTAAGAGCATCCGTAGATGACAGGCAGTCGGGGTTTACTTACGTTCTTCCCCAATCTCGCGAATCACCCCGAATTAGATTCATTTTGTCTCGATCTGTCCTGTAAAAGCCGCAAGCTTCCCTTTTTAGTGCAGATTCGCGTTATTCGCGGATCGTCTTCGTTCGTTCTGACTCTCGTTCAACCCGAACAGAGTCGCATGGGAAGAGAATGGTTTGAACAACAGCCGTTTACAATCTAGCATGCGTTGATGATCAAGATAGCCGCCCTGGTCTTGACTATTCTGGGGTCTGCTGTGATGGCGGCGGCTCAGGGGCGCAGCTGGGTAATACAGCTCGAAGAACCCACCGGAATCGAACGACGCGACAACGAAGTTGTGCGTTTCGTAACCAGTTTTGCCGCGGGCGAGGCTCGCGCCGAGTTGCTGCGCGTGCTTGACGAAGAAAGCCGAGAGGTGCCCATTCAAGTTGTCGTGGGCAAGGCGCACGCAGACGGCTCGATTGCATCAGCCGAAATTCTTTTCCCTGCCAGCTTGATGCCCGGCCGCCTGCCGCGCTACCGACTGCTCGCCTCGCCACTTGCACAATCGGCGCGTCAACCTGGAGAACGCGGCGGTGATTACCCGACAGACATCGTCGTCCATCGTCTTGGTACCAGTCGCCTTGAGCTTGGCAATAGTCGCTTCGGCATCATCATCAATCTCGGTAAAGAAAACACAACCCCGGCGATTGTTGAAGCCTACAACCGCACAGCGGGCGAGCATCGTATGCTGAACCTCGTCGAAACGACGCCGGACATAAAAGAAGAGATCCCATTCGGCATAAGAAGCGCAGGTTGGGGAACCGCCCTCCAAACCGTCGCTAGCGCAGCCCGCACCTCCGGATTCACCGACGTTGAGGTGATAGAGTCCGGTCCGTTGCGTGCTCGCGTGCGACTCAGAGGTGCGCGTCTCGGAACAGGCGCCGAAGAATGGGAGTTCGAATGGTACGCTAACAGCCCGGTCGTCGTGTGGCGCGCGCGAGTCGAAACGAGGGCAGGGAAGTACGGATTCTTCTTCTCGGCGCTTTCGGCGTCCCCGTATGAGCCGTTCACACATTGGGCCAGTGGTGCCGAAGTCGGCTGGCCCGACGGAGATACCGACAATCCGCCACACCAGAGAATCATCCCGCAGGGTTTTCTAATCCCGGCGCAGAACTTCGATGATCTCCCCGGCGGCCACGTCCTTTACTACAATCCGCAGGAGAACTATGGCGCCCTCGACTTCATTGAGTTGGACTCGAGGCTTGCGTGGTTCGCCGCGGGATCACGACAGTTCTACGCCCTGAGAGATCTCCGTACAGCTCAACTACAAGCAGTGCAATCGGGAATCGCAGCGATAAAACGACCGGATGTGCTGGAGAGCGCGACGGCCTGGTCTTCACAAATGGGCATTGCGTTCCCGCAGTGGAAAGCCAATGAGACGCTGCTCGAGGCCCGCGCCTGCTATCGCAGATTCGCGCAGCCGATTCTCGCGCATAGCCTCGAGCCGCAGCCGCTGTCGAAACTCCCCTCGTACACGCCGGCTCCTAGATCGGCTATCTACCGCGTTGAAGAGGGGCCGGCGAGAGACACCAGTAAATCCACCGCAATTGGGCTTTCTCTCGACGGGCCGTGGAAACTTCGAAATGCGGAAAAGGGCGACGGCGAAAAAGCGAGATTGTTTGACGTTGCAACGGACGATTCAAGCTGGCAAACGGTTCAGGTCCCTGGCTCTGTTCATACGCAAATCCTTAAGTACCCGGCCTACTATACACACGAGGCGGAATGGATCAGCTTCAAAGAGTGGTGGTATCGCAGGAGCTTTCGCGTGCCCGCTCAGATGAAAGGTAAGCGCCTGCGTCTGCAATTCGACGCAACAGACTATTATGCGGATTTATGGCTCAATGGTCAGAAGCTTGGGAGACACGAAGGCTACATCGACCCTTACGAATTTGAAGTTACCGGTAATCTCAATCTCGATGGTGAAAACGTCCTTGCGGTGCGCGTATGGACTCCTGTTGATTACTACTGGCGGCATCGTCCTTATACGATCAAAGGCTCATACGGGGCGGTTGATCAAAAGCCCGATGACATCACTCCTGTCGGCATCACTCGCAGCGTGCGCCTGATCGCCAACAACTCAATTGTAATTGACACGATCGTTGCCCGGCCCTCGCTGAATCCGGACGGCTCGGCGGAGGTTGACGTGGAAGTGGCTCTGAGAGCCGAAGAGATGGAAGGCAGGCTCGAGCTTGCACTCGCACCTCGCAATTTCGCGGGAGCTGAACAGCTGAAGGCAACGGTTGACCTTTCTCGACTCAGTGACCGGAGCGCGCGGCGCTTTTCAATTCGCCTTCAACTGAAGACGCCACAATTGTGGTGGACCTGGGACCATGGCAAGCCGAATCTTTACACCCTCTCGACGAGCGTGCTCGTCAATGAGCAGGTTTCGGATTCTCGCTCGCAGGCGGTTGGCATACGCGAGATCGAAAAAGTCGGCTGGGTCTTCTACCTCAATGGTCGCCGGCTGTATATTCGCGGCACCAATTCGTACTACCTCGAGCTGTTTCTGTCAGAAATGACCCGCGAGAAGTACGACCGCGATTTGAATCTCATAACGAGCATGAACGTCAATATGATCCGCCTGCACTGTCACTTTCAGAACCCGGAGTTCTATGACAGGTGCGACGAGCTCGGCATATTGGTGTGGCAGGACTTCCTGGAAGCCTGGTATCCGCACGACACCGAGTTCGCGCTGCAGGCGGCGCGACTGTACGATGCTCATATTCGAATGGTCCGCAATCACCCGTGCGTGGCGATCTGGGCGACGAGCGATGAAGAAGACCTGGAGAATTATCGGGTGTTGACGAAGCATCTGGCCGGGCGGTTATATGCCGGCGACCAGGAGCGCCGCGCCGTCGTGCGCTCCACGGGAAGGTATGGCGACGGTCATATCTATTATGGCTGGTACGGCGGCAGCATCTGGCAATACACCACAACGGAAGAGAAATTCATATCAGAGCTTGGCGCCACGGCGCTGCCGAATTACGAAACGTTGATGCAGTTTCTTCCAAACCACTGGCCCATCGAAGACCACAAAGAAGAGTGGATATTTCGCAAGCTGCAGATCAGCGAAGCGATGCGCGCATGGGGTCTCCCTTCAGGCAAATCTCTCAAAGAGTACATACCCCAGACGCAGGCCTACGTGGCGAGACTTCATCAACTGGCGATTGAGCGAATGAGGCGGCGCAAGTACGACGCCGGGGGGATCCTCCACTTTCATGCGATTGATTTCTGGCCCTCGGTGACGATGGCCGCGCTGGACTACTTTCGCAAGCCCACGAAATCCTACTTTACCGTGCAGCGAAGCTTTCAGATGGTGCTCGCAAGTCTCGAGTACGACCGCGATGTGTGGCGAGTCGGAGAAGATTTCCACTGCGGCATTTGGATAATCAACGATCACTGGTATGCAATTCCCGGAGCGCGGATCAAATGGACGATCGTTGACTCGAGCGGGGTTGCGGCGACTGGCGGCGAGTTGGGCGTGAATATCGCGGAAGACTCTTCCGTGAAACTCGAGGAATTGCGATGGGAGGCGGCGAGTGCGGGAAAGTACGAGCTTCGCGCAGAGGTCTTCAATCGCGAGGGCAAGAGGTTGTCTGAAAATCTATATGAGTTTGAAGTGAAGTGAGACAAATGGCCAAACTTGCAATCGCCGGCGGCGCTCCGGTGAGGACGAAACCATGCACCGAGTGGCCGCAGTTTGATGAGAGAGAGAAGCGCGCCATCCTCGGCGTTCTCGAAAGTCGCAACTGGGGCGGCTACCCTTTTCCGAATCGCCTGGCCGAGCTTTTCAGCCAACGATTCGCGGCGCATCAGGATGCAAAGCACGCCCTGTGCGCGGCTAATGGAACGGTGACTCTCGAGATCGCGCTTAAAGCGATCGGCATTGAGCCCGGCGATGAGGTGATCGTTCCGGCGTATACGTTCGAAGCTACTGCCGCTCCTGTCCTCAGATTGGGCGCGATCCCTGTCTTCGTGGACGTTTTGCCCGACACCTATTGCATCGACGCGGAAGCGGCGGTATCAGCAGTCACCTCTCGCACGCGAGCAATAATCCCTGTCCACCTGGCTATGAGCATGGCCGACATGGACGCGATCACCGAGCTTGCTGCCCGACACGGCTTGAAGATCATAGAAGACTGCGCGCACGCGCACGGGGCCAGATGGCGCGAGAAAGGCGCGGGGTCAATCGGCGATGCCGGGTCATTCAGCATGCAAACGACCAAGCTTATGACAGCAGGTGAAGGCGGCGTCGTCACGACGTGCGATGATGAAGTCTTTGAGCTTTGCCAATCCTACATGAATTGTGGGCGAGCAAGTCAAACGGATCGCTTTCGACACCGCATACTTGGATTCAACTATCGAATGACGGAATTTCAGGCGGCAATTCTTCTTGCTCAGCTTGAGCGGTTACCTCAGCAGACCGACCTTCGCTCTGCGCGAGCGGCGGGGTTGGCAGACGGGTTGTCGCGCATTCCCGGAATTTCGCTGCTCAGAAAGGATGAGCGGCTGACGACGCAGGCCATCTATCAATTCGTTTTCAAATACGATCCGGAGGGTTTCGGGGGCGCATCGCGGGACCGGTTTGTCGCGGCCCTCGAAGCTGAGGGCATTCCCGCGGATGGGCTGTTTTATGAACCCATTTATCGAAGCGTCCTATTTAATGTTGATCCACGAGATTTCCCCGCTCTCCGAAGCCGTGGGACTGAAGACCTGCCGTGGGCGAAGACTCATTGTCTGGTGGCCGAACGCGCGGCTTATCTGGAATCTGTCTGGCTCCCGCATCAATTACTGCTCGGAAGCCCAGAGGATGTCGATCAGATCGTTGAAGCCGTGGAGAAGATTCAAAGCAACGTTGATGAATTGCTCAGTGTTGAGCACCGGCTGATCGAAATAAAGCAGATGAACCGCGCGGGAAGATAGAAGGGGAGATGGGGAGAAGGGGAGAAAGGGAGACGGGGAGACGGGGAGATTGTGGT
>DASYSA010000513.1:0-5397 GCA_036003885.1 Blastocatellia bacterium | reverse complement strand
TTTTCACATTTTGAAATACCGCCCCGTTCCTCATTGCACCACGCCGACTTCCTCACCATCGAAATACACAGACGCCATCGCCTCAACCGCTTCTGCCGACAGCATCAACCCGGGATGCACGTAAATGTCACTCGTTGCGCCGATTCGAGTATGCCGCAGAAACGTCTTCACCTTCTCGAGATCCCGTGTAATCAAGTACAAGATCGTTCCCGACGAATGTCGGAGCGCCTGCAGCCCGTCCCCTCTTGATACTCGCTCAATTCTGGCCGCATCCATGGCCGGGTGAAATACTTGCCGACGAAAACTGTCTGGATCCAGCGGTCGTCCATCGGCCCGACAGAAAATAAAGTCTTGATCGCCGGTCCAGGCGGAAGCTTCCTTATGGCGATTCAGCCGGTCAAACAACGCTGGAGGCAGGGGCATCGCACTCCGACTCTTCTTCGTCTTCAACCTCGGCTTAACCTGCCCACGCCAGATGCTGCGTCTCAGGTACATCAAGCGATAGAGCATTCCCTCAACTTCGAGTTCGCTGAAGATGTCGCCCCACTGCAATGCCAGGGCTTCGCCAGACCGGAGGCCCAGCACGCCGCCGTCTCGACGATGAGCCGTTTTCAGGCGGGACGTGCTGGGTCAACGCGCGGAGCTGCTCAGGGGTGAAACTGCTATTCTCCGCGCGCTCGTGAACGGGCTGATGAATCTCAGCCCGGACGGGGCTCGTTGTGATCAAATCGTAAGCCATCGCTACATTGAACATCTTCTTCAAGACCGAGTAGAGATTCAGCCGGTACTTGCTGCTGTAAGGCTTCTCTCTTGCCGCCTTCATTAGACGGGTAGGTGTTGCGGGCAATTCTCTCGTGCGATGATAATGACGATTCTCTAACGCGAGTGCGGCGCGTACACAGTCACCCTGGTCTGCGTCCGATTGCCGCTTGCGTCTGTCGCCGTGTACGTGACCGTATAGGTACGCCCGCGCGGATCCCCGCCAGCACGCTCTGCGCGGAGGAGGAAACTTCGGTCGAAGGTTCCGAATTCGGCGTCTTGGATATCGCCTGCCGTGTCGCCATCGCCGGTACCATTGTCCGGCTGATCGCTGGTGATTGATGTGAGCACCACTTGGGGAGGCGCGGCGTCGCAGGTGTCGATGGCGCTGATCACCGCGTCAACGCGCACCAAGCGGTGGTCGGCAGGCCATAGCAACGTCGGCGTCAGCGTCACCTGCAACAACGGCGGTTGTGTATCAATCACCGTGATCTGTGTCGTGTCCGCTGGCGATGTCCACCAGCCGTCCGAGACTCGCAGCGTGACGATGCTCGTTCCGAGCGGCAAAAAGACCCTCGGCTTGCGCCCGCTTGCTACGCCGAACGGCCCCGTCCAGGTGTAGCTGAGGACATCGCAGTCGGCATCCGACGAGCGCGAGCCATCAAGGACGACGATGGCGCCGCCGCCCTGGCACTCGACCGTCTGGTCCGGGCCGGCGTCGGCAACCGGCGGCACACTGACGCTCGCATCGCCCGTGCCCAGGATGCAGCGCCAGGCAGGTTCGTAGCCGATCCTTTCTCCTACCGTGCATTCGGCGGGGTCTATGCCGTTGCAATCTTTGTATTCGTCGTACATCACCGATAGGTGCGCCGCGTCGGCACTGGTGCCCTTATCGGTGCTGATCAGCACGTGTGCGCCCATGAAGTCCGGGGTCGTGCCGGGACGCGGATCGAACAGGACGCGCGGCGGGTTGAGCGGCCCCTCCATCCCGAACGTGTGCCACGACTTGGTGACCCAATATAGCGTGCTGACGTCGCCGTCTGCCTTGTTCAATTCGTGAACCAACCCGTAATAATGCGTGTCGGTGATCCCCTCCGTGCGCCGGATATAGTCTGCGGAGACCCAGTTCTGTTCAGAGCTGCCTTTCCCGTCGTTGGGGCCTGCCAGCAGCGCGACGCGTCCGACGCTCGGAAAGAGGATGCCGATCAATGCGGCGTAGCTGCTGCCGTTGGAGAAGCCGGCGACGTTGACCTGTGACCAGTCCACCTCGCCGGCCGGAGTGAGGTATCGGCCCCAGCCGTCGTCCGGATATTCGTATCTGGCCCACTTGAGGGCTTGAATGAGACGATTGAGAGCGGAGTCCTGTGGGTGCTCACTGATATTCAATCCGCTGCACGTCTCGTGCGTCTGGTGATTACAGTTGTCAGTGCCGAATATGACCTCACGCATGAAATCTTCATAACAAGACAAATCATCGCCGCACCTGTTGATGGCGGCGTCGCTACCCTGCGTGAAATAGTCCAGCCCGAGGACGTGGTAACCCTGTGAGGCAGCCACCGCATAGATCGGGAAGTTGGGGTTTGGACTACCGTCTCCGCCGTTGAACAAAACAAGGAGCTTCCCGGTGATCTTTGACTGCGGCAGATAGAAGATGTGCCGGAAGTTGGGAGCAGAGTCACCCCACTGGAGCCGATCGTTAGGGTCGTCGCAGCCGATCCCTGCACCGGGACAATCCGTCTGTCTACCGTCGGGATCACTCGGATGGCCGTCGGTTTCACTCGGCGGGATTGTGTAATCAGGCGCGACAGGGGTAACCGTGTAAACAGGATTCGCCAACACGTGTCGCGTCCCGTCCGAGATCGCGAATGCCAAAAATGCGGTTAGCGCGACCAGCGCAATTAACACTGATTTGATCTCTATAAGTCTTACGTTTTTCATGTCTTTTATCCTTTCTGGGTTGAAATCAAATTTCCGAATGAGATGGCGCATAATGCGTCGGCTGCCCTGTCCTCGTACTTATGAAATGAAGCGTCGCCGATCCTTCGTCCTCGACCCGTCGTCAGGACGAGTACGACACGCGACGCGTCAGCGCGGCGCTCGGTCAACCAGGCTCGAGTCCGTGCTGCGAAGCGACTGAATGGACTCCGCCGCGACGGCAACTGGGGCCCAACCTGCATTCAACATCACGACTAGTCTTCGGAGAACTGCACCGATAGAACGACCCCCCCAACGCAGCTCGGCGCATCTTTAGTGATATTCTCTGAAACACTGCCCATTAACTGCCTGTTCCTACCGAGAGTGATGGAGCCGATTGCCCATTTTTTGTCGGCCAAATACGAAATTATCCGGCTCAGCACGGCGTGCCGCGTACCTGAGAGGTCCCAATGCTCTAGGAGTCGTCGGCCAGAGGGATCGGCATTGGCAGGCCACGCCTTCGCTTCCTTCGGTCTTAACGCTATTCTGGGTCTGTTCCCGTCACAGATTCTCGGTGACGAATACCTTCATTTTGTTAAAGTCGATGTGCCGCCATCGCAGGGCCAGCAATTCACCCACTCTCAGGCCCAGGACCCGCGACTCTGCAAAACAGAGCCTTGTGTTCCGCCGCCCCTGTTAAAGTGAATTGAGGAACGTGATGAGTTGGCTCTGTTGGTTAGCGCTCAGATTGCGAAAGTTGTGAATCACGAGAGTTGCCTCACCCGAATGACGCAGGATCGCATCGGTGCGGCTCAGCGCAGCGCCGTCGTGCATCAGCCGGTCGCGGGTACGCATCCCCCACAGCGGTGGAGTCCGCAACTTATTCCGAGTAGAAGCGCCACCGGACTGGACGATGCCATCGCCGGTTCCAACGTCGTGCAGTAAGAAGTCGCTGTATGGGTGAATGAGCTTGTCGCCGAGGGCCACAGGCACCACGAATGTCCCACCGTTGATCACGGTTCCTGGCGGTGCGGTGATAATGTTACGAACGTGACAGATGACACAGCCTATCTGCTGGAACAGGTTTTCGCCCATCTGCGCGTCCTGGGTAACGGCGAGCGGAAAATCTCTCGGAGGCGCCTTCGAAGCGCGGATGAATTCGGTAATTGCTTCTAGATCAGTGCCGTGAGGACGTCCTTCTATGAAATGGTCTTCCGGATCAGGGACGGCGTCAAATGCAGCGACTGAAATGCCCAAAGAAGTATTCTCATTTGTTAACAACGAGTTGGTGATGCCGACCTGGTTCAGGAATTCGTCCGCACAAGCTGACATCAGGCTGGCATTCTGATTCTTCCAACCGAAGCGGCCGGGCCGAAGAGTACCTGGCGACTCAAGCACTGGCACGCGAATGAACTGGCCGCGCATGCTCGGTGGCTGGCTGTCTGAGATATCCTGTAGCGTACTGCCTTGTATGCATTCGACGAAGCCGTCGCCGAGTGTATTCAAAGATGTGCGGAACGTCCGCACCTCATTTCCGCCCGGCACGCGCTCCTGGATTGATGGATATGTTGACAGATCGCTAATCAGGGAGCCGCCTAGCGCCTCGACAAAACTAGTCCCATTAAGATGGCCGGCTCGCAGATTAGTGACCTGACTGATGCCGCCGGGCCCCGGGTTGCGGTGGCAATCGGAGCAGGAATTGCCGTTGTAAATAGGGCCAAGTCCGTCGGCAATGGTCTTGTGTGTCTCGAAAACAGTTCGATCAAAATCGAACGTGGCCTGGTCAACGAGCCCATTGGTCAAGTTGTCAAAACCAGTAGGCGCTTCGGTTACGGAATTCTGCGCCGGGGCGATGCGCCCGGACGATAGGGCGACCGCTGCCGTCATGATCGCCAGCAGCGAGAGCTTCAGCAGCTTCGTTTGTAGCGCTTTCATAGTGGAATCTCCTCTTAACAGTCTTTCAATTCGGGCGCGCTGCTTTAGGTCAAGCTTAATGCCGCCCATCTAAGTAGGCGGAAGATGAGCTTCAAACGGCTCACGCGGTCGAGAAACCCCTCAATCGTCAATTGTGAACGCGTAGGACCGACTTCAAGTGAGACGCCATAATTCAGGCGCTCCCCCGAGCTTCAAGGCGTGACCCTGTGGATGATTGAAGTTGGAATCAGCCTGGCGGTCGCGGGCGGTACCGAACGAGTGCGGGAAACTGACGGTATTATGGAATGATTGGTTAGGTAAGGCGCCTGCCGCAGGAAGGGCGCGCTTTCCACCACCGACCCCGCGCCGGTGGAGGGCGGGAGATCCACAAACCGCAGACTATAGCCCTGTTTTCGTTTCCACGCTTTGGAATCTCGGGTCTGACCGGAGGGGGTCAAAATAAGGATCTGATTTGATCAGCAGCACCAACCAGGAGTGGTCCTGGTAGGCTTTCTCCAGCCAGGTCAACGCCCGATCTCTATCTCCAATCCCTGTATAAAATATTGCCATATCGCGAGACTCTGCGTGCTGCCGTATCAGTTTTCCAATCACCAATTGGCCCTCGGTCTTGTTCCCTGACAGCCAATACGCCACGCCAAGCAAGGCCGCTATGTTTGGAGCTTCTCCGGAGGCGCTCTTTGCCTTTAGCAGCTCTGAAATGGATTGCTCATACATTTTCTTTTGCATATAGACAAGCCCTAGATGCAAATGCGCGTTGACGAAGTTGGGATCCAGATCCAGAGTCTTTTG
>DASYSA010000512.1:0-5766 GCA_036003885.1 Blastocatellia bacterium | reverse complement strand
GCGCGGGCGAAGAAGTCGAGATACTCGTGAACCGACATGTCGCGGTGCGCGGGGAGCGCGTCGGGTACATATCCGACGAGGTGGCGAGCCTTTTCGGGCTCTTCGACTACTGAGATGCCGTCCAACAGCGCGTCGCCTTCGGTCGGCTCGTCGAGGGTGGCGAGGATGCGCATGGTGGTGGTCTTGCCTGCGCCGTTGGGGCCGACAAACCCGATAACCTGGCCGGCCGCGAATGAGAAAGAGATGTCGTCTACCGCGTGCGTGCGGCCGAAATACTTTTTCAGATTGATGACGTCAATCCTCATCGTCCTAAACACAAAGCCACGGGCGTCAGCCCGGGGTAGCTTGCTTTCAACCTAACACGATGGTCAGCGTCCATCGTCAAAGCCACGGGCGTCAGCCCGGGGTAGCTTGCTTTCAACCTATGGCAGACTGACAAAGCCAACTCCGCGTAGGTCGAAAGCAAGCTGCTACGGGCTGACGCCCCCAGCTTTCTCCCCTAACCTCGCCTCGTCCTTGGACTACCTGAGGGTGCAAAGCTCAGACGGCAGGTGTGAAACTGAATTGAACGTGAACAATCTCAACTCGCCCCGCCAGGGCCTCATCACCGTGACGCCGGCGTTGTAAAGCACTCCAAGAATTCCCAGCAGTCTTTCATCGCTCAGATCGAGCGCGGCCCCGACCGATATCGCGATAGGAGTAGCTGATGTGAAGACGGCTATATTCCCTCCATCCTCTTCGACTGCCAGCGCGCTTGCCCGAGCCTGAATACGGCGGCGAAACGACGCCCACGATTCACCTTGATAATCCGGATATCGATTCTCCATCCAGGCGCGAACGACTGCGGCGTCACAGCGGCCCGCGGCCCCTCCGGTTGCATGTGGATCCCGGCGCAGAACCTCCTGCATCTCTTCGAAGTCGCCGGCAAACATCTCGCAATCGTCTTTCATGCGTCCCACAATAGCCTTGTAGACCTCCGCCAGGCTAAACTCATTCCAACGATCATCCGAGACGATATCAGGCACAGAGTTGTCCGCGCACACCAGCTCGCCGCAAACGATCTCGGCAGTCAGCCGCTGCCGATTCATCGCCCCTGCGTAGGCTGCTGAAAGCTTCAACCCCTGAGATGCCAGATGTTCGCCCAGCAGTTTAGCCTGCTGGCAACCCACCTCCGACAGGACGTCATAGTTGTCTCGCGCTCCCGCCTGCCCATGTCTGATCAGGTAGATCTGCCCCACCTTCACCCCTTATCCTCTTCAATCAGTTCAATCGCTGCACGAGCCAGCCCGGCCACCCGCCTGTCAAAGTCCTTGAATCGCTGATCGTGCGTTTGTCCATTGAAGTAGCGAAAGTAAATCTGTTGGAGCACAACCGTGATCTTGAACAGCGCGAAGATCTCATAGAACGCGATCCCTGCTACCTCCCGTCCCGTTTTTGCGGCATACCGCTCAACCACCTGAGCTCGAGTCAGCCAACCCGGCTCGGTGGTAACCGAACTGATCGACTCGCGTCTGGCTTCAGGATCGCCCTCCTGCGGCCAGTAACACAGGAGTATTCCCAGATCGACCAGCGGATCGCCTACTGTGCACATCTCCCAGTCGAGCACCGCGACGACGCGCGACGGGTCGTCGGGGTCGAGCATCACGTTGTCGAGCTTGAAGTCGTTATGCACCAGGGTTGGAGGGAACCTCGATTGGGGATCGGGATCGAGCGGGAGTCGTTCGTTGAGCCATCGAATGACGATGTCGACCTCAGGCAGTTCAGCCGTCCTGGCTCGATGCCATCGATCCGTCCAACCGCGCACCTGTCTGGTCACGAAACCAATCGGCTTGCCTATCCCAACAACGCCCGACGAATAGATGTCGACCGAATGCAGCGCCGCCAGCGTATCGACCATCGCTTCACCGACGCGGCGGCGCAGATCGAGATCGCCGCCGATCTCCTCAGGCAGGTCGCGCCTGATCACCAGGCCGTTCCTTCGCTCCATCAGGTAAAAAGGCGCGCCAACGATCGAGGGGTCCTCGCATAGAAGATAGGGGCGAGGCGCAAGCGGAAAGACCGGGTGTACCGCGACCAGCAGTCTATACTCGCGTGGCATGTCGTGCGCCGTCGGAGCAACGGGGCCAAAAGGGGGGCGTCGCAGGACAAACTGGCGCCGGCCAAATCCAACAAGGTAAGTCAGATTCGAGTGACCTCCTGGAAACTGTTCGACCGTCATCGGGGCGGAGTCATCCAACGACTCTCCGTCCAGAAGGTCGGGCAATCGCTCGCACAGGTAGGTCTCGAGTGCCCTCAGGTTGAGTTCTTCACCCGGTCTAATCGGTGCTGTGTCGACATTACTGGTCATAACACAAATGCTCAGAGAAGGCTGACTACGATCGACTGTCAGGTGAATCCCGGCGCCAGCCGCCAAGCGATATTATGTAGTGGCTACGATATATTCAAGGTTGCCGTGCGGGTGCGCGAGGGGATAATCCGCGAATCCCGCGAATCTTCGCTAAAGAATTGTCCCTTCGGTTCTCTTGATTCGTGATTATTCGCGAGATTAGCGGATAGTAGTCGTTTTGGGGTGCTCGTCAGACTTTCGAGCACTCACAGCCTGCCGTGGAATTCCCGGGGGAATCACAGAAGGCAGAGTTGCCGCGGGGTCAGGCACTCGAATCCTCGATTCTGCTTTTCTTGACGGGGTCAGGCACTCGATTCCTCGATTCCAAGCGACGGATGACGTCAAAATCGTGGAATCGAGTGCCTGACCCCGTCACCCGTCTCTGGCTTCTCGCGCAAAATAGTGACGCGCACCCGTCGTTGCGGTAATGGTTGAAACAGAGCGTTGCGGCATGATATCTTCGCCACCAGCGGAATCAATCAGACGGCCACGGCGCTGGAAAGAACTTATGAGAAGAGTCCCTCTGGTTCTGGCAGTTTTCCTGGCGCTCAGCACCCAGGCATTCGCCACCTGGTCGGTCATCGCGGTCGACCGTAAGACGGGTGAGGTCGTTATTGCTTCGGCGACCTGCGTGTCACAGGACGCGCTCATGCGCTTTCCAGCCCTCAGTCTCAAGGATATCCAGGCCATCATCATTCCGGGCAAGGGCATTGCCGCGGCTCAGGCGAATGTGGACAGAACGCGGCGCCGGCAGAACGTAATCGCCACGGAGCTTAAACGGGGCACTGATCCCGCTGAAATACTCAAAATGCTTGCTGACGAGGACAGCAATCATCAATCTCGCCAGTACGGAATAGTTGACCTGCAGGGCCGAGCCGCCGGCTTTTCGGGCAGCGAAAACGGCAAACAGTCGCTCGATCGCCAGGGCAAAGTCGAGGGCGCCGAGATTTACTTTTCGATTCAGGGCAACATGCTGGCTGGGGACGACGTAGTTGAAGACGCGGTCAACTCATTCAAGAAGACAAAAGGTACTCTGGCGGACCGGGTGATGGCGGCGATGGAAGCCGCCGACGCTCGCGGAGGCGACAAACGCTGTAATTGCGATACGCTTCCCGATCCTCCCGCCCCCTGCGATCACAAGACCGCTCACGTTGCCTATATCGTGGTTGCTGGCAGGAATGATAAGATGGGTAGCGGATTCAACGACGGCGAGTATCTGATGCAGATCGAAGTGACGGACAAGAATATCCAGCCAAATGAGAACGACAACCCCGTCAAAACTCTGCGCATGCGCTATGACCGCTGGCGAAGGTCAAAATCAGGTGGCCGCGTTTCTGGACGTTGATCTACACATATGACTAAGACTCTGCTTCTTGCCGAAGACGACGCACCCCTTCGAAGGCTGCTCAGTAAGGCGCTTGCCAAGGACGACAACTACCGAATCCTCGATGTCGCAGACGGGGTTGAGGCGCTCGCCATTATCAAGCATGAGGCAGTCGACTTGCTCATTACAGACGTGATGATGCCGAATATGGACGGCATTGAGTTGCTTGAAAAGGCGCGTGCGCTCCAACCCAATATTTGCGCCATCGTGATCACCGGGGAGAGCACGCCGGATGCCGTTATCGGTGCCTTCAAGAATCAAGTCTGCGACCTCTTACTGAAGCCCTTCAGTTACGACGAACTTCGCAGCGCAGTCTCAGACGCGCTCAGCCGGACCATCCGAAGCAAGATCGAGATCATTTCCGCCAAGCCGAACTGGATCGAGATTCGCGTCCCATGCGATCTGGGGACCGTAGAGCGAATACAGAAGCTTTTGATGGAGCTTGAAGGCAATCTTCCCAGAGAGACCCGCGAGGCGGTGGGGTCGGTCTTCCGCGAACTGCTCAACAACGCAATCGAACACGGCGGAAAATGCGACATCTCGAAATGGGTCGAGGTCAAATACATCAGGCTCAAACGCGCGATCCTCTACTCCATCAAAGATCCCGGCGAGGGCTTCGATCTCGAGCACATCAAGCACGCGGCTGTCGCAAATCCCGCCGACGAGCCTTACCGCCATATGGAAGTTCGGAAAGAGAAGGGGCTGAGGGCCGGCGGTTACGGAATCCTGCTGGCTTCGCATACGATTGATGAATTGCTATACAACGAAAAGCACAATGAGCTGATATTCGTTAAGTACGTCGACGAATGAGAAATTCGAAATGCGAAATGATCGCACATTTCGAATTTCGCATTTCGAATTTCGAATTCCCTCCATGCTTATCCTCAGCGAGCAAGATCTCAGGTCTATTCTTCCTGTGCCCGATGTGATCGACGCGGTCGAGGATGGTTTTCGCGCGCTCGGCCGCGGAGATGTGCGCGTTCCTGAGAGAATGCTTCTCGACCTGCCTGAGTCCGAAGGGGCGCTACTCGAGATGCCCGCCTATGCGCGATCTCTCGGCCGGGCTCTGGAGTCGGACCCTCCATCCGAGCGCGGCGCACTCGGGACGAAGATCGTCTCGGTCTTCCCCGGAAATCCCGATCAAGGGATCGACAGCGTTCAATCCGTCTATCTCTTGTTGGACAGCAAGACTGGCAAGCCGCTGGCAGTAATCGAGGGCCGGTTCCTCACAGCCATTCGAACCGCCGCGACTTCAGCGCTGGCGACAAGGCACATGGCGGCCCCGGGATCACGGAGACTGGCGGTCTTCGGCGCCGGCGTTCAGGCGCAGTTTCACATCGAAGCACTGGCGGCTGTTGAGGAGATCGAATCGATCGTGATTGTCTCCCGCTCTGAGAACAAAGCCCTGGCCCTTGCGGAGCGGGTACGGTCGACGCACCAGATACCTTGTGAAACCGTCCCCGCAAGGGAAGCCGTCGCCCGCGCCAATCTGATCTGCACTTGTACTACTGCCCAGACTCCGCTCTTCGACGGCGGCCTGGTAAGACCGGGCACTCACATCAATGCGGTGGGCGCCTTCACTCCGCGGAGTCGCGAACTCGACACGGAAACTGTCCGTCGAGCGCGAGTGATTATCGACGCCCAGTCGGCGGCCGGCCGCGAAGCAGGCGAGATCCTCATTCCGATCTCCGAAGGGGCAATCGGCGCGGATCACATAAGGGGCACGCTCAGCGACGTGGTCCTGCGCAGAGTGGCGGGGCGCGAGTCACCGGAAGAGATTACGCTTTTCAAGTCGAGCGGACTGGCGGTCGAGGATCTGGTGACGGCTCAACTCGCCTTCGATTTGGCGCGCAGTTCAGGAATCGGGACAGAGGTTTCGCTCGGGTGAGTGACAGGTGTAAGGGGCCAGGTTTCAGGTGCCAGGTTTCAGGTGTCAGGTGCCAGGTTTCAGGTGCCAGGTCTCAGGGGTCAGGGGTCACCTAACCGTCACACCTGA
>DASYSA010000511.1:0-18056 GCA_036003885.1 Blastocatellia bacterium | reverse complement strand
CATTCCCGAGCCTCGTTATGCCTTCCTGACCTGCTGTGCAAATCAGTCCTTCATCAGTCGCATGGATATTTTCGGGAACCAAGATCGCCGGCTCGGAGAAGCCTCTATTTCCTTTACCGCGCTACGAAGCCATGTTGACTGCCTCCGGCATCGTCATACCCGCCGACGACCTGGCCGCGATTATTGATTCCCAGGGGAAAGGTGAACGTGGCAGCACCAGGGACATCAATCGTGATGAAGTCGCCGTCGGTGAGGCGATAGCCATGGAAGTCCGTGGCATCCGTATAACCGCCTGCGATCTGGCCACCATTATTGATCGCGTCGGCACGGCTGTCCGTGGCACCGGGGACATTAATCGTGGTGAACGTACCCTTGTCGAGGAGAAAGCCACCACCCGTACCCCCGGCACCTGCATAAGTGCCTACAATCTGGCCACGATCATTGATCCCCGCGGCCTGAGTGCCCGTGGCGCCTGGAGGATCAATCGTGGTGAAGGCGCCGTTGTCGAGAAGAAAGCCATGGAGCACGCCCCCGGCGTCGGTGTAGTAGCCGACGATCTGGCCACGATGATTGATCCCGATGGCAAGGGTGTGCGTGGCGCCAGGAACATCAATCGTGGTGAAGGCGCCGTTGTCGAAGAGAAAGCCATGGAACCCGCCTACATAATCGAAGCCTACGATCTGGCCGCGATCATTGATCCCGCTGGGAGAGGTCTGTGTGGCGCCAGGAACATCAATCGTGGTGAATTCGCCGTTGTCGAGGAGAAAGCCATGGAATCCGCCCGCCGCATCTGTATAATCGCCTATGATCAGGCCACGATTATTGATCGCTGAGGCCTCGGTGGACTGAGAACCAGGGACGTCAATCGTGGTGAAAGTAAGTGCGAAGAGCGGTTGAGCAAGCGTGATATGCAATCCCGCGAGCACTATTAAACAAACTGCCAAACTGCAAAGTATTCTTCCTTTAATCGTCATTTCTTCTCCTCCTCTAATGAAGCCAGATTCTTCGATAGCCGTTCGGTATCGAAATCCCGGTCGGGGCTGAGGGCTGATCGAATCAATGGCGATCAGCCGCCTCGCAGGCCGGCTTAGTCAGCGCAGTATCGTTGATTACTGTTGCGCGCGCGTCTGCTTCGCTGTCTCCCTTTGCTCTTTCATTCGCTTCATAAGCTCAGGGTTGCGCGCCCACTCGATGCCTTTCTCCTCGGGTTGTCGAAAAGTTCGGGTCTCAAGTAGTGACCTCGCTCTTTCTCACTCTTCTTCACTTCGACCTTCATCGGGTGCGCTCGCACATAGGCATCCTGTCGAATGCCTGTTACTTGCGAGGAAAGTGCGGTTTTTGTAACGCTCCCACCGACGCGTGCGGCCTCCAGCGTTCGAGGCCGGAGGCCAAGCGCCTACCAACTGATCAGGGCGTATCCGGATCGACCGCTGCCGGCCGGCCCCGGGGTCGGGCCGGGCCCCAACGGCCCGCAGTACCCGCTCGAGCCGCCAAACTGGCCATCGCCTCCCCGTCCCCCCAATGAGAGGGAGGTAGGCGGGATCAGCGTACCGGCCACGACTCTGCTCGAGCGCCATCCGAGCCCAGCGGTATTAAATTGATTTGTGTATTCAAGTGAAGACTGGTTGAAGCACTGAATGAATCTCGGATCGCCGTAGATCTGCCCATCGTAGCCGGGACCCTCGTCAGATCGACGCGAGATAGGCGCGTTCGGGTCGAACTGTCCCGGATTCGGATAATGGGAGAAACCGGAAATGCTCGTCGTCCCAGCAGTCCCCGCAACTCCGCCTCCCGCAAAGACGAGGATTGTGCCAGAGAACACGACCTTCGTCATACCACCGTCTGAGCCGTCCTGTCCGAGTGTACCGCCTAGGCCCCCCTCGCCGAGCGTGACGAGAAAAAAGGTCCCGGGGGTGACGGTGATGACTTTGCGGGTGTAGATTCCGGGCTCTCCGGCGCCGCCGCCGTACCCGGGCTGATTGACCGTCGTAGATGCGCCGCCACCGCCACCGCCGCCGCCGCCTCCCCAGAGCTCGACCATGAGATGCGTGACGCCTTCGGGGACAACAAACCCTCCAGATGATATGAATTCTCGGATCCCCAAGTACCCGCCCGGCCCCGCGGGTCCGACAGTGCCCTGGGGACCGGCTGGACCGATCGGCCCCTGCGGCCCGGCAGGCCCAGTCAATCCCGGCGACCCGATGGGTCCCTGGATACCTTGCATCCCTTGCGGACCAGCAGGCCCGACCAGTCCCTGAATGCCTTTCAGGGTTGCTGTGGTCTGCGTGGTACCATCTGGAAACTTCAATCCGCCAAGCGTCGTCTCGATCATCCCGGCAACGGTCAACTTCGATCCAGCGTTAGTAATGCCTATACCTACGTTGCCCCCTTCCGGCGCAAGCGTTACTTGACCGAAGGCCCCACTGATGCTGCCAACTCCGGCCGCTCCCGGCTGGATCTTGACGGAGCCACCTCGACCGCTCGTGCCAGCCGGCGCGTCGCCGCCATCGCCTGCTTGAAGGACGATGTTCGAGCCATTGCCCCCAACCTGACCGGGGCCGCTTGTATCGCCGCCCTTCGCGCCGCTTACATGCAACCCTTCAGTGGCGCTGGTGCCTGCCACTGTAGAAGTAGCGGGATGTGAACCGATGATGTGGAGAAGTGAAATGGGGTTAGCAGTACCGATGCCGACCTTGCCATTGGCCTCGGTCAATGCGGAATCGCTGATCGTTGAGGCCCCAGTCCATTTCGCTATCTGTCCGGCAGTGCCGGTGCCTGTAACTTTCTCCGACCCGTCCACCGCAGGGGTTATTAGAGACGGGGCCTTCTCCAAGGCGTGGCCATCACGAAAGACTGATACCTGATTTGATGTAATCCTGCTCTTCTTGCGGTTGGGCGTCTTAATCGTGACAACGTAATCGTATACTCCATCGTCGACAGGCTCGCCCTGCTGGTCCAGCATATTCCAGTCGAGCGTACGACCGGCCACGAAACCGCTGTCGAACATCTTCTGACCGGCAGAGTCGAATACTTCTACTCTGAACTCCTTGATGTCTTGTTGCGACTCGAATCTCACCTTGTCGCTGTAAACCGTCGTATTGATATTGGGCGTTTGAGCAAGTGTGATCTGCGATTGCATCACCATTACTAAACTAAGTATCAGACTGCAGAGTATTCTCTGTTTCATCGTCATTTCTTCTCCTTCTCGGCAGAGCCACAGCTCTGCTTTTGCTCGATAAGACATTGAGACTTAATGCGAGAAAAAAGCTCGCCCATCTGGCTATCGCGCATTGATCTCCGATGGCGTTAACGATGCACGGCAGATCATCAGCACTCCATCCGCCGTTTCCGTGAAGTGGAGCTTCTGAGCGTCTGCCCAGCGGTACATCGTGCGTGAGGTCACGCCTGCGATTGCGGCGGCCTCGTCTACTGTGACCATCGTCGTCCTCTGGCCGCATTCGTTGCACCAGGAGACCAAGGAGACCTTGCGCCGGCTCAACACAAAGATGCGATCGGTCTCGATGGTTATCTCTGTCCTTTTCCTTGTTCTCACTGCGCCTCCGAGATAGTGAAGTTCCGGAAATGGCCACAGGGCGTGTCTCGCTTCCTGCTTTGCCCCGGCCATTCCTTGCTATACAATGGCCAAGCCGGTCGAACTCTTGAGCTTCATCGCTCACCTCGCGGCCGACAATACTCTCCAGGTGAATTGAAGTCCTTTACGAGCGCTTTATTTTCCCTTTATGAGTTCTTGACAACTTCTTCAGAGCGGTTATGAGCCTGCCAACAAAGCACTTTTATGAGTTCGGGGCATACCGACTGGATGCGCGGGATCATCTGTTGTTATGTGACGGCGAAGTTGTGCCGCTTCCCCCAAAGACTTTCGACCTGCTGTTAGCGCTGGTCGAAAGCAGCGGACGGGTGCTTTCCAAGGAAGAATTGATGAAGCAGGTCTGGCCCGACACCTTTGTCGAAGAAGGCAACCTCTCGCATCACGTCTTCTCGCTGAGGAAGGCCCTGGGGGAAGACAATAACGGTCGCGCCTTCATTGAGACCATCCCGCGCCGCGGCTATCGATTCCTTGCCGAAGTCAGCACGATCGAAGAGGAAGGCTCCGATCTGGTTCTTGCAGAGCTAACAAGAACGCATCTCGTCGTTGAAGAAGAGATGGAAACCGACCAAAAGGGGAGCGCCCTCGAGGGCGCGCAGGCCAATCGCGCCCAGGCGTCCTCCAAAGGCGAGACCAGACGCTGGCTGGGAGGAAACCACAACCTGGCGGCTTGGGTCCTTGCTGTAGTCGTGATCGCGACAGCCATAGCGGCTTATCGATGGATGACAAGTAATGACCGGGCGGGGAGTGCAGGCCTCGGAGTCAGATCAATTGCCGTGCTTCCGTTTAGGCCTCTGGTTGCTGATAGCCGGGACGAAACCCTCGAGCTCGGCATGGCTGACACGCTGATTAACAGACTCAGCGTTCTGCGAGAGGTCACAGTGCGTCCAGTCAGCGCCGTCCGCCGCTATAGCGACCTTCAGCAGGACGCAACGACTGCCGGCAAAGAACTGAACGTGGAATCTGTGCTCGAAGGAAACATCCAGAAGGCAGGCGACCGCGTGAGGGTCACACTTAGACTCGTGAAGGTAGCAGACGGGGCGCTCTTGTGGGCAGACAAGTTCGACGAGAAATTCACCGACATATTCTCAGTGCAAGACGCGATTGCTGAAAAGGTGGCCGGCGCACTCGTGCAACTGAACGGCCAACAGAGACGCGACCTTGCAAAACATCACACAGAGAACGCTCAGGCATATCTGTTCTATACGCAGGGCCGCTATTTTTGGAACAAGCGATCTGAAGAGGGATTCAAGAAAGGAATTGACTTCTTCAGTCAGGCAATCGAGGCAGACCCTGCGTATGCGCTCGCTTACTCGGGGTTGGCCGACTGTTACGCTTTACTCGCCAATTCGTCAGCCCTCGCTCCCGGCGATGGCTTTCGGAAGGCGAAGGCCGCCGCAATCAAGGCCTTGCAGATAGACGACTCCCTTGCCGAGGCTCACACCTCGCTGGCGTTCGTCCTTCATTACGATAGTGACTTGGCGGCGGCCGAGACAGAGTTCAAGCGGGCCATAGAGTTGAACCCGAATTACGCGACGGCCCACCAGTGGTACGCGGACTACTTGGACGCCGCCGGCCGCGCCCGCGAGGCGCTCCAGGAGATTCAACTTGCGCTGCAGAATGATCCGCTCTCCCTGGTTATTAATGCAGAGTTAGCGGACTACTTTCAAAGTGTGGGGCAGACTGACAAAGCCATGGAGCAGATTCAGAAGGCGCTCGAAATGGACCCGAACTTCATCCGCACGCATCAGGTTCTTGGCTCGGTCTATTTGCAGAATAGAATGTTCGATCAGGCAATAGCCGAGTTTCAAAGAGCAAGGCAGCTGGATGGGAATCCTCGGACTCTCCGGACCCTCGGACATGCCTACGCTATTGCCGGAAAGCGGGCGGAGGCCACGAAGATCATTTCAGAGTTGAAGGCGTTGTCCACCACACGCTACGTACCGCCGATATACATAGCTGCTCTTTATGCGGACCTTGGGGAAGAAGCTCTGGCGTTCTATTGGATCGACAAAGCATATGAGGAGCGCCAGTCAATCGGTGTCGTCAGAGCGGACGAAGACTTCCGTCGATTGCGTTCCGACTCAAGGTTCGCTGAACGGCTGCGCCGTTTCGATAGGCAGTAGGCAGTAGGCAGTCGGCAACTACTGCCTACCGAACTAATGACCACTTCAACTTCCTACTAACTGCTGCCTACTGCCTACCACCTACCGTCTGCTGCCTGCTGCCTACTGCCTGCTGCCCCCGGCCTGCTGCCTACTCTTTTGAACCGGCCAGAAGGGCCTTCTGCGCGGCAGTCCAGCGCTGGACGTGCTCCCGATACGCGGTGACTCGCTCGGGATAGAGGTCAGAGAGATCTTTCGACTCCGCTGAATCCTGGCACAGGTCGAACAACTTCGAGCGACCCGAATCCAATTCGTAAACGTACTTCCAGCACCCATCGCGCAGTCCCATCAAGCTCAAAGAATAGTCGGTGTAGAAGAGAGCCATCCCCGGCTTGTCCCCAAGCGCGCTCTCACCCTGATATCCGGCGGGTGCAGGCAACCCGACCAAATCGAAAATTGTAGGCGCGGTATCGATGAGACTAACGGCACCACCGACGCGCACCTCGCCGTCGATCAGTCCAGGCGCAGCGATCAGATAAGGGACGTGGATGTTCTCCTCGTACAGGAAGAGCGAATGTCCGTAATTCCCGTCGTGCTGGCCGAAGGCCTCCCCGTGATCGCCGAAAACGACAAATAGAGTGCGGTCCTCCAGGCCCCGCGCGCGCAGACCCTGGATCAGGGTCCCCAGCGCGGCGTCGGCATAGTGCAGTGCGTTCAGGTAGCGATCGGCCTCGTCCCGCTCGGGGAAAGGGCCAGCCTCAGGCGTGTCGTAGGGATGATGACCTGCTATCGGCAGGTAGGTGAGAAAGAAACGCTCGCCCGGCGCAATCGAATCGATCCATGCGAGAGCCCTGTTCACTGTTGATGGCTCATCTACGCCGAAGCTCGATTCGAAATGGCCGCCGATCGCCCCCGCATCTTCCAGAATCTCGTAGCCGCGATTCGCCACAACGGCCTCCATCCCAAGGTACATGAATCTGCCTGAGTGAAAGAGCGCAGTGCGGTAGCCTGCTCCCTTGAGCACGGCGGCAAGCGATGGAGTCGTCACCTGCGCGTAGCCTTTACTCGCGGTATCCATCGCGGGATAACGCGCACAGAGCACAGAAAAGAGGCCCTTGATACTCTCGGGATAGACAGCATAGGCTCCCTCGAAAACGAGAGCGCTGCGGGCGAGGTCCGAAAGATTGGGCATCGGGTCGCGGCTTGCACCGTACGGCTGCAGATACTGCGCCCCCGTCGATTCGAGTGAGACCAGGACAACATTGCGCCCCGCGGCGGCGCCTTTCCAGCGAGACAGGTCTTCGCCCGTTGAGCGGACGCCAAATGGGCTCTCGCGCCACTGTTCGTCGGCTTCGATGTCAGAGGTGCGCGCATAGATTCGCGGGAGGGCAGTAGTGGCGAGCACCATGATCGCGTTGCGACCGCGACCCAGCGTGTCGACTCGGGAAGTAGCCAGCGGGCCGAGGAGCACAAACAGCAGACCCGGGATGATCAGAGATCTTCGACCGTTTGGGCCAACCCGACGCAGAAAGAACGGAAGCGCGATGCCGGTCGCAACGACGGCACACATTGCCGCCATGTTCCGCGGCGTGGCATGATACTTGATCGAGTCCGAAAGCGCTCCGCCGGCTGCACCAAGCATGGGCCATGTCAAAGGCGAGGAGAGCACAAGGGCAACCGGAACATTTATCGCTACGTAGGCAACCGCTGCTCCGTAAACCGTCCAACCTAACCACTCTCTCGCGATCACCCGGTCGAGCAACGCAACGATACCCGCGACGAGCAGGTCCTGCCAGAAATAGGCGATCGGGGTCCACCCCGTCAGCTCAATCGGACGCCCGATAAGGATGATGACCTTCGCTACTATGAAGACGCCGAGCAACGCGAGCGCTCTCATCGTCTCACCCTGTTCAAACGCTTCAGCAACAGCCACGAGACGACCACGCTTTTTCCGCGCGGCTGCCAGATCCAGTCGTGCACAAACACGGCTTCGGCGGGCGGGCGCCGGTAGATCGCTGTTCGATCACCCGAGAACGCCAGAGGAACTACAAGCAAATCGAAATCACATGCCGTGGTTGGCTCGAAACGTTCGTGGATGAATTCCACTTCTCCGACTACAAAGGGGCGGGCGATCGCCAGGTTCCTTGCGCTCAGGTCGATAAGCGCCAGGCTTGCGTCGGGCAGCAGCCGCCTCAGAATCATTGCGGTGCGCGGAAAGAGCCCGCCCCCTACGATCCCGACCCGGCGCACCGGTGGCAAGTCAGCCAACAACCGCCGCAAGGCTGCCTCGTGTCGTTTAAGGACGAAGCGTTGGAGAATGGGCAAGCGAAGGACCAGCCGCTCGAGCGCACACAGGTTCACCAACTCCAACCAGCGCAGCACCGCGGGCCAGTTGCTCGGGCTCGCCTCCGATGCCTTCGCTCGGGGCAAGTCCCGCCAGTGCATACCAGGATGCAGGTGATGCTCGACATGGTATCCATCGTTAAAGAACAAGAAGTTATAGAGCCGGCCGTAATGACTGACAGTACCCCGGGCATGCTCGTAGTATCCCTGCAGATAACACAGCACCAAACCGATTAGAAATCCCGGAATGTAGGCAGAGACCATGAAGGTCGGAGCGTAGAAGAACAGCGTTCCCCACAGCGCGATCGCTGCGGCACAGTCGAGCGGCGCCAACTTCAAGTCAAATCGGTCCCGCGCCCCGTGATGCGCGAGATGACGCGCCCTCCAGAAGGACTGCGGAAAACCGAGCAGCAGGCTGAGGTAACACGAGAAGACCGCGTTCAGTGCGCGCGTCCGAAAAAACGGCCGGTGTATAAAGCGGTGCGATATTGTGTTCGCATTCCACCAAAGTCCGAGTGCTATGAACGCGATAGTGGGCAGGGCCAGGAGCAGACCGCCGTGCGCAAACGCGAGCACAACGAACAACGAATCCCACCTGGCCCCTTTCGCCTGCCGGAGCAGGCGCTCCGCTATCATTGCGGCTCCTTCGGGAGAGCCTTGAGATCGCGGATCGGCCCGTAGTCGCGATTCCTGTCGGTCAACTTCGTGATGCCCGAGGCGACCGGATAGACGTCCGGGTCGGCAGGCTTGTCGGTCGCCTTCCGCAAGCGCGTCGGCTGCATCCTGCCTCCGAAGCCGACTATTTCGCCGGTACCAGAGACCGCCTTAAGATCGGCCCATTCCTTGCGACACACATCTTCCTCGCCCTTCTTGAGTGAGTAATACAGATAGCCTCGTTCAGGCGATTCATAGCTGTTGCGGTCCCGTTTGTCCGCGAGCACAAACGCACCCCAGATCTGAATTCGCTCGGGCGCGGTCGCGTTCGGCTCGAACACTACTTTGTCTACCCGCGCATAGACGCCCGTCCAATCGGACCAGGCATCTGTCTTCAGGCTGAGCACCCCGAGTGAACAACAGGTGAGAAGCGCCGCGATGGTTCTGCGTCCCATAAGCAAGAGTCTCCTTTCAGTGATTTGCCTCTTAGACGGATAGCAGGCGGACTTTCTTCCCTGAGATTGAAATCGGTTTCTCTTACAATCCGAACGAGATCGCCTGTCAACCGACTTGGCATACTTCTTGCCGACGTGGATCCCGGCCGACCTGTTTCGCAAGTCGAGACCGAGGCCAAGGACGCAAGAGGAGAGCATGGTTTCACTGGAGGAGCCGGTACATGAATCATTCGCAGGTAGTCCCCTCGTCTCTCTCGATGCTGTTCCTTGCTGTGGTATTAACCGGCTACCAGACACAGAATGCGCTGGCACAAGATGGCTCGCATCAAGTCGTAATCAGCAGGACATTACCACGGAGCCTCACTCGCCGAGCCTCTGGTTTACGCCACAAATCAGGCTTGCAAACGGCAGGTGTCTTATATTCAGGCACGTCGTGCTGTATGCAAACAGGCCAGCTTCCCGCGGTTCTTACGGCATCGGAAGATCAAAATAAGGAGAGCTTTCAGGCTGCAGCGCCGGTAAACACTGACGACGTGACAGCTAGTAATAATGATTTGGGTGAAACAATGGAGGGATCAATGGCTATCCGCGGGCTGTCGAACCTGCCCGCTCGAGTAGAGCGTGAAACGGCCCGGAGGATCGAGGAGTTGGTGAGGCTTCTTCCATCGGCTGATATTGCCGCTATGCCTCGGCCGGACCCGGTCAGATCTGCTCTTGCGATCGCCCTCGGCAAGGACTGTCCGACAACCGGTGGGCTCTGGGTCTCGGGTGACGTCACGAAGGCGATGGACCTCCTCCGCTGGATCGCAGGAGACCACGGAAGCGAATTACTCTACCTGGACAGGAGTAGTCGGGTGGGGTTTCGCACCGAACTATTGGCGTCCGAGTCAGGGGCTGAAAAGTTGGACCCTATGCAGGCCGCGCTTGTGATTGCGGACTACATTTTCTTGCATGAGGGCCTATTGCTACTGACCCAACTCACTCAGGGAACGGAAAGGTACCTCCTGCACATCGGTAATTCCGCACCTACCATGGGTGAGTACGTGCAAGTATCCAGCACAATGAATCTCGACCTCAATTTCGACAGTCGAATCAACCCGAGGCGGCCGAACGGACAGAAGGTTCAGCAGGAGCGGCCTCCAGAAGGGTTCGATTCACTGATTGCCATGAATCCTGCGACGAGATGGGTGAGTTTGAGGAGTAAGCGCATTGTGCCGCTTGAAAGCGTCGCTCTTCATGAATTGGCCGAGGCTCATGCGAAGGTAGCTCTTGGGCTCGAATACCTGCCGAAGGAGGGGCGTGCAGGCGCGCACAACATCGCGATCGAACGCGAGTCACGCTTCGTATCGCAGCGTCCGTTATCGGGCGCCGAACTGACCACCGGGTGGCTCAAAGTCTTTGGCGCCGAAGAACAATAGTCGAGTCTTGCCGGGCTTCAGTCCGGAGTTGCGTGCTTCGCGGAGGCGGGACCGTTGCCGAAAGGAGCACTTCGCCGCAGACTTCAAGCTCTAACAACTCCGCCCACCTCTAACCTCTGGACGACATCCGATCTTCAGATATATGCTCTTGAGCATTCCACTCTCTGAAGATGAAGGAGATCCAAGCATGAATGTGATGTCTCGTATGCCGGAACCGCCAGAGAAGGGTTCGATTGTCGAGGGCTCTAGCTTCTCCGCTTTCGACCGCATCCGTCGCCGTTTGGCCTGGCAGGCCGGCATCCCGGCGTCAGTTCTCGCGCTGGCCTTGATCGTCGCGGCTGCTGCATCGGGTCCCCGGACCTCCTCGCGTCCACCCGCAGCGCCTGAGAACTTGTCGGCCGCGGAGTTTTCTCGGCTGATTCGCGACCTCTCCGAAGAGGGCGGATACTTTCGCTCCGACAATTTCACTTCCAATGAGACCTCTTATCTGCACGTGGTGGACAAGCTGCGCGAACTTGGCGCTAGCGGAGGGGCCTATCTTGGCGTCGGGCCTGAGCAGAATTTCACTTACATAGCGAAAGTGCGCCCGCGCATAGCCTTCATCGTCGACATCCGCAGACAGGCGATGATTCAACATCTGATGTTCAAGGCTATCTTTCATCTCGCTTCCAATCGCGTCCAATACCTGTCCCTTCTCTTGAGCAAACCTCTGCCCAAAGAGAAGGCTCCGGCGGCCGACGCTTCGGTGAATGAAATACTCGCCTTCTTCACCCAGGCCTCGGCAGACGATCGGGCGTACACGGCAAATCTGGCCGCCATCCGTAAGGCGATCAAGGATGATTTTCAGGTCTCACTCTCCGAAGCTGATCAAACCAGCCTGGACTATGTGTACAAGAACTTCCGCAACGATGGTCTGGAGATCGCATATCGAATGGATGGGATGCGCGGCGGCTTTTTTCCCAGCTTGAAAGATCTCATCGCTCAGACCGACCAGAATGGAAAGCTCGGCAACTTCCTGGCAACGAAAGAGGACTACGAGTTCGTGCGCGACCTGCAGCGCAAAAACCTCGTAATTCCCGTGGTCGGTGATTTCGGCGGTAAGAAGGCGCTGGCGGCTGTTGGAGATTATCTGCGCAAGAACGGTTTTACGGTTACGGCCTTCTATACGTCGAATGTGGAGCAGTACCTGTTCCAGGGCGGATCGTTTACCGGCTTCGCTGAGAACGTGCGCAAGCTGCCGATCAACGAACGGAGCCTCTTCATCCGCGCGGTCCCCAATACTCGCTTTTCACATCCCGCCCAACTGCCGGGCCATCGCTCCACGACACTGTTGGAGCAGATGAGCGTCTTTTTGCGGGACTATGACGAGAAGCGTTATCAGACTTACTCTGACCTGGTCACGACTCACTACATCGCCGCCGAGGCTCCCAAGTAGGCGCTCGCGGCCCGGACAATCAGCGAATAACGCAAATCTTCGCTAACGAGTTACTTGTTGATTCGTGACCATTCCAGACTGGCGGAGCGCAGATTCTGTTCAAATCAGCAGTGCACGTGACCCAGCAACCAGTATGCGATTATGAAGATCAGAATTGTGGAAACCAGGCCACCGCCAAGCTTCCATGAAATTAAACCTGCGAGACATCCCCGCGCAGGACCCTCCATAAAAACCCTCCCTCGGTAACGAGCCCTCAACTACCAGTTTCCTGTAGCAAGTCTCTCTGCGTCCTCCGCTGTCATTGACTGGCTCGAGAAGAGCCAACAGGAGAACGCGGAGGAACGCAGAGGTCTTGCTTGGGGGACGAAGATCTGCGTACGACTCCATGACGGACGACCCGGTACAGCGTCGCCCCTCTCTAGAGCATCCCCTTTCGAGCGTGCTTCGCGCGGGCGGCCCCGATTGCCGTCTTCACGTCCTTCTCTTCTTCCGGCGGAGGAATGACTGCGGGTAGCCCAAGGCTTTCGATCCACAATTCTCGCGTCCATCCGGTAGTGTGGTAGAGATGCTCGTCTTCTTCGTCTTCGACCAGCTCGTAAGCCTCCTTGAGCGCCTTCGCCTCGGTCCCCTTAACATCCTTCGCTACCTGCCCGAGCAGCTCCCAGTTGAGATGGTCCTTCGACTCGGCGAGGACAATGCACTCCCCGGCTACCAACTGCGCCGCAGCGGGATCGCCGGCAGTGATGGCCATCTCCATCGCCTCCACCAGCGACAGCCCGATATGCCGCACAACTTTGCGGCCCGAGGTTTCCGTCTCGGGGTCGAGGCCCAACTTCTCAAATATATCGAGAACGATCCGCTGATGCTTCTGTGTCTGCTCGAGGTACTCTTCCCATTCTTCTTTCAGTTCGTCGTTCACTACACAGCGCAATGCTGTTGTGTAGACTTGTATGCCACCCATCTCGGTTTCCAACGCTTGATATAGAAGTTCATGCAACTGGTCTCTTTTCATCGGTATCTCCTCGAAGTATTTTAGGCGACATTCGCGCCTATGTACCTTTTCTCATCCAACAAGGCTCGTGCCAAGGATCAGTCGAGACCATCGCACTCCCCAGAGAGAGCTATTCGAGATAAGCAGTCGGCCGAAGACGCACAGCCTCTAACTACTGATCGGCTATTGGTTCACCCGCTGGCAGGTAACTCAGTTGAGCTGGATGAAGGCAGGATGTCGTGGTCAGTGATCGAGGCAAGCTTTGACCCCACACCATTGAGACATCTGATTTCAGAAGCACGTAGAATGCACCATTCCCGAGCAGGGGAGAACTGAATCTGTAGGGTTGCCAGACAGAAAGGAAATATTCGAACCTCTTTCCCCTACCGTGCCGGCGGAGTAGTTTCCGAACCCGCTCTGTTTCCCTCGAGCACGCCCCTAGCAATGGCCAGGTGTGCGATTATCCGCGCCTCCGGGCGCTGGAACTTTTCCGCCGCGGCTTGAGCAGCGTCAAATTGAAGACGTGCCAGCGAGCCAAGCTCTCTTGCAAAGCTCGTGATTATGTCGCTCAACTGGCTCCCGCCCTGAAGCGGCATTTCACCGTCCTTGAACACTCGCACTTCGAATCCATTGAGCAGGGTGGCTGCAGAGAGCATTTCGTTGATCTGGTTGATGCCAGGTTGCAACGCGTCGAAACTGCGTGCCGGATCCAACGCGGCGTAGGCGTGCGCCAGCTTCACATGAGCCTCCAACTGCGCGTAGTTCTCCGCCCGGCGCCCAGCCAGTCCACTCGCCTCATCCAGAAGTTCCATGGCCAGCTTTCGATTGCCCGCCTGTCCTACCGCAGTGGCCATTTGGGTCAGCACGTTGATGCGCTCCTCATCCGGCCGCAGGGCGGCAAGCGCCGGTCGGATCTCTTCGACCTTGTTTTCCAAAGCCGCCTTCACCAGCTTCTGACGGTCAACCTCCTGAAGCATCGCCTTACGCATTTCGGGATTCAGATGGTCCGTTGCAATCTGAGTCGCGCGCTCCACACTCCCCTCGTTCAGCGCCTTTCGCGCCGCCTGGAGGTACAGTCTATTCTGAATGTCAGGCGCAGCAGTGGACGCAGCCTGAAGGATGGCATCGACGGAACCCTGCTGAGTGAGGTTGTTCAATTCACTCCGCGCCGCGCCTCGCGCATCCGCGTTCACCCCGATCTCTTTCAGTTTCTGCCGGACAGCTTGAGACCGTCCCGGCAGATTCTTGTCGATCTGTGGAAGGAGCGATTGTAAGGCCATTAACAATCCTATTCCGCCATTCTGGCCGAACTGAGGACCAAACCCGCCAGGGCCGCGGCCGCCCCTGCCCGCTCCAGGCCGTCCTGGCGTCGCTGTCTGGCCCGCACTCTGAGTAACACTGAGCCCGGCGGCTATCAACCCTTCCATAAGATCGCGATAGGCAGTCGCTTCGAGCAGCTGCGCCGAGGTCGAACTTGAGGCTGACGAACCGCCATCTGACCCGCCTGCGCGAGGGCCTCGACTCAGGAGGCTGGTCGCAAGGCTTCTCGCACTCTGATTTGTCAGCAGGTTTTCAGATCGGAGCTTTCTAGCTATCTTCTCCGCAAGCTTGTCGGCCGCCGCTTTATCTTTGTCCTGTAGCTGTGTCAGCAACTGGACGAGCCTGCCGGAGAATTCACCCTTATCCAGTGCTTCTTCCGCGAGTTTCAGAGCGAGCTTCGGATCGTTAGCCGCAAGCTGGACAAGGAGGGTAGCCTCCAGATTCGCATCCTGCTCCGGTCGACGGCCCCCGCGCATGAACGCCGGATCATTTTGAGGCGGAGTAGGAAGCCGGGTAGCGCGCAGGAACTCGAGCGCAAGCTCGGGATCCCGGTGCGCCACAACCATCAACATCTCCTGCCTGAGCTGAGACGCCACTTGAATCTGGTTGTCGCCTCGGCGATTGGTGACGTCGATGGCGCTGATCATCTCGACGCAACTGGCGGCCGCCTCGGCAAAAAAGCCCCGAGCTCGTTTCTCGTCACGCTGCCACACCAGGTCCCCAGCCGAGAACTGAACTCGAGCACGGTTCTCAGGCAGACGCAGTGACCGCCCGTCGGCGATAATGCGGTCGAGCAAGTCCAGCGCCTTCTTCTCCAGGGCTGCCTGCTCTGCCACTTGATCCTGGTCCTGGGCAAGAACGACGGAAAACTGGGAAAAGACCGATAGGACGATCAGGGGCCAGGCCAAACATCTTTTCAGAGTCATATTCATTCCTTTGCGACGGCTGCGCCGCGGCTGCGAATCGGATCGCCGCGCAGAATATCATCTGCTAATACCGCTCTGGGGCCGTTTTGGTTTCCATTGGATTCCCTGTCCGACCGAAAGCGTTGGCCGAGAGAGCGGCTCTGGCCGCAGGAACCCCGGTTCATGGCCATCTCGGACTTCTCTTGTTCAACACTCTCCTCCACACTCCCACGTTTTTGGCTGCGGTTGACAATCGGGCATGTGGCAATTATTGTCTCTCCCCAGGTCCGAAAGAGCGAGCGCGATTACAATCTGGTACAAGCAGAATGGTGCTGTATGAATTTCGCCTACTCAGTGCGGGTAAGGTTAGGGATACTACTCATAGCATTCTTTTCGCTTCTCTCCAGCTATCAGTTGCTTGTTCAACCGATGCAGTATGATCGGAGGTTGATAGGCCGGGACGAAATAACTCTCAACGAAAAACGATTCGACAAGATCAAGGAGAGTTTGCCATCGCACGGAGTTATTGGTTATCGGCCAAATGGCCTACCGACCACTGTTGACAAACTACAGTTTGGCAACGTTGATGACCTTCGAAATTGGTTCCTGACGCAATATGCTCTTGCGCCGGTGATCGTTTCACCAACGGAGGGACATAGTCGGGTAATCTGCATTTACGCTGCTGAGGCTGGCGTCTATCTTCCTGGTGACAATCCTATCATTAGGGAATATGGGGCTGGCTGGAAAATCCTCGACTTCGGCAAAGGAGTCAGGCTGATTAAGCCTGAGCTTGAATGATCCTATCATTGACAATCGAGCCTGTCGCAATTATTGTTACTCCCCCAGTCGGAAGAGCGAGCAGCGATTACACTCTACTACAAGCAGAATGGTGTTGTATGAATTTCGCCTACTCGGCACGGGTAAGGTTAGGGATATTACTTATAGTATTCTTTTCGCTTCTCTCCAGCTATCAGCTGCTTGTTAAATGGGTGCGGTTTGACCCCAGGTTCATAGGCAGCGACGAAGTAACTCTCAACGAAAAACGATTCGACAAGGTCAAGGAGAGTTTGCCATCGCACGGAGTTGTTGGTTATTGGCCGAATGGCGCACCTGCCACTATTGAACAACTAATGTTTGGCGACCCCGGCGACCTTCAACAGTGGTTCCTGACGCAATATGCTCTTGCGCCGATAATCGTTTCGCCAACGCTGGGACAGAATCTAATAATAAGCAACTACCGTCCTTTGGCCGGCTATTACAGTTCTCCTGGTGGACTACCTACTACTGAAGAATCTGCAGGCAGGAAAGTCATCGACTTCGGCAACGGAGTCCAGCTGATTATGCGTGAGCTTAAATGATCGCATCCTTGTTGGTCTCCATCCTGATACCCCAATTGATTGCGCTGGTCTTGATCTTTCTCGTGTGGCCGTACCGAAAGCCGTTATCAAGTCTTCCCCTGAAAATCTGCCTCGCGGTCGGAATCGGATTAGGAATATTTTCCTGCACATATTTTGTCCAGCTCCTCATTCTTGGCCCATCGAGGATTGCATTTGTCTCGTTCCAGATTGCGCTGCTGGCGATTCTCACGACCCTGTTATTTTACGCAGTCAAGGCACGGAAGAACTCGCCTGTCGGCGAAATCCCTGAGGAGACTCCGTCCAGACCCAAGCTTCGATTGCTTCTCTCGATCCTTCTCCTTATTGCTTTTGTTTCAGCCTCGCTCACTTTTATCTTAATTTCATTAAGACGGCCGCACGGAGAATGGGATGCCTGGGCTATCTACAACATGAAGGCAAGGTTCCTGTTCAGAGCGGGTGAATACTGGAAAGATCTCTATACGGAACCGTTATATTGGACTGGCACCGATTATCCATTGCTCATACCCACGACGATCGCAGGAATCTGGACCCTTATGGGTAGGGAGTCGGTAGCCGTCCCGCCACTGGTGGCAATGCTTTTTACGCTTGGGACCGCCGGAGTAGCGGCTTCCGCACTATCGATCCTGCGAAGCAAGTGCCAGGGCTTGCTGGCTGGACTGATCTTGCTGTGCACTCCTTTCTCGATAACACATGGCGCCAACCAATACACAGACATTCCTATAAGCTTCTTTTTTTTGGCGACGTTTGTATTGTTGAGTTTTCACCACAGGTCTCCGGAAGGCGATAATCGCTTCTTATTCCTGGCGGGCCTGACGGCTGGACTTGCGGCCTGGACAAAAAACGAAGGAAGCCTGTTTGCACTCGCGATAGTCGTGGCTCGTTTTGCCGTTGTTGTTCCCAGGCATGGCCTGAAGCCGTATTTGAGGGAGATGATTTTTTTTGCGGCCGGCCTCATCCCAGTGATGACAGTTGTCCTTTACTTGAAAATGGGGCTCGCCCAGCCCAATGGACTACTGTCTCCTACAGAAGGGCCACCTTTTATGGCAAAGATCACCGAGTTTGCCAGGTATCGAATAATCGCCAGGGCTTTCTTCGAGCAGACCTTCTCCTTCGGCGACTGGTCTGTCAGTGTCATGCCGCTGCTGGCGATTTATGTTCTCCTTGTGGGAGCAGCGATTGAAAAAACTGACAAGGCGAGCGTGCTTGTAACGTTTGGGGTGTTGGGCATCATGCTGGCCGGATATTTCATGATTTACGTGCTCAGCCCCCGCGATGTTTATTGGCACGTATTGACTTCTTTGAATCGCCTCTGCTCACAACTGTGGCCGAGCTTTATTTTTGGATTCTTCTTGATCGCGCGTACACCTGAACTGGCCTTGACGAAAAAGAGTGTACTGCCGGCGTCATCGTAGTATCACCGTAGCCTCAGCAGGAAACGGCCGCT